>JANLPP010000105.1:0-7282 GCA_031367295.1 Hyphomicrobiales bacterium | reverse complement strand
CGCCCGACCGCACTGTGAAAAAGCCGGGCGATGTGGCGGCGCTCAAACTCACATCCGTCGAGCGCCTGTTCGGCGTCACCGGCTTTGCCGGGCTGCTGGCGCTGGAGACCATGCAGTTTTCGGGCGGCGAGGAGTTGCCGGTCGCTTCCGTAAAACTCGACCATTTCTCCGGCGCGCCGATTGACAACGCGCTGTTCACGATGCTGGCGGTGATTGGCGTCAGGCTGCAAATCGGGCTGGCGCTGCGGGGACGATCCGGCGCGGGCGAGCTGGTTGCGGCGGATGAAGCGCTGTTCCGCCAGCTGGTCGAAGACATGGGCGGCAAGCGAGACAATGCCACTGCCGCCAAAGCCGACGCAACCGGCCTGACTCTTGGCCACGCCTGGGGCAAGGGGTTTGGCTGGTTCAAGATCGACGAGCGCGAGAAAGGCGTTTGGGATGAGTGATCACAAACACCTGCCAAAGGCGCTGGAGATTCTGCTCAAGCGCGATCCGCGCCATGTCATGTCGCGCAAGGAAATTCTCGAAACGCTGGCCGAATATCCGCCGTTTGAGGATATGGATGACCACGACCTCGCGCCGATTGCGCAGGCGGCGCTTGACCGGCGCGGTGCGGCCCCTGCCCCGGTTCAGCGCGGGCCAATCACAGGCAGCCCGCAGGGCGCCGCCCGCCCGCGCGATCCGCCGCCCGCCGAGATGCTGACCGCGCCCTACCGCTTTGTCACCATCGATGAGCGTGTCGTGCTGGCGCAAGAGGAAACCAAAGTTGCCAACTGGGGCTTTCCGCTTGCCAACGGCTTTACCGGCGAGATTGAGGTTGACTGGGCGTTTGAGACGCCGATGCTGATTGGCGTCGCCGACCCAAGCGGCGTCAGCGGGCCGATGCGCCTTGGCAAAGACGGCCCCCACGTCATTCCCGGCGCATCCCTGCGCGGCATGCTGCGCGCCGCCTTCGGCATCGTCACCCGCTCGCGCCTGACCCAGGTCAACAAGCACCACACCTATGGAGTACGGGATTTTACCCATCCGCTGTTCAAGCAGGGCGCGGGGCCGGGCGCGGCGCGCCTCGCCTGGACCAACCCGGCGTTTGGCGCGGGGTGGCTGAAATTGCAGCCAGCGAACGAGGCGGAGAAAAAGCAGGGCCTGAGCGACTATGTGCTGACACCCTGCGACAGGAAAATTGTGCGCATCCGCGCCCTGCCCGCCGCGTTCAACGGCGGCAGGCCAACCGCCAATGGCGACTGGCACCGTGACTGGCTGGGGCTGAAACTGGGCGAGCGCTATGCGAAGGCGGGGTATGCGCGCGGCGGCGCGCCACGCAAACCGCTGTTCGATTTTGAAACCACTGCCACGACAACCTTCGTACCGGACCCGTCGGCCAGACCCAATGACCCCACAGCGTCAGACCATGTCATTCCCGGCGCGGGCGGGCGGGCGGGATGGTTCGTGTTTTCGTCCAACTCGCCATCGTTGCGCGACATAGACGCGCGGACACTGGACGAGCAGGAGCGTTCGCCGCACGCTGGCAACCAGAAGAAGCGCGAATATGTGTTTCTCGACCTGCCCGGCGCGAAGGAGCACCGCTTGCGGCACGATGTTTTCGAGCGTTTCAATCTCATTAACTCCAAGCCCGGCAAGACGAAACGCATCGCCGATGGTTCCTTTGCAGTCATTGCGCCAACGCTGGCGGACAGCCGCCGTATCCCGGTGTTTTATTCAGGTAATCTGGAAAAGCAGGACGAGAAGCCCGGCTTCGCCATGGGCCTGACGCGGCTGTTCAAGCTGCCGCACGCCAACAGCGTCGGCGATATTTTGAAGCGGCAGACAGCGCATGCGGTTGATCCGCAAGCGCCGGACATGACCGAGGCGCTGTTTGGGCATGTGTATGACCTGATCGATCTTGACGAGGCCGCCAGCAAGCGCGTTGCGGCAGGCAGTGATCTGGAAGCGGGCAAAACCCCCGAGGGCCTCGCCCGCAAGGGCCGCGTCGCGTTTGGTTTTGCCACGCTGCTGGACGAAGCTGCTGCCACTGTCACCGAAGACATCACAACAATTGCAATGGCCCCCCGCGCCTCCTTCGCGCCGTTTTATTTGCGCGGGCCGATCAAGGACTACACGCCAGAAGACCGCAACGGAAAAATCGTCGATGTTAAACTCGCCGGCCGCAAGCGCTATTTCGCCCGCTTTCCGGGGCCAAAACTCGGCGCGGCGGAACAGGCGATCCGCGCCACGCTTACATCATTTGACAACAAGGCCGCCAGCGACAGCACGATGTCAAAACTGCGTTTGCTGAAACCGCGCGCGTCCCGCGGCGAGTTGCTGTTTCGCGGCGCGATCCGCCTGCACAATGTGACTGCCGAAGAAATCGGCGCGCTGCTCTGGACCATCACCCATGGCGGTGACACGGCAAAGCCTTACCGGCATATGATGGGCCGCGCGCGGAATGCGGGCGCGGGACAGGCGCGGGTTGAGGCGGTGAAGGTGACGCTGGAGCCTAATCTGCCGGGCGGGTCTGCCGCTGAAAAAATAAGGGAACTTGAGCAGCAGATGAAACCCGGTGCCGACGCCGGATGGATGGGGCGCGGCGGGCGTTCGCTGACGCCTTTCCTGCGCATATTCGAGACCCACATGAAAGCCTGCCTGCAGAAATCAGATCCGAAATGGCCGCAAAGCGACGACATCCTCGAATTTCTGGGTGTCAGCGATCCGGTGATGGGCGAAGCGCTGGTTAAAGACCAGAAAGCGGCCTATCTGCCCACGCCCAATGAGCATGGCAAATTGCGCGGTCTCGTCAATGCCAACTTCAGCAAAGACCCGGACCCGTCAACATCTGCCAAAAGCCGACTTCTTGCTGTGCCCATTGCCAACGGGCGGTCACCGCCAATCCGTGTGACAGTCCAGCGCTGATGGTCGCTTCATTGGCGAAGGCATGACACCGCGCCCAACCCCCCTGCACGACCGCGCCGCCAACCCGCACGGCGAAATCCGCCAGCGGCTTGACGCGCCCGCCCACGCTGTCACGCTCACAGACCTCTGCGCCTTGTGGCAGCGCGGGCTCATCACCTGGCGGCTTGCCGGCGTCGCCCATCTCATCATTGACGCGGGTCTGCCGGGGCGTATCCGGGGAGCTTTTGGCGAAAAACTGATGGCGGGGGCCTCACATCAGGCGCTCGATGACCGGCCCTGCCCGTGGACGCCGCCCTGCGCTTTTGAGCCGCTGTGGCGCAAGCAGGGGCGGCTCAGCGGCGGCTATGACCATGCCTCGCCCTGGCTGCTGGCGCTTGATCCAGTCCATGGCGATCTTGACGTCACACTGACCCTGTTCGGTTTTGCCAACGACTGGCTCCCTGCCGCCGCCGAGGCGATGACGGCGGCGCTGGCGCAGGGGGTGGACTGGCGCGGCGCGACCGGCCTGTTCGTCCCCAAAATTGAAATCCTCGGCCGCCGCCTCACGCAGACCGAAGGCGTCACCCCGCCGCCGCCCGCGCACGCCTACCGTCTCGATTTCCTCTCGCCGCTCGCCCTCACCGGCGCGGACCCGCGCGAAAAGCCGGCCAGCCTCATCACCGGCCTTGCCCTGAAAATAGAGGCCCTTGCCCGTTGGCATGACGTGACGCTGGGCACAGCGTTCGACCGGCAAAGCCTCGCCGCCCGCGCCCGCGCGCTCGATTACCGCTTCAGCGATGGCGACACTGTGACCTGGACGCGCGGCTCGCGCCGCCAGGACCGCGCCATCCCGATGCGCGGCTTTGTCGGGCAGCTGGAAATCGGCGGCGCCGATGCAACGTTTGCCGATCTGGGCGCAATGCTGGCGCTGGGCGCAACCTGCCATATCGGCGCGGACGCCGCCTTCGGCTGCGGGCGTTACGAGCTGGGGGTAATCCCCTTGTCTGGTGGATTGCCCTGACGGAAAGCCTGTTTCAACACCTCGGCTAATAATTCCTTCAGCACGCGATGCGCGGGGACGCTGCATACCAGCAGAAAGCCGAACTGTTGCGCCAGCGGCATGCCGCTTACCCCTGCGCCGTCACGGCCTGCATGCACAGGCTGTCGCCCCCGCCGCCGCGCATTTGATGCATTTCTTGAGGCCGATCACCGGAGCAATGTGTGCGGTCTCAAGTTCGCCCGGGCTGCGGCGGATGGAAACTACCCGGTTGCTCCGGTGTCGATAGCCTGTGGCTATGCGGAGGGGCGGCGATAAAACAATTCACGAGACCCCCGAGCCGCGCGCTTTTCGATTTGCCGGCACATTTGGCCAGCATCAGACACGGGCGAGGCTCAGGCGGTCGGTGTCTGCGTTGCCGCGGCGGCAATCACCGCAGGGTAACCGGCTGTTGCCGTGACAGCCAGCAGCCAGGTGTCGAGCCGGCCGGCCTGATAACGCGCGGGAGCTGCGACTGCCCTGCGGACACGCCGCGTTCCCGCGCTCCACGCCGGGGTATGGACAGATCAAGGGGACCGGGACGCCTGTCACCGACAGGGGGATAAACCGGTTTTGGGAAAGGGCGCCAGCTACCGGTGTCCGGTGAACAGCGGGGTTCCAAACGCATGTCGGCGTGAGCGGTGCTGCTGTCACCGGCTTCCACACCATCGTCGCCAGTGACATTCAGCATGCCGATGCGCCTGCGCGAGCAGCCAAAGGGATGCCGCATCATCGGGTTCCGCTGCTCGTGCTCGCGCGCCTTGCTGTGCATAGTGAATGGCAAGGTCGCCGCATCGGCGCGGGGCTGTTGCTGGATGCGCTGCGCCGGACTTTGCAGGTTGCCGATATTGTCGGCGTGCGTGCACTGGCCGTTCACGCCAAAGACGACGCGGCTGCCGCATTTTACCGTCGTTTTGGCTTCGTGCCCTCGCCCACCGATGAGCGCCACTTGTCCATGCTGATGAAAGACATTGTTGCCGCTTCGGGCGGATGATCCCTGAGCTGCGTCATTGTTCAAATCACCACGCGCTTCACCTCGTCCAGCGTCACGTCCTTTGCGCGCCGGTCGTAAAGCTGCGTCATGCGGGTGCTTGCGTGGTTGGCCATCCGGGCCGCTTTTTCGAGCGTGCTGCCGTTGTTCAAATACGCCGTGACGCCTGTCGCGCGGAAGGTGTGATTGCCCCTCAAGAGGGCGAAGATGCGCGGCAGTGAACATGGTACGAGGTATCGGACGAGGGAGACTGGCGACAAAGACCGCTTCTTCTCGAGGTTCGATTGCCGGTCCAGTTTCGAAATTGTTTGATGAACTAAAATGCGCTGAAGTTGGAGGGAACACGGGGGCATGCTATGGGGCGCGCCAGAAAGACCAGAGATGACCACCGCCCCAACCGCCTCCGCCCCCAAACCCTCGCTCGTTGGCCTCACCCGCGCCGGCCTTGCGCAAAAGCTTGCCGCCATCGGCGTGCCGGAGCGCGAGATCAAAATGCGCGTGGCGCAGCTGTGGCACTGGATTTATTTCCACGGCCTGCATTCGTTTGACGGCATGCTCAACGTCGCCAAAGGCCTGCGCGTAAAACTGGCGGAGCATTACACGCTGGAGCGCGCCAGCGTGACGAGCGAACAGATTTCCAGTGACGGCACGCGCAAATGGCTGCTGCGCATGCCCCCGACCGGGCCGCATGACCGGGGCGCGGAGATTGAATGCGTCTATATTCCCGAGAAAGACCGGGGCACCTTGTGCGTGTCGAGCCAGGTCGGCTGCACGCTCAACTGCACGTTCTGCCACACCGGCACGCAAAAACTCGTGCGCAACCTGACAGCGCAGGAGATTGTCCAGCAGCTGGTGGTGGCGCGCGACCGGCTCGGCGATTTTCCGGGCCAGACGCCGCCAACGGATGGTTTTCTGCCGGCCGAAGGCTCGCGGTTCGTGTCGAACATCGTGTTCATGGGCATGGGCGAGCCGCTCTACAATTCCGCCCATGTCTGCGACGCGGCCAGCGTGCTGACCGACGGCGAGGGCCTGTCGATCTCACGCCGCCGCATCACCGTCTCAACCTCCGGCGTGGTGCCGGAAATCGGCCCGCTGGGCACGCAGGCGGGCACCATGCTGGCAATTTCGCTGCACGCCACCAATGACGCGCTGCGCGACGAGCTGGTGCCGCTCAACAAAAAATATCCGATCAAGGATTTGCTGGACGCCTGCCGCAACTACCCCGGCGTGTCGAACGCGCGGCGCATTACCTTTGAATATGTGATGCTGAAGGGCGTCAATGACAGCCTTGCCGAGGCGCGCCAGCTGGTGCGGCTGCTCAAGGGCATTCCGGCCAAGATCAACCTCATCCCCTTCAACCCGTGGCCCGGCACACAGTATGAATGCTCGGACTGGGGCGTGATCGAGGCCTTCTCCGACGTGGTTTTCAATGCCGGCTACGCCTCGCCGGTGCGCACGCCGCGCGGCCGCGATATTCTGGCCGCCTGCGGGCAATTGAAGAGCGAGACGGAAAAACTGCGGGCGCGGGCGCGGATGATGCTGGAAGGCCAGCTGGCGCCGGGGGTGGATTGAGGCCGGGGCCAATGGACGGTGACTCTACGAACTGCTCCGCCGTCTTTGCGAGCAAAGCGACGCAATCCAGGAGTCGCTTGTGGCCTCTGGATTGCTTCGCTGCGCTCGCAAAGACGGCGTGGTGAGCAAACAGGTCAGAGCCGACGGCCTTTTGGTTTGAGGCCGGGCGCTCGTTTCCGCCGCTTTTCAGGCGGGTTTGCCTGCCCTCACGCCACCTCGCCCAGATACCACTCGATGTAGCGGATCAGATTCGGCTCCGATGGCGCATACGGCCCCGGCTGGTAAAAGCGCGAGTTAACGCCCTTCTGGTTGTCCTCGGTAATGCGCTTGTCGGCCTCGCTGGTGACGCGCCACAGCCAGGTGAGTTTTTCAAGGTCGTAATCGAGCCCCTCAACCGCATCGCCTTTCACCAGCCAGATCAGTTCCATGGCGCACGTTGATGGGCTGAGAGGCACAAAACGGTAGATGACGCCGTGATCGGGATAGGCGATGAAAAAACTCGTTGGCGCAACGTGCGTGGAGGTGACACCGCCGTCATAACCGGTGAACGCGCCCATCAGCGGCGCAACCGCCTTGCCTTCCGCCGCGCCGGTCTTGACGCCGTCATAGAGCGCGTAGCGGAAGGTGAAAACCGGGGCCTCGCCGCTGGCCGAGCCGACGCGGTGATCATCCTGCGGAATGGTCAGGCCGAGCGCGCGGGTGCGCGCCTCCATCGCCGCGTTCATCCCGGCGATCTGCGGCAGCGGCTGCTCCAGCGCGTGCAGCTTTGAATATTCGGGATGGGCGGGCGTGCAGTG
>JANLPP010000078.1:0-15622 GCA_031367295.1 Hyphomicrobiales bacterium | reverse complement strand
CGCGGGCCGCTGGCGGCTGTGCCGGGGGTGACATAGGCGAGCGGACTGGGCGCCTTGTCGCGCGCCACATACTCAAGGCTGACGCCGCTGGCGCCCAGCGCGGCGGCAAAACGCTCGCCATTGGAATCGAGCGACAGCCGTCCCGCATAAGCGGCTGGCGCGCCAAGCCGCCCGAGGCCGATCGCGGTGTTGAACGGCGAGCCGCCGAGCACGACCTGCAGCGTGTCGCCACCGCCGGGCGGCGGAATGAGATCAACCAGCGCCTCGCCAGCAACGAGAATGATCTGTGTCTGCGCATCCATGCCTGTGGCCGCTCCCCGCTTTTATGGCTTGGTGCCCAATATGCATTTATTGCAGGGGTTTGCGAGGGGGCTTGTCTGTCTGGACGTGTGAAAAGCGCACCGTAACCTTGGGTCTCGCCAGCAAAACAGGCTGCGCTGCCGGCTCACTTGATCAGCCCCAGCAGCGCCTTGAAATCCGCCGTCCCGGCGCGTTGCAGCCACTCGAACAGCACCATCTCCGTTGTAACCGGCATGATGACCGACCGCGCCAGCCGCGCCAGCGCCAGATCGCATGAGGCAGTGGCGCGCGAGGAGACCGCATCAAACACCACCGCGACGCCATAACCCAGATCAGCAAAACCCACCGCCGATTGCAGCACGCAGACGTGGGCCTCAATTCCGCACAGCACCAGCTGGGTTTTTCCGGCGCGGCGCAGCGCGTCGGCGCGGGCTTTCAGCGCCTCATTCCGGGCGCAGGAAAACTCCATTTTTTCGACCACCGCCGCATCCGGCCCGGCGGCCTCCAGCAGTTCCGGCACGGTGTGGCCAATGCCTTTGGGATATTGCTCCGAGATAGTGACCGGCACGCCAAAATGCCGCGCTGCGGCGGCCAGCCTCAGCGCATTGCGCAGCACGCCGGCGCTGCCGGCCATGGCGGGCAGCAGCTTTTCCTGAATATCGACAATGACGAGATGGCAGTCGGTGTGAGTGAGCAGCATGGGTCGGCCTTCCGGGAATCAGGATGCATATTTCAGGACGCGTTTCTGCGGTTGTCCACAGCCCGCGCGACGAGGCCGCTCGCCTGAAGCGCCGAAATATCGAAGCGGCGGGATAATTCATGGGCCAGTGCTGCCTGCTCGCCGATCCAGAGCTCAGCAAAATCAACAATGGTCGCGCCCAGAAGCTGGTTGCTTTCGTCAAAGCGCCACACGATGCCGCGCTCGCCCTCGATACTGCGGATTGCGGGAGTCTCGCGCAAGCTGATGTAGAGCACGTCGGCCTGCGCGTCATAGGTGACCCGGAATGTTTTTGCCTTAGCCATCTTTCCGTCTCCAGACGATATTTCTTGGAGATCCGCCGCCCGCCGCAAAATAGGCAGTTTTAACCCGCGCCGACGTCCCGGCAATTATCTTGACTGGAATGCGCAGCGGATCGCCGGACCGGTTTGTTATATGCCCGTCAACAAAAACATACGAGTTTGAGTGGCTTTGTTCAATATGCGTCGGGTTTTGAATTGCGTGTTCGAGCGCCGCCGCGAAGGAGGGCAGCAAAACAGGAATTTCCGGATGTTCCCGCATCACGTGCGCAAGCGTTTCGCGATACAGCCGTACCTCGCTCACCAGCGGGCAGGCAGCAGTCACAACAAGCGTGTAATCATCCATGCCGCCAGCGTCCGTGCAGGTTTCAGTTCTTCAGATCACCGCCAGCGCGGCAACAACGGCAATACGCAGGGCCACCCTCGCAGACAGACTATTCAGTTGCACGGTCGTCTCCTTTGGCTGCTGCCGTTGCCCGCCGCAACGCCCGCCCGGGCAGTGGCACGCGCAGCAGCCGCAACCCGGCCAGCAGGGCGCCAGCATAGATCACCGCGCCGGCGCAGCCCAGTGCGGCAAGCTGTGCAGCAAAGCGCCAGGGGCCAAGGTCCGCGAGGTTTGCGGCAATCCAGTCCGGCGCGGCATAAGCGAAGGCTGCCAGCACCAGGCTCGCGCCGGCCGCGGCCGCCGCCGTGCCTGCCAGGGTCGCGTCCGGGCGCATGTAGCCCGCGCGCAACGCCAGTCCCGCCAGCAGGGCAAGATTGATCCACGCCCCGGCCGCCGTGGCAAACGCCAGCCCGGCCGCGCCGTAGCGCGTGTACAGCACCAGCTTCAGCGCAACATTCACCGCCACCGCCGCAAGCGAGGCAAACATCGGCGTGCGCGTGTCGCCGCGCGCCTGAAAGCTGGCGACTGCCGAGCGTATCAGCACAATGGCCAGCAGGCCCCATGCATAAGCGGCGAGCACACTGCCCGCCGCGCCGGCGTCCGCAACGCTGAAGCGCCCGTGCACAAAAACGCCGCGCATGACGTGCTCCGGCAACAGCAGAAACAGCACGCAGAAGGGCGCGGACAGCGCGATTGTCAGCGCCATGGTGCGGTTTTGCGCATGCAGTGCGCCGCCCGGATCACCCCCCGCGATGCGGCGGCTCATCTCCGGCAGCAGCACCGTGCCTGCCGCAATGCCGATGACGCCAATGGGCAGCTGGTACATGCGGTCGGCGTAATAGATAGCCGAGAGTGAGCCTTCGGGCAGGCTGGCGGCAATGACCGAATCGGCCAGCATGGCAATCTGCACGCCGGCCGAGCCGATGACCGCGGGCACGATGGCCTTGAAGAACGCGGCGACCTCTTTGGTCCAGCGTGGACGGAAGAATTCCGCTGGAATGCCCGCCCGCGCGGCGGCAACCAGCAGCAGCAGCATTTCGAGAAAGCCGGCGATAAACACGCCGCCCGCCGCCGCATGCGCCGCGCCGGGGAACAGCCACGCGAGGGACAGGCACACAATCATCGCAAGATTGAGCAGCACCGGCGCAAAGGCGCCAGCGGCAAAGCGCCGGTGCGCGTTGAGCGCGCCGGTCAGCAGGGTCACCAGCGTGATGAACATCAGGTAGGGGAAGGTGATGCGCGTCAGCGTCACCGCCAGCTCAAAACTCTCGGGGGACAGCGCGAAGCGCGGCGCCAGCGTTGCGATAATTTCCGGCATGAAGCCCCAGGCCAGCGCCAGCATCAGCAGCTGCGTGCCGAGCATCAGCGTGAACATCTGGTTGGCAAACCGCTGCGCCTCGCCCGCCCCGAGTGTTTCCATGGTGCGGGCATAGGCAGGCACGAAGGCAGCGTTAAAAGCGCCCTCGCCGAAAATGGCGCGGAAATGGTTGGTCAGGCGAAAGCCGAAACCGAACAGGTCCATCAGGCCCGCCGCGCCTAGCACGCCACTGAGAATGGTGTCGCGCAGCAGGCCCGTCAGGCGCGA
Organism: Hyphomicrobiales bacterium; assembly: GCA_031367295.1. GTDB lineage: Bacteria > Pseudomonadota > Alphaproteobacteria > Rhizobiales > Beijerinckiaceae > JANLPP01. The sequence continues at coordinate 12,335 of JANLPP010000078.1, read as the reverse complement.
CAGGATGGTGAAGCCGCCGACCGACAGAAGGGATTTAATCATTGCGCGGGGTCGTATGTCCGATTCGTTCGGCGACAAGATAGAGCGGACGGCGTTTCACTTCTGCAAAAATCCGTCCGATATATTCGCCCAGAATGCCCAGCGACATGAGCTGGATGCCGGAGAAAAACAGCAGCGAGACAATCAGCGTGGCAAAGCCGGGGACGTCGATGCCGTAGACAAGAGTGCGGGCGAGAAAATACAGGGCGGTGACAAAGGCGACCAGCGACACCGCAAGGCCGACAATCGTCCAGATGCGCAGCGGCAGGGTGGAGAAGGACATCAACCCGTCGAGCGCAAACCGCGTCAGTTTGCGGTAGGAGAATTTCGTCGTGCCGCTGGCGCGCGCCTCAACCTCAAAAGGCACGCCAACCGACCGGAAGCCGATCCAGGCATAGAGGCCCTTGGAGAACCGCGCCCGCTCGCCCATGCTGCGCAGTGCGTCCACCGCCCGGGCGTCCAGCAGGCGGAAATCGCCCGCGTCCTGCGCCATTCGGACTTCGCCAAAAGCGTTGATGAACGCGTAAAAGCGGCGGGCAAGCACCCGGCGCAGCGCCGATTCGGCCGCGCGGTCGCGGCGCCGGCCAAAGACATGTTTGAAGCCGTCACGCCACAACTGAACGAATTCCGGTATCGTCTCAGGCGGATGCTGCAAATCGGCGTCCATGATCACCACTGCCTGGCCCTGCGCATGGTCGAGGCCTGCCGCGATGGCGATCTCCTTGCCGAAATTGCGGCTGAATGACACGGCGATGATGCGGGCGTCCTGCGCGTTCAGCGCGCGCAGCCGCTCCAGCGTGGCGTCACGCGAGCCGTCATCGACAAAGACGATTTCAAACGACGCGGCGCAGGCCTCAAGCACCGGCACCAGCCGGGCCAGCAGCGGCGCGATATTCTCCGCCTCGTTGAACATGGGAATGACAACGGAAAGCTCAGGATGCGCGTGCCGGTCGGCGCGTGGCGGCATGGGAGGGTGGCTCGCGGAAATGGCAGGCATCAGTGGCAGGCATCATGGGGCATTGCGCACAGCTCTACAGTGTTTTGGCGCGCCGGTCGAACCGGCGCTGGCAGCCCGGCCGGGCGCGGACTAAAAATGCGTGTACGATGCCTTGGCGAAAAGCACTGCCTCGCCGGACGCCGACAGGAAGTGCACCGGCCCGGCCCCGGCTGTCACCGTGCCAATACGGGTGACGGCAATGGCGCAGGCCAGTGCCGCAGCCTCAAAACGCGGGGCTTCGCCGGGTGGCACGGCGCAGAGAATTTCGTAGTCGTCGCCGCCGGTCACCACTGTGCCAAACAAGGCTGGCGCATGCGCGATTGCCGCGCGGACGGCGGGTGACAGCGGCATACGGGCAAGCTCAATTACGCCGCTCACACCGCCACCGCCCAGCAGCTTGCGGCAATCGCCAACAAGACCATCGGAAATATCCATGGCGGCGCTGGCGCAGTCGAGCAGCGCGCCGCGCAGCCCGAGGCGCGGCTGCGGCAACAGGTAGCGGGTGGCAAGATAGGCGCGTCCCGCGTCATCAAGCGCCGCAATCCAGCTCACGTCCGCTGCCGCGCCGAGGCGCAGGCGCAGCCCCAGCGCCGCATCGCCAATGCTGCCCGACACGTAGAGCAGGTCACCTGCCCGCGCGCTTTGCCGGCGCACCATGCGGCCCTGCGGCACGCTGCCCAGCGCGGTGACCGACAGGGTCAGCGGCCCTGGCGTCTTGACCGTGTCGCCGCCCAGCAGCGGGCAGGCAAAACGCCCCGCGTCCTCGCCCAGCCCTTGCGCGAACGCCGCCAGCCAGTCTGCGGCCCAGTCCGGCGGCAAGGCGAGGCCAAGCAGAAAGCCCAGCGGTTCCGCGCCTTTTGCAGCAAGGTCGGACAGGTTGACCCGCAAGGCCTTCTGCGCAATCGCGCCGGGCGGATCACTGGCAAAGAAATGCACGCCCGCCACCAGCGCGTCCTTGGTCAGCACAATGTCGCAGCCAGGCGGCGGGCGCAGCACGGCGGCGTCATCACGCAGGCCCAGCGCGCCCGGTCCGGCGAGGGGCGCGAAATACCGCGCGATCAGCGCGTCTTCATCCGGGCGGGCAGGCAGGGACATGCGGGCTACAGATCGCGAAAACGCGCCAGCGTCGCGCTATGGCGGGCGAGCAGCGCTGGAAAAGCGTCGGACATCAAAAACGCCAGCTCGCGCTCGCGCGCGCCGGTCACCGGGTCGAGCGCCACAAGTTCGGCATCGACATGGCCAGGGTGGCACATGACCAGATGGCGCGCGCCCGGGGCTGTCAGAAAGCGGGAAAAGGCGGCGGCAGTGTCAGCACTGGCGTCAAAGCCGCTGAAACCGGCAAAGCTGGTGTTTGTGGCAAATCCCCGCGACCGCGCCTCGCGCCCAAAGCCGCGCGCAAGGCGCGCCACATAGAGCGCCTTGGCCAGCTGTATCCTGCGCCGCAGGATCGCGGTCAGTCTGTCGGTCCCGCCGCGAAGATAGACCGCGCCTGCAAGGCCGCGCTGTTCCAGCGCGTCAAAAATCCAGCCGCGCACGCCGGGCAGCAGCTGCACATGCTGGTGCCCGTCGAGAAAATCCGGCGGGTTGTGCCGGTGCAGCGCAAACGCGTCGAGCTGCGCATCAATCTCGGCGCGGATTTCAGCTTCTGGCAACAGGCCCCTGCGCGCCTGCGCCAGCAGCGTGCGCAATGGCGGCAGCACGCCGCCGGGCGCAAGCTGCGGCATGCGCGTCAGCGGCGCGCCAACCGTGAGATTGAGATGCAGCCCGATGTCGGCGCTGGCGGCGTATGGCCGCAGCGCCGCGGCGGTCTGCGGCCAGCCCGGGCGCGTCGTCATCACGCCGGTGGCGCTGATCCGCCCGGCCGACAGCGCCTCGATGATACCGCGCGAAACCGCAGGCGAGAGCGCGTAGTCATCGGCGCAGAGGATGAAACGGAACATGCATTTCCGACTCGAAACCCGGTGGTGCTCCTTGCTGCATTGCGGTTTCAGGCCCCCGCTGTCAAATGCCTGCCGACCGGGTCGGCGATGCCAGTGCCGCGCCGCCAAGAGCCGCTGCCACAAATTTCCGGGGTAATTTACGCTTTGCCAAATTTGTGCTTGTATTTTGCGTCAAAAGCAGTCTTCCGACAATGATTGAGTTTGAATGGGATGAAACCAAGCGGCAGCGGACGATCAAGTCGCGTGGGCTTGATTTCATTGCGGCGGGCCGGTTTTTTGACGGAAGGTCAACCTCGACCTTGCCGTCGCCGCGTGACGGCGAGGCGCGATGGAAGACAACGACACGGATGGACGGTGCGTTTTATACGCTCGTCTGGCTTTGGCGGGGCGAAATTGTCCGGGTGATTTCTTTGCGGAGGGCTCATGAAGACGAAGAAACAGCATATCGTGCGCTACACAGCTGAAGCGCTCGCGGCCATGGAAGCACGGGGCGAGTCGCGGACAGACTGGATCCGTGCCGCGCGCATGCCGGTCCCCGATGGCACCGATCCGGATGACGCTATCGGTACTGTGCCTATTGGCCTCGCCACCGCAAAACTCCCGCTGCCGGTCCGCACGGAAGCCGCAACCCTGCGGCTTGACGCCGATGTGCTGGACTGGTTCCGGGCGCAGGGGCATGGCTATGAAACCAGGATCAACGCCGTGCTGCGCCATTATGTTGAGCAGCATTTGCGATAGGATTGGCTGGGGCGGCTTCGCGCTTCTGCGACACAGGACTCAAAACGCCTTGAAGGTGATGACCGTGCGTGTGTCGAGAATGCCGGGAATGATCTGGACTTTTTCGCCGACAAAATGGCCGATGTCCGTATCTTTCGGCACATAGAATTTAGCGAGAATGTCATAGTCGCCGGCGATCGAGTAGATTTCCGAGGCGATCTCCGCCTCAGCCAGGGCGCTGGCCACCGCATAGGTCTTGCCCAGGGCGCATTTGATTTCGACAAAAAACGTCAGCATGGAAAGCCCCGGCAAAAAGTTCACGCTACGCCAGTCTGCACCGCAATCGCGCCGCGCGCAAACCTACTGCGCCAGCACTTCGACATCGCGGTCCTGCGCGGACTGCACCTTGAACGTCGTCTGAAAGGTCTTCTCGTCATGCCGGGCGATGGCGACATATTCGCCCTCGGCCAGCACCAGCGAGGGAAAAGCGCCGATCAGCTCGCGGATGAGATCGCCGCCCGGCGTCAATATGTTGAACGTGGTATTGGCCAGTGCCTCGCCACCCGCTCCGTTGACCAGCTTGAGCGTCAGGGTCGCGGCGCGGTGCTTCAGCGTCGCCTCGATGAGCTTGCCGGCCACCACGCGCAAATCTGCGGTGATGATGGAGTTGGTCGGGTTGAAGGCGGGCGAGCCGGCCGGCTGGGTGCCGGGCTTGGGAATTTCCAGATAGGTCGAGACTATATGGTAATTGCCCTCAGGCAAACGGATGACATCGCCTGCGCGGGCATTGGCCATCACTAGCTTCGCCTCGGAATTGCCGCGCTCGGGAATAAAAATCGATATTGCGGTTTTGGCGCGGGCAATCGGCGCATCGCCAATGACGCCGGTGATCTTCAGCGCTCCGGCATTAAGATTGAAACGCTCGGTGACGTTGCGTCCGTTGATCACGACACGCCGCGTCGCGCTGGCAAGGCCATAGGCTGCGTGCACGATGTAAGTGCCGTCCGGCAGCGCAAAGCCGGGCTGGGCGTCGGTTGATTCGGCAATCAGGGCATGCGTGCCGTCCGGCTCCGCCCGCTCGTTGAAAACCCGCCAGGCCAGCCCCCCGCGCAAGGCCGGGCTATCGGCGCTGAGGCCGGCGCTGGCCAGCAGCAGCACGGCACCGGTCGGGCGCGCCTCGCCAATTGCGGGGGTCTGGCCACGCCCGGCGCTGGGCGGCGCAGGCGTCGCGCTGTGAACGGGATCGGCGCTGGCGCCGGGCGCCATTGCCGCAAACAGGCAAAGCAGCACGCCTGCTGCCAGTGTTCGGAAGGGCCGCGTGATTTTCATGCGCGATACATGGGTGACACGCGCGCGAGGGTCAAGCCGCCAGGCACAGAAAATATCGCATATGTAGGGCAGCGCGCGCTTACAGCTGGCGGGAAGCCAGCGCCCGCGCAATGGCCGCATAGGCGGGTTTGCGCTGCATCAGCTCGTCGAAAGGCAGGGGGCGCGGGGCGCGCTGTTTCAGGTTTTCCTGAACCTTGGGCAGGCTCAGATACCATGTGTACTTGTCCGACAGTTCCCACAGGATGATGGATTTGACGCGTGGCGCTTTCAGGATTTCCGTCAGGAACTTTTCATATTCGCGCGCACTGGCCGCGTCACGCTCGGCGATGCTGCCGGCAAATGGCGCGTCATTGACGTCAAGCTCGGTGATATAAATATCAACCTGGCCGCCACCGAGCTGCTCAATATACCTGCGCACAAAGGCGTTGTCGCGCGCGATGTCTGGCTGCAAGTGGCATTGCAGCCCCACCGCGTCGAGACGCAGGCCGGCTTGCTGCATGCGGTCCACCAATTGTGCGAGGCGCGGGCGGATGGCCCGGCCATAGCTGTTGTCATTCTCGCAATGCGCTTCGTTGAGGCAGAGTTTGACCCCCGGATCAATGGCTGCCACCCGCCGGAAGGCCCGCTCGATATAGGCCGGCCCCATGGCTGCCAGCCACGGACCGTCGCGGTAACCGCCTTCTTTGCCATGGTCGGGCCAGAACGGCTCGTTGACAACATCCCAGGAATGCAGCTTGCCGGCATAGCGCGAGACCACCGTCTCGACATGCTCGTCAAAAATGCGCTCAACCTCGCGCCCGGACAGGCGGCGCAGCCATTCGGGAGCATTTTCATTCCACACCAGCGTGTGCCCGCGCAGCGGCAGACGGTTCTTCTGGCCAAACGCGAGCAAGGCGTCGGCGCCGTCAAAATTGAACACATCGCGGGCCGGGCGCAGCGCGTCGAATTTGAGCGAATAGTCGGTGGTGATGACGCGCGCCTCGTTGATGTAAAGCTGCGCATAGGCCGGGTCAGACAGGATAACCGGCGCGATGGCCGCCCCAAACAGCACGTCCGCTGCCGCCGCTATTGCGCCAAGACTGCGCCCCGCCTCAGCATCGGCAGCCGGGAGCAGGGCGAGACCTGCCGCCGCAGCTGCCGCGCCCCGCAAAATGCCGCGCCGGGTTGGTGGATGGGACATTCAGCAGCTCCAGGTGGCCGACGGATAATAAAACGCTCAAGGTTCCGCTCGCAGGCGGACCTGACAAAGCCAAGGTACGCCGCGCAAACAGGTCAATACAACGGCATTGCCGGTTAATGCACGGCGTTCACGGCAAGGTGAAAGGCTGTCGCGCAACCGCCAGCAGGCGAAGTCCTGCCACAACAAAGAGGCAATAAAGTCCTTGTGGAACGCACAGCGAACATATAGTGTTCGTTCACGGTATATCTCCTGAGTCGTTTTGGCCTGTCCGCACAGCGGTGGCCGAGCCCCTGCGGGCAACCGATGAGAGGCAGCCGTAACCGGAGACTGCGCGTCCATGCTGACCAGAAAACAAAGCGAGCTGTTGCGTTTCATCAACGAGCGGCTGAAAGAATCGGGCATCCCGCCGTCGTTTGACGAAATGAAGGAAGCGCTCGGCCTGCGCTCCAAGTCGGGCATCCACCGGCTGATTATCGCCCTTGAGGAGCGCTCGTTCATCCGCCGCCTGCCAAACCGCGCGCGGGCGCTGGAGGTTTTGCGCCTGCCCGAATCGTCGACCCCGTCGAATCAGCCGAGGGCCGGGCGGTTTTCACCCTCTGTCATTGAGGGCACACTGGGCAAGGTCCGCTCGATTGCCGGCGGCTTCGAGGAGGAGGCGTCTGGCCCGATTTCGATCCCGGTGATGGGGCGCATTGCTGCGGGCACACCAATTTCAGCCATCCAGACACGCAGCCACACAATAACGGTGGCACCGGAATTTCTGTCCGGCGGCGATCATTTTGCGCTGGAAGTGCGCGGCGATTCGATGATCGAAGCCGGGATTTTTGACAATGACACGGTGATTATCCGCAAGCAGGACCTGGCTGAGACCGGCGACATAGTGGTCGCCCTGATTGATGATGAGGAGGCGACGTTAAAACGCCTGCGTCGCCGGGGTGCCTCGATCGCGCTCGAAGCCGCAAATCCGGCCTATGAAACCCGCATATTCGGCCCTGACCGGGTGAAGATTCAGGGCAAGCTGGTCAGTCTGATCCGCAAATACTGACCGGACGAATGGTGTTTGGTGACGCAGGGCGTTCCTGAGCGGCTCTGCTTGTGGGGCAGGGGCGTGCACTTCACGGTGCCATGCACCCGGACGGGTTCCGGGGTGTAGTGCCAGCGGGCTGTGAAACCAGAGGCCGTCGGAACTGATTTCTTTGCGCGCCCAACCGTCTTTGCGACCGCAGCGAAGCAACCTGGAGGGCACCGCCTGCTACCGCTGAACTGCCTCGCCTCGCTGCGCCCGCAAGGACGGCCAGCAGGTCAGATCAGCCAGGGTCTGCGTCAGGCGGTGCGCAAGACGCGCTGTATCACGATTTGGCTGGCGCGGCGCGGCGCGTCAAAAGCCACGCCAGCCCCAGCACCAGAGCCGCGCAGGCGGCCGGCAGGAAACGTTCGGCGGAAGCGGCCTGCGCGCCAAACAGCGCATGCACGGCCGGGTCATCGCTGATGATGTCGCCTGCCACCCAGCCCAGCAGGGCCGCACCTGCCCAGATCAGCACCGGGAAACGCTCGATCACTTTCAGCAGCACCGCCGAGCCAAACACCACGAGCGGGATCGAGATGACAAGGCCGAATATGATCAGCGGCATCGAGCCTTTGGCCGCCGCTGCGATGGCCACAACATTGTCGAGTGACATGACTGCGTCCGCAATGGCAATCGTCTGCACGGCTCGCCAGATTGAGCTGGAGGCCTTGACGTCCGCATGGTCGGTCTCGTCGACCACCAGTTTGATCGCGATCCACAGCAGCAGCAGCCCGCCGGTCAACTTGAGATAGGGCAGGGCAAGCAGCTGAACAACTACCAGCGTGAACAGGATGCGCAGCACCACCGCAGCGCCCGACCCGAGGCCAATGCCCCATTTGCGCTGCTCCGGCGGCAGGGATCGGCAGGCCAGCGCGATGACAACGGCGTTGTCGCCCGACAGCAGCACGTTGATGATGATGATTTCAATGATGCTTGAAATAAGGGCGGGGTTCAGAACGTCCATGTGTCGCTGGAATCCCAGTGTCTGGCGGCGCGAACGTGGCGTTGGCCGGAGCGCCTTGCTAGCCTATTGCCAGAGCAAAATCATCCCCTGTAATCGCGCAATGCGGCAATCTGGCTGCAACATGTGCGCAAAGCTGATAAACTGCATTGACGGAGTTCACGGTGCCGGGGCCCCTGCAAGGGCGTGTCGCATGTTTTCCTGTATTTGCAGCAGATTTGCACTTTGGTGTTTCACGCATGGAAAATCCTGTTCTTGTGGAAGTGACGCGTGGCGGCCGTGTCGAAAGTCGGCATCGCGGCGCGGTGGCGGTCTGTGACGCGGATGGCGCGGTGGTGCTGGCGCTCGGCGACATTACCGTGCCGGTGTTTGCGCGCTCCGCCGTCAAGGCGCTGCAGGCGCTGCCGCTGGTGGAGAGTGGCATTGCCGACAGGTTTGGGTTGACTCCTGGGGAGCTGGCGCTCGCCTGTTCCTCGCATTCGGGTGAAGCCGCGCATGTGGCGGCGGCAGCCGCGATGCTGGCCAGGGCTGGACTGGGCGAGGCGGCGCTGGAATGCGGCGTGCACTGGCCGGCCAATGCTGGTGCCGCCCGCGATCTTGCCCGCGCGGGCGCGCTGCCGACTGCGTTGCACAACAACTGCTCAGGCAAGCATGCGGGATTTTTGTGCCTCGCATGCGGCTTGGGTGCACAACCACGCGGATATGTTCACGCGGCCCACATCGTCCAGCGCGAGGTCAAGGCGGTGATTGAGGCTTTGACCGGAGCGCGCCTGGATGCGGCCCTGTGCGGCACGGACGGCTGCTCCATTCCAGCCTATGCCGTGCCCCTGCGCGCGCTGGCGCTCGGCTTCGCGCGGTTTGGAAGTGGCACGGGAATGGCCCCGTTGCGCGCTGCGGCGGCCGCAAGGCTGCGGGCGGCGGTTGCCGCCAATCCCTTCATGGTGGCGGGGAGCGGTCAGTTTGACACCGATGTGATGACGGCGCTGGGCGCGCGCGCCTTCACCAAGACAGGCGCGGAGGGCGTCTTCTGTGCCAGCCTGCCCGGACAGGGTCTGGGCATTGCGCTCAAGTGCGACGACGGCGCGACACGCGCCGCAGAGGTGCTGATGGCCTGCCTGACAAGCAGATTTATGCCACTGTCGGCCAGCGAAACCCGCGCGCTCGCGCCGCGTGTCCGCCCTGTGCTGCGCAACTGGAATGGCATTGAGACGGGATTTATTGCTGCAAGCGCGGCTTTAATGCCCAAAGCGTAAGGACAAAATGCTAGTTGTATACCCTGTCCGTTGTTTTTGTGGTATCATGCTACGACAACGCGGAATTGTTACTCTTTTTGCGCAGGTGCATATTGCATTCTGCGCTGCAATTTGATCTTTTCCCTCCCAGCTACGGTTACCGCCGAGGGCGGTGGCTTGCGCTCACACCGGGGGAAAATCCCCGCATAAATCCGGGAGGATTACATGAAGTCAGTACTGTGCATGGCGGCCATGGCGGCTGCCCTGTTGACGTCGACCGCAATGGTCTCCGCCGACAATCTCGACACGCTTGGCAAGTTCAAAGTCACCGGCGCCAGCGGCGACCAGCCGCAGATTCCGCAGTCCGGCCCCAAGGTTGACGCCATCAAGAAAACGCTGGCCACCAAAGTCAAGCTGCCGCCTGGCTTCAAGATTGCGCTCTATGCCATGGTGCCGGATGCGCGCGCCATCGCTGTTGGTCCCAATGGTGTTGTCACTTTCGTTTCAACCCGCAAGCAGCATGTCTATGCCTTGACGGATCGCGGCAAGTCTGGCGTGGCTGATGACGTGAAGGTGTTCGCCGCCTCGCTCGACATGCAGCTTCCGCACGGTGTCTGCTTCTCGAAGGACGGTTTCCTCTATATCGCCGAGCGCAACCGAGTAATTGTTTATCCGGCTGCTGAATTTTTCTACGAAAGCAACGACGTAGTCGCTGTGCCGATCGTCAAGCAGGGCGAACTGATCCCGGTTGAAGAAGAGTCCTACAATCACACTGCGCGCATCTGCCGCGTCGGGCCCGATGACCGCCTGTATATTTCGCTGGGCCAACCCTTCAACGTGCCGAGCCAGGAGAAGTTTGACAAGTATCTGCCGCTCGGCATTGGCGGCATCATTTCGATGAAGCGCGATGGCTCGGATCGTATGGTTTACGCCAACGGCGTGCGCAACTCGGTGGGCATGGACTTCAACCCGAAGGACAAGACTCTGTGGTTCACTGACAATCAGGTCGACGGCATGGGTGACACCATTCCCCCGGGCGAACTCAACCGCATCACCAAGGCTGGCCAGAATTTCGGCTTTCCCTGGTATGGCGGCGGCCACACCCGTACCGACGACTACAAGAACGCCACACCTCCGGCTGACATCGTGTTCCCGCAAGTTGAGACCGAAGCGCATGCCGCCGATCTCGGCATGAACTTCTACAAGGGCGCGATGTTCCCGAAGAAATATGCCAACGCCATTTTCTCGGTGCAGCATGGTTCGTGGAACCGTGTTGATCCGCGCGGAGGGCGCGTCATGGTTACGACGCTGAAGGAAGACGGCACGGCAGACAAGATGGAAGTCTTTGCTGACGGCTGGCTGCAGGACACCGGCGAATATCTCGGCCGCCCGATTGACGTTGCCCCCCTGAAGGACGGCTCGTTGCTGGTAACGGACGATCTGGCTGGCGCGGTGTACCGCATCACCTACGGCAACTAGGCTGACTCTGAAAACGCGCGCGGCCCTTTCCAGGTAAGGAAAGCGCCGCGTCCGGCTCATATTAAACCGACTGTTCTGGAGAAATTTGCAGTGCCGTTGAGACAATTGCTTTTTGCAGCCACAGCTTTTTTTGCCCTCCTTGTCACTCCGGTCCTCGCAGGCGGCGACATCAAGGCCGGACGCCAGAAAGCACTGCAATGCCAGACTTGCCACGGGCTGGTGGACGGCCTCGCCAAGCTGCCGGAGGCTCCTAACCTTGCCGGACAGACCGAGCTCTATCTGGTCAACTCGCTCAACGCCTACAAGTCAGGCGACCGCAAGAATGACATGATGTCCCAGATTGCGCCGACATTGTCACCCAAGGACATTGCCGACGTGGCGGCCTATTTTGCCAGCATCAAATTTACTGCGGGACCGGAATAGCCTCGCGCCGCCAGCTGTTGCAATGCCAGCGCCAGCCGCTCGCGCGCCAGCACAAGGCCCTTGTAGGCCAGCTGTTCTGCATTGAGTGCCATCAGCTGGCCGAGCAGCCCCGCTGCCAGCGCCGCGCCGCGCGGATGCGTTACGAACATGGCTATCGGGTCCGGATAAATCCTGATCGTGAAAAGGATATCGCCGCTGCCGGGCATGCGCCGCAACGTCTGGCGCTCCACCCGGATATGCGCACATTCCATGACCGGCGCGCCATCAGGAAAATGCTCATGCGGCGCGGCGCGCGACAGCGCATGGTTGAGTCGGCTGTCGCCATAAATCGACCAGTTGAAACGTTCGACTGGCTGGTCCGGTTGCAGATTGTCGAAAATGCGGTCGATCACCTGACCCATGCGTCCGGCAAAACCGGGGACCGGCGCGTGGATGGCGCCCATTGGCAAGCCGATCTTTTCAGCCAGCGACCAGGTTGAAGGCGCGCATAGCGAGGCCGCAACAAGCCGCCAGCCCTGCGGGCTGTGGCGCATCAGGCAAAGGTCATCCTGGATCAGGCGCGAGGCCGCGAGCAGCGGCGGCGCGCCGTCATCGAGCGCTATGGCGCGCCCCGCAGGCAGGACATGCATTGCGCCGCCCCGGCGCTGGAACCAGTGCGGATACCGCGCGGCAAGGAACGCTGCCAGCGCGTCGCGCACCTCCGCCTGCGCGCCGCGCGTGCCGGCCTCCTCACGCCACACGGTGTCGCGCTGCTGGCCGATCAGGGCCTCTTTCTGCGCCAGTTCGTCGGTCAGCCGCGCGTCGGGGCGTATCCAGTCAAGCGGATCGAGTGGCGCGACGCCGATGGAGAACGGCTGGCGCTTGCCGTCATAGGGGGTGTAGGTGAACATGGGAACGGCTTTGCCAATGGGGCGACCTTCCGTCAATGAAGATGTTCCCTGCATTTTTGACCGGTGTTCTGGCTTTGACAAC
>JANLPP010000070.1:0-5018 GCA_031367295.1 Hyphomicrobiales bacterium | reverse complement strand
TCGCGTTTCAGCCGCGAGGCCTCCAGCGCGCGGTCGGCGACAAGTATCAGCCGGTCGGCCTTGAACGGCTTTTCGATGAAATCATAAGCCCCGAGCCTGATCGCCTGCACCGCAGTCTCGATATTGCCATGGCCCGAAATCATCACAACAGGCAGCGTCGGGTTCTGCCGCTTGGCCACCTCCAGCACTTGCAGGCCGTCAAGGCGCGAGCCTTGCAGCCAGATGTCAAGGAAAACGAGGCTCGGCTGGCGCGCCTCAATGGCGGCAAGCGCCTCGTCGGAATTGCGCGCGACGCGGGTTGAATGACCCTCATCCGACAGTATGCCGGACACAATGTCCCGGATATCAGTTTCATCATCGACGATCAGAATATCGGCTGCCATGGCTTTACTCTCAAACGGACGGGACTACGGGCCGGACGGCCAGGCGGACGGATGTGGCGGTTACCGGCGTGCTTGCAGAGGCAATCGGCGGGGCCCGCTTAAGCGGGAACATCAGGCGCACGCGCGCGCCGCGACCTCCCGGCCAGTCAGGCAAAGGATCCAGCAATTCAATGCGACCGCCGTGATCCTCGAAAATCTTGGCCACGATGGGCAGGCCAAGTCCGGTGCCTTCGGCGCGGGTTGTCATATAGGGTTCGAGCAGCCTCTGGCGGCCCTCGTGGGGAAAACCGCGCCCGTTATCAGTGACACTGATTTCGGCGAAACCGTCGGGCGTGGTCTCCAGCGTAACAAATATCCGGCCCTTTTCGTCGCGCTTTTCGCCTTCTCCAGCAATACCTTCCGTCGCGTTCTTGATGACATTGGTCAGCGCCTGTGAAATCAGGCGGCGATCAAAATGGGCGCGCACCGGAGCGGCCGGGAGGCGGTCGGTGAATTCAATGTCCGGAAAGCCGACGCGCATGAGGAACAGCGCCTGGCGCAGGCATTCGGTCAGGTCATCCTCCTCAAGCCGCGCCTTGGGCATACGGGCAAACGACGAAAATTCGTCGACCATGCGCTTGATGTCATCGACCTGCCGCACAATCGTGTCGGTGCACTGATCGAAAATATCGCGGTCGACGGTGATGACCTTGCTGTATTTCCGCTTGAGGCGCTCGGCCGAAAGCTGGATCGGGGTCAGCGGGTTCTTGATTTCATGCGCTATGCGGCGCGCCACATCGGCCCAGGCGGAGGTGCGCTGCGCACTGACGAGATCGCTGATGTCGTCCAGCGTAATGACGTAGCCACGATCCGTGCGGGCTGAAAGCTCACTGGTGATGCGCACGTGAAAGATGCGCTCGCGCGCTCCGCGTGTCAGCGTGATCTGGCCTTGCGCAACGAGGCCATTCTGGTGGCGCGCCCGCGCCTGGGCTTCCATCAGCGCCACAGAAAGTTCCGGCACCACGTCGGTGATTTTTTTGCCGGTGACTGTCATTGCGTCACTGTTTGCGGCAGCTGGATCCAGCAGTTTGCGCGCTGACGGGTTGAGCACGTTGATGCGTCCTTCGGCATCCACACCGATGATCTCGGCAGGCACACCCGACAGCACGGCCTCGGTAAACATCCGGCGCTCGTCCATCAGGGCGCTGGTCGCCATCAGGTTGTTTTCCTTGTAGCGCAGCTCGGATGTCATCTTGTTGAAGGTCTCGCCAAGATGGGCAAGATCTCCCTCTTTCTTGTTGATAGGCACCTGCACATAGAGATTGCCGGATGCGACCTGATCGGTCGCCCGGATCAGGCGACGCAGGGGCGACACCAGCCCATTGGCAAATCCGATACCAAGCCAGACCGCCGACAGCAGCATGATCGCTGCCAGCAGCACGAACATGATGGCAAAGGCGATCTCGATGTTGCGGCGATGCGCGTCAAACCCTGAATACAGGGTGATCATCCCCTCGGCATCCTGGGCAAACTGGGTGGCAAACGGATCGATGGGGCGGGCAGCATAGAGATAGGTGTTTTCAAAACCCTGCAGGGCCCGCAACGCGACAAAACTGATATTGTCGTCGGTGATCAGGCAGACAGGCTCATTCTTGTCAGCATCGGCGAAATCGGCGGGTTCGGGACGCGCCACCTCGCTCCTGGCGTCGAGTTCGGCTTTTTCCAGAACGGCACCCTCGCGATTGACGAGCACAGCTGTGGTAAAGCCCAGCGCCACGGCGTTGGCTTTGAAATAGGCGCGGAATTGCAGCTTGTCGGAATCGTAAAGCGCCTTGCCACCACCGCTGGCCAGCAGGGACCCGGCCAGATTGGACTCACGCAGCAGCGATTTGCACTGAGAATCGCGATATAGTCGGGCCGCCTCGGCCGTATTGCCGACAAATCCGCGCAAATCCTGCATGAATGCCGGGTTAAGGCCGCGCTCCAGCATGGTGGACGCGACAAACGCCATGACCAGCGCCGGCACGGCGGCAATGATCGAGAACAGGCTGACAATGCGCAGGTGCAGCCGCGCACCCGCCTGGCGCGCCTGTCTCGCCGCGCGCAGTTTCCAGGCCTGATAGGCAACCAGAATGACAAGCACGAAAATGACGAGGCTGTCAGCGGCAAACAGGGCGAGCACGATCCTGTTGGTCGGCAACACGGGCGTAAAGCCGGCGAAGATCAGGAAAGTTGCCAGCGCCAGAACCAGCGCCAGAGCAACCGCGTAGGGGCCAAGACGCATCAGCAACGGCCGGACTGCCGAGGGCGTATTCTGGTCAGGCGCTGGGTGGAGGTCGCTCATTCAATCCGGCAGGTGAAAGCAGGCACCGAGTCGGTTGGCGCAAATGCTCGTTGTATTTATACAACGCTGTTGCCGAATTGCGACATTTTTTAGGACGCAGGGCAATGTTCACGCGCAAATGCGCGTCATCGCCGCAGCAAGTATCACGGCGGAACGAGCCAACGGCACTCATAAGTGCCGCATATTCAGCGTTTGACTGCGCGGAAAGGGTTGGAAAGATCAAATTGCACGGCAATGGGCGCAGGTGCAAAATAAATTCCAGACAGCTGGTTTTTCTGTGCCGGTTGCACTTGCGTATCGTCAGCCAAAGGCAAAGGACGGCGCTTTGGCGGCGTGGGCACAGGCAGTTGCGCTGCAACCGCCGACAGGCCAGCGGGCCGCGGCGCATAGGCGGCAATCGGAAGGCCGGCGCCTGGAACCGTTGCCAGATCAAACGGACGCTGGGGCGGCATTGGCGCCTTGCGCATTACCGTCTTTGGCAACTCGGTAAAGACCGCGATGGTTTCTGCTGGTGCCGCTGATTCGGGAGCTGGCAAAGTTTGGACTGGCGCAGGACGTTGAACGGCAACCGGCACAAAACGTGGTTCAGGCGCAGGCGGGTTGGTGCCGATTTTTTCCAGTGGGCGGCTCGCGGTCTGCACCAGCGCGGGTGCCGAATAGCCGTCAAGCTGCGCGGCTGAGCCATCGGTGCGCAGCGTTGCCAGCAGCTGCCGGTCGTCCGAACCGCCCAGCGCGGCCTTGCCAATATAATCAACCTTCATGCGGGTCGTGCCCTGCCCCTTGAACTCCAGCGCGTCAGCAACGCGCTCCGAGACATCAAGCACCCGGCCGCCATGATAGGGCCCGCGGTCATTGACGCGCACGACGACAGAGTAATTGTTGCGCAGATTGGTTACCCGCGCATAGCTCGGCAGTGGCATGGTGGGATGGGCGGCGGACAGCGAATTCTTGTTGTAGATTTCGCCATTGGCGGTGCGGCGGCCATGGAATGCGTCCCCATACCAGGACGATAGGCCGGTGACGGTGTAATCCGCCTGTTTTTCACTGGGATAATAGGTGCGGCCAGCGATGTGGTAGGGCTTGCCGACAAGGTAATTGCCGCCGCCGGCAGGGATATCGTCGCCGCTGGCGACGCGCGGGCTGGCAGTTCCGTATTTTTTGGCGGTGAAGGCGCCGACCTCACGCTGGTTCTGGGCGCTCAGCCGACGCTCGGGCGACTGGGCGCAGCCACCTGTCAGCAAACTGGCGAGAAGCAGCGCGCCGGGCACGGCGGCGCGGCGCAAAGGCAAAAGGAATGTCATGAACAGGCACGCGGGACTGGAGACCGGAACGGAGTGCATGAGACGCCTTTTCGAAACCGCCCCTCGCAAAACCGTCTCCGGTCCCGCAGTCGGGCAATGCCACGCAAGCGTCCTGTGCAATCTGCAGCTAGGCCGCAAAAACCTTGCGGAAGCTTTAAACGGCGGCGCCGCAGGCACGGAACACGCATCTGCATAGCAATTACGCGGACGGCTGGCAAATCTGCCGCCGCGGGGTCTGCGCTAGGCGCTTTCGATCCGCCGCAGCAGCGCGGCGTGTTCGGTGTCGACCTGACGTATCGGGTTGAAGGCCAGATCGATTCGCGCCAGGGCCGCGAAGAATTGCGGCTGGCGAGCGCGGAAAGTCGCGATCAATAGGCGCGGTGTCGGCCTTAGCGGGCTTTCAAGGAAGCGCGCTGGATCAATATTTACCCCGTGATAATCATGGACTTGCTGTAATTTCTTCTCGGACCGATACATGTTGGCAACCAGCGTCGCGAGAAACTCCTCCAGATTGCCGTAGCCGCCGCTGACAGGCATGCGGTAGACGACGCCGCGCACTTTGCGCGTTGCATGGGTCAGTTCGTGCAACAGCACGTCGTCGGCGCTGTCGGTGCCCTGATGTCGGCGTGCGGTAAAGAAGATGCGCGTGTCACTGCCCTCGCCCGTGCCAGTGATTATAGCGCCGTCATCCCCCCGCTGCACGTAGCGCGCGTCATGGGAATTGGCACCCGCCAGCGGCGCGTCCTTGACCCAGGCTGCGCGCGCGTAGTTCGCCGTGGTTACAGCGATGGTGCCTGCATTGAAGTTTTGCCTCGGCAGAAAATCATAGGGATAGATGCGCACTGAGTGACCCGCGTTCGCCGTCATCTCGGCCAGCACAGCGCGTCCGACCGCATATCTGGCGATGCAGCCGAGTTCATGAAGGACAGATTTTTCATGGCTGCGCCGCATGTCCGCTTGCATTTCACGCTGCCACGGCTGGCCCCGCTGGTTTACCGGATCGTAGAGACC
>JANLPP010000465.1:0-8083 GCA_031367295.1 Hyphomicrobiales bacterium | reverse complement strand
CTATGTTTACGGCGGCGATGGCAATGACACGCTGGCGGGCGGTGTCGGCGCGGATTTCTTCGTGTTCGACACCGCGCTCAACGCCGCGACCAACGTCGACGCGGTCCAGAACTTCAGCGTCGGCGCCGACACCATCCGGCTCAGCCACGCCATCTTCAGCGCCATCGCGACCGGCAATCTGGCGGCGGCCAATTTCGCCATCGGTCCGGCCACCACGGCCGCGCAGCGCGTCCTCTATAACAGTGCCAGCGGCGCGCTCTCCTACGACGCCGACGGCTCGGGCGCCGGCGCGGCGCTGCAGTTCGCCAGGCTCGACCCCGGGCTGGCGCTCACGGCGGCGAATTTTCAGGTGGTGTGACGCGCGGGTTAGCCACAGCGCCGGCAGGGGAACCAGCGGCGGCCTGTCGATAGCTAATTAACTTGGCCGGTTTTTGTAGCACATCAAATGTCCGCTGCTTCTGGTTTTGTTCGTGTGGCGCCGAGCGGATTTAGGCGGCCTTTCTTTCTTCCTCGATTGCCCCTTTTTTCTTTCTGGCGCGATGGTGCCCTTTTGGTCGTATCAGCCGAGGCATTTTGGCCCGTGGAAGATGGCATGAGTTCCGTCATGATATTGGCGGACCTTGACGTTGGCTTTGACGAAAAGGGGGCGCAGCGGGCTTTCGGGGATTTGCAGTTTCAACCGGTTGTAGGAGACGCAATTGTCGTTGCCGACCTTGCGCTCCTCCTGGACGCAGAGGATCTCGCCAAGATTGACGCCAGGTATCGCCACGAAAGCCGAGCCTTCCTGCTCCGCCTGGCGCGCAAAGCGCCTGTTGTAGTCAGGGACGAACACATCGCGGATGAACGCATTGGCGGCCCCGGCGCTGGTGATCCCGCCCAGCGCCAGTTCCTTGACCAGCCGGTCCTGCAATGTGTGGAACGGGCGCTCGGAGCGCCCGCGCGCCTGCGGTGAATAGGCGGCGATATGTTCAACGCCCAGATGCTCCAGCGCCCGGCCAACCTGCGTCAGGGTGGCCCTGTCAACTTTGCCGCCAGCTTCGGGCGTGTGAAAATAATGGCTGCCGCGATCCGTGTAGAGGCTGAGCGGCAAGCCATGCGTGCCAAACAC
Organism: Hyphomicrobiales bacterium; assembly: GCA_031367295.1. Lineage (GTDB taxonomy): Bacteria > Pseudomonadota > Alphaproteobacteria > Rhizobiales > Beijerinckiaceae > JANLPP01. The sequence continues at coordinate 6,975 of JANLPP010000465.1, read as the reverse complement.
CTCCAGCAGCGCGCGGAAAGTCGAGGCGGTTCCTTCCTCATCGGTCAGAAACGCCGAATAGATCGCGCCCGTCGCGTCATCCAGCGTCACGATCAGATCAAGCGCCGGCTGGCCCAGCAGCCATTCATGCCGCGAGCCGTCCTGATGCAGCAGCATGCCTGGCAGCAGGCGGCGCGGGTGCTTGCGCCGATGCGCGCCGCGCCGTCTGGCGCGCTCCAGCAGACCCTTCGAATGCAGAAACGTCTTCGTCCACGTATAGCCCCAGGCAAACTGGTGATTGCGCACAAGATGATCGTGAAAGTGCCTGGCCGTGAAACCCGCATACCGCGTGCGGTAAAGCGCCTCAACCTCCGCGCTGCGGTCCACCGGAACCCGTCTGCCCGACGCCTTGCCAAGACGCCGGTCGAGAAGACCCGCCTCGCCATCTTCCTCAAACCGCTGGCTCCAGAGCCGGAACGTGCGTTCGCTCATCCCCAGCAGCTCCGCCGCCTCCAGCTGGTTCAGCTCCGCCGCCTCGTAGCGGCTCAAAACGCTCAAATACTTGATCATCCGCACACCCTGATGGGCTTCCGTCCGGCGCATCCCGTCCCCCAAAAGGAGACAAAACTACCGGACAGATCGTGTGCTACCTAAACCGGACATATCGTGTGCTGCCGACACTGACATGAGCGTGGACAAAGCCTTTACAACTGGAACCGATTCAGCTATGTTCTAGCGAGCGCTTAGCGGGTCAGTTCTGCGGGACACAAAGATGCCGACGACACTGACGGCCGACAGTCTTTATGCAGCTTATGCTCATCAGCTGCAGAAAGCGACGTCGGCGCTTGCTGCTTTGGGGCAAGCCGCAACCGGCGATGCTTCCCTCACCGTATTGCCAGGCACGGCGCTGACGGCCTTTGACACTGACACCGCCAATGTCGGCGGACTTGGCCATCTGAGCAACAGCAATGGCCTCTGGTACAACCGCAAGACCGGATTTGTCGGCGAGGTTGTCGTCAACGCCGACAAAGTGACAGTCGTGTTTCGGGAGGTCAGCCCGGATGACTCGCGCTTCTGGAGCTTGCTTGGCGTCGCCAGCCAGACCGAGTCAGAGGTGGAATGGGACGCGTCGGCCTCCGCCAATGCCCAGGCGCTGGTCGATGACGCATTGGCCCTGACGCGCGCCGCCATTGCTCAATTCGGTGCCGCCAATGTGACCGTCGCGGGTGAGGCGCAGGGCGGCGGTCTGGCGACTGACGCCGTCAGCACGCTCGGCGTTGACGGGTACACCGTTGCCGCCCAGCCTGTTGGCTATGGACGCAGCATGTCGGCCATGTTGCAGGCTGCGGCAAATCTGCAGATAGACGTCACCAGCGCGGCGACGATAACGGCGCTCGAAAAAGTCGCGCGGCAATTTGATATGTTCGCAGCGACAAACGAGGATCCGGACCAGGGTGCCGGTTTCACCGTTTTGGCGGGGGTTATCGGCCCGGCAAATGTGCCGCAGTCCGACTTCATGGGCGCCTATCAAAGCGCGCTGTCAACTTACGACGCCAATATTGCGGCGCATGCGCATGTGGTCGCCCCGGACACGGACACGGATCCGGAAACGTCAACCGTTGTGGGCGGACCAGACACGACGTTAGCCAATGGACCCGGCGCAGGATCAACCGGCAAAAGCGAAACGTCGGCGACGACGAGTGCGGATCCCCCATCGACAAACTCGGCCGGTGGCCCGCCCTATACTGGCGCGACGCTTCAGCCCGCCAGCGGGCAAAAAAGCGTCGCCGACGCATCGACCGAAAGCGCAACGGGTTCGGCAATTGCAGCTGATCCTCAATCAAATGTCTATCGCGCAATGGCGGACATCAAGTCTCTGATAGGCGGAAACGGCCCGGGCACCGTTTCCGATCTCCACAACGATATCCCAGATTCGGCATGGAGCGGGCACGTATTTTATTTTGACCCCGCCGACGCGGCTCACGCTGCAACAGCTGCCGCGGACTATTTTGTTTACAATGACAATGGCGCAGGCAATAACGTGATTACAGATTTCACCGTCGGCTTCGCTGCCGGTCATGACGTCGTGATTTTCAGCCATTCCGTGTTCGCCGATTGGGCGCATCTTCTCGCCGCCTCGACCCAGGTGGGCGCAGATACAGTCATCACTGTCGATCCGGCCAACTCGATCACCCTTACGGGCGTCAGTCTCACGGCGCTGGCCGCAGATGATTTTAAATTTGTCTGACAGGTGATTTTGACGCTTGCCTTCATGTGTGGTTGCACAGCGCGTGTGTCAGGCTTGCGGGCTTGCGCCCGCCGCCCGGGGTGTTTGGATTTCGGCCGCTTGCCGCCAATGCCTTCAACGCTGTAATGGGTGTGCCGATTTTTGCTGATTTGCAGTTCCGGCCTTCGCTCAGGGCGACCCTTATGAACAGACCGGCCCGATGAACGCGCACACCCCTGCAGATGCAGCCGCCGCGCCGGTTGACTCCGGCCTGCGCGCGCTGTGCGGCATTGCCGCCTTTTTCCGCATTGCAGCTGATCCCATGCATCTTGCCTCCGAACTTGCCCTGACAAGGGCGGCCGGCGAGCGCGAGATTCTGCGCGCCGCCGGACGCATCGGCCTCAAGGCGCGGGCGGCGCATGGCGTGTCGGAAAAGCGCTTCCGCACGCTGCCGACGCCGGCGATTGTCGGTCTGCCCGATGGCTCTTTCCATGTGTTCGGCGGGCTGACGCCAACCGGAAAATACAGGATTGTCGATCCGGTGACGCGCCGCGACCGCGAAATCGCGCCGCAGGATTTGAGCAAGGAACTTTCCGGCCTTGTCATCCAGGTGGCGCGGCGCGTCGGCGGCCCGGGCATCGACCCGCAGAGCTTCAGCTTCCGCTGGTTCCTGCCTTCCATCTGGCGCTACCGCAAACCGCTGATGCATGTGCTGCTGGCCTCCTTCTTCGTCCAGATTTTTGCGCTGGTGACGCCGCTTTTCTTCCAGGTGGTTGTCGACAAGGTGCTCACCCACCGCGGCTATTCAACGCTGTTCGTGCTGGTCGGCGGCATCGCCGGCATCGGCTTCTTCGATGTTGTGCTGCAATATCTGCGGTCTTACGCGCTGTCGCACACGACAAACCGCATTGACGTCGAACTTGGCAAGCGCCTGTTCGAGCATCTGTTGCGCCTGCCCATCGGCTATTTCGAAACGCGCTCGGCGGGCCAGACGGTGGCGCGCGTCCGCGAACTTGAGACGATCCGCAATTTTCTCACCGGCCAGGGGCTGTTCTCGGCCATCGACCTGTTCTTCACGCTCGTTTTCATCGCCGTGCTGTTCGCCTATTCGTGGAAGCTGACGCTGATCGTCATCGGCTCCATCCCGCTCTACATCATCATCGGCGCCATGGTGCGCCCGCCCTTGCGCGATCTCATCAAGGAAAAGTTCAACCGCGGCGCGGCGAGCCAGCAATTTCTCGTCGAGGCCATTGTCGGCATCCAGACCGTCAAGGCCGGCGCGGTCGAGCCGATCATGCAGGCGCAGTGGGAGGAAAAACTCGCCGCCTATGTGCGCACCGCTTTTGACGCGACGATGCTTGGCACAGCCGGGCAGAACGCCATCCAATATGTCAGCAAATTATCGACCGCGCTGCTGCTGCTGTTCGGCGCGAAAGCGGTGATCGACGGCGAGCTGACGGTCGGCGCGCTCGTCGCCTTCAACATGATCGCGGGCCAGGTGTCGCAGCCGGTGCTCCGCCTGTCCCAGATCTGGCAGGATTTCCAGCAGGTGCAGATTTCCGTCGACCGGCTCGGTGACATTCTGAACTCGCCGATGGAGCGCATGCCGCAGAACCGCTCGGTGCTGCCGCCGCCCAAGGGCGCGATCGATTTTCGCGCCGTCACCTTCCGTTACCGCCCAGGCTCGCCCGACGTGCTCAAAAAGATAAACCTGTCGATCAAGCCGGGCGAAGTCCTTGGAATTGTCGGTCCGTCCGGCTCGGGCAAATCGACGCTGACCAAGCTGATGCAGCGCCTCTATATCCCCGAGGAAGGGCAGATCCTGCTCGACGGCGCCGACCTTGGCCATGTCGATCCCTCCTGGCTGCGCCGTCATATCGGCGTTGTGCTGCAGGAGAACCTCTTGTTCAACCGCACCATCCACGACAATATCGCCTTCGCCAATCCGGCGGCGCCGCGCGCTCAGGTCACCGCTATCGCGCAGTTGTCCGGCGCGCATGAATTCATTGCCAAGCTGCCGCAGGGCTATGACACGATGATCGAGGAGCGCGGCGCCAACCTCTCCGGCGGCCAGCGCCAGCGCATCGCCATCGCCCGGGCGCTTGTCACCAACCCGCGCATTCTTATCTTTGATGAAGCGACCAGCGCGCTCGATTACGAGAGCGAGCGCATTATCCAGAACAACATGCAGCATATCGTCCAGGGCCGCACCGTCATCATCGTTGCGCACCGGCTTGCCGCAGTGCGGCCCTGCAACCGCATTATCGGCATGGCGGAAGGCCAGATCGTTGAAGTGGGCACGCATGAGGAATTGCTGGCGCGGCCGCGCGGCCTCTACGCCCATTTGTGGGCGCTGCAAAACGATTCGTCGAAAGCCTGAGCGCCATGGATGAAACGTCATGACCAGCACCGCCGTCGCGGCTCCACAAAAGCCGGCAAAAGCCGCTCCGGGCAGCCGCCGCAGCCGCGCCGATCACGAATTTCTCGCGCCTGCCCTCGAGGTGCTGGAGACGCCGCCGTCGCCGGTGCGCATGATGCTGATCATCACCATCTGCGCGCTGGCCGTGTCGGCGCTGGCCTGGGCCTATTTCGGCCGCTTCGACATTGTCGCTATCGCCCAGGGAAAAATACAGCCCACCGGCCGCGTAAAAGTGGTGCAGCCGCTCGAGACCGGACGGGTGCGCACGCTGTTCGTGACCAATGGCGCCAGGGTCAAGGAGGGCGACGCGCTGCTTGAGCTTGACAAGGAAGAGGTGACGGCCGACGAGCAGACCGTCGTGGCGGCGCTTGCCGCCTACCGCGCCGAGGCGGCGCGGCGCAAAGCCGCCGTGGAGGCCGCGAAGGCGCGTGAATTGGCGCAGCCCCCGGTAATTGCTTTTGACACCGAGGCGCCAATCGGCCTGCGCCAGCGCGAGGCGGATACGCTTGGCGCCGATCTGCGCCAGCTGGCGTCGGTGCTGGCTTCCGGCGAAGCGCAGAGCCAGCAGAAATTCGCCGAGCGCCAGCGCCTTGAGGCTTCGATCGAGTCGCAGAAAAAGTTGATCGCTACCTTGCAGGAGCGCGTCACTATGCGCGCCACGCTGGCTGAGAGCCAGTCCGGCACCAAGTCCAACCTCATCGACGCAAAAGCAGCGCTGCAGCAGCAGTTGAACCAGCTCGCCAACACCGAAGGCCAGCTTGCCGAGAGCCTCGCCAGTATGGACGTGCTGGCGCGCGAAAACGACAAGTCGGTGCACAATTTCATCAGCGAGAACACGCAGAAACTTGGCGAGGCGCAACGCCAGGCCGATGACTATGCGCAGCGGCTGGTGAAGGCCCGCGCCCGCCTCGGCCATATGACGCTCGCCGCGCCGATTGACGGCACGGTGCAGGCGCTGACAGTGACGACGGTCGGGCAGGTGGTCACCACCGGGCAGGACCTGATGCGCGTCGTGCCGGACGGCGGCGCGCTGGAGATTGAGGTCTATCTGCCCAACAAGGACATCGGCTTCGTGCATCTCGACCAGGAAGCCATCGTCAAGGTCGAGTCTTTTCCCTTCACCCGCTATGGCACGATTGACGCGCGCGTCACACGCATCGCGACGGACGCTATCCCGGAGCCGGACGCAGCGCAGATCGAAGGCAATTCGTCGAAGGCGCTTAACGCCAGCATTTTCGCCGGCGCGCAGCGCACGCAGAACCTGGTGTTTCCGGTGACGCTGACGCCCGGCGCGACCGCCATCACCGCCGACGGCCTCCACGTGCCGCTGACGCCGGGCATGGCGGTCAGCGTCGAAATCAAGACCGGCAGCCGCCGCATCCTCGAATATCTGTTCTCGCCGCTGACCGAGGTGACATCGGACTCGATGCGCGAGCGGTGAAGGCCGGCGCGTCAGCTGAAGTAGAACACCGCTGCCTGAAGCTGGGCGACCGGCGCGTTGGCTGTGAAACAGCGTGCAAAATTGACCAGCAAATTGGGGAAAACAGCGTCGAAAACTGGGTCTGACGCATATTTGCTGCAGGCAGGGATCATGGCGCGCCGATCAGCCGCGCCTGGAGCAGATCGATCTTTCCACGCCCGTACATTTGGCGTTTGAAGAGCTTGAGCTTGGTGATTTGGCCTTCCGTCTGGCCATTTGACCATGGCGAGGTGATTGCCGCACTGACCGCAGCTTCATCCTTCCTGACCCCGTCGCAGAACGAGGCGACGAGGCTGTCGGCGGCGCGATCAATCCACCGGGCTATTTCGGCCACTGCTTTGGTGCGGATCATTTGATGGAAGTCGGCGATGATCTCGCGCGCTTTGATCAGCTGCGGCAGACCATCCTCGATGGCTGCGATAGTGACGGTCTCCGCCTTCGAGAGATTGTAGCGGCCGATGGTCATCAGTCTTGCAATGGTGCGAGCGGATGGAACACGCGCCAGGCTGGCGGCATCGGTCTTTTCAGCCCTGCGACGGCGTGTGGCCCATTCGCAGACAACCCGCAGGCTCCCGTGGAAGCCACGACCTTTCATGCCACGCCAGAGCGCTGACGCATTGCGCTTGCCGGCCTCCCATTGCGCGTCGAGCCAGGGAAGCTCCGTCTCCAGAGAACTTTGCCGCGACCGGAAGATATCGGAGCGTTGCCCACGTATGATCCGCCGCACCGTGCCACGGGCAAGCCCGGTTTTCTTGGCGATCTGCTTGATTGGGACGCCGTCTTTTGACAGGGCGAGGATCACTCCATTGGTTTCTTCGCGACGCAGATAGCCCTCATACTGCAAGCGCTCAGCACAGGTGAGAAGATCTG
>JANLPP010000010.1:0-21836 GCA_031367295.1 Hyphomicrobiales bacterium | reverse complement strand
TTTGCGGTGGCGAGCAAGCCGGTGTGGCCGGACGGGCGCGACGCGCTGATAACGCTGGCCGCGACAGCGACAATGGCGGGGCTGCTAGTGCCGCTGCGCGCCCTGCCGCCGGGGTTCGGGACGCTGGCGGCGCAGGCGGCGGCGGGCGTGGCGGCTTACGGGTTCTTTGTGTTTGCGTTTGATATGGCGGGGCTAAGGGCGCGGGTGATGGGGTTTCTGCGGGTGAGGACGGCGGGGGCGTGATCCCCTTCTCCTGCAAAGCGGGAGAACGGACGGATTCAGTCTACTCGCGGATATCACCAAAATGATTGAGTCGAAGCGTTGGGTGCGATGGCAGTTTGACAAGTAACTCCAGCTCTCCGCCCACCGCCTCGACATAGCTGCGCAGGGTGGACAGATACATGTCGGCCTGCTTCTCGATCTTGGAGACTGATGGCTGCTTGATCTTCAGCGCAGCGGCAATGTCCGCCTGCGCCTTGCCCGCGATTTTCCGCAATGCGCGCAGGCCTTCGACTTCCTGCCTCAATTTTTGGTAGCCAGCTTCAATCTGCGCCTGCTCCTCGGGCGGCAGACTCGCGATGATGTCGTTTATGTTACGGCCCATTTCATCTTCCTTTTTTCAAGCTTTTCAGATCTTCGAGATGCGCGGAAAATCGCAAATCCGCCTTGGCGATGAGCTTTTTGTAAAAGCGTTTTTCACTCCCGCCGGACTTGTCGCCTGCCACAAGCACTATTGCTTTGCGTTCGGGATCAAAAGCAAAGGCCGCCCGCCACTCACCGTCGGCTGCTGCAAACCGTAACTCTTTCATGTTGGCGTGCTTCGATCCTTTTAGCGTATCCGCATGCGGGCGGGCCAACATAGGTCCGTCGTCCTCCAGCATCTTGGTAACCGAAAGCAACGCAACTCGAATCGGACGCTCGAAGTTCAAGAACTCTGCCTCAAAATCGTCCTGAAACTCAACACGCCAAGTCATTTTATATAGCCTTTGAGCTATGTTATGTCAAGATTGCATAGGTGATTTGGCAGTGTCCACCCTCCCCCTCAAAACCCCACCCGGTCCCCGCCCTTCAAGTCCACAATCGCGCGCGCCTCCTCCGGCGTCGCGATCTCGTGGCCCAGCCCTTCGATAATCTGCCGCACGCGGCGCACCTGGTCGGCGTTGGATTTCGCCAGTTCCCCCGGCCCGATCCATAGCGAGTCTTCCAGCCCGACGCGCACATTGCCGCCCATGGCGGCGGCTTGCGCGGCGATGGCCATCTGGTTGCGGCCCGCGCCCAGCACCGACCATCTATAGGCCGAGCCAAACAGCCGGTCGGCGGTGCGCTTCATGTGCATCACATCTTCCGGATGGCCGCCGATGCCGCCGAGAATGCCGAACACAGTCTGCACGAACAGCGGCGGCTTGACGAGGCCGCGCTCGAGGAAATGCGCGAGGTTGTAGAGATGCGAGGTGTCGTAGCATTCAAACTCGAAGCGCGCGCCAGTGTCGCCCAGCGTCGTCAAAACAAACTCGATGTCCTTGAACGAATTGCGGAAGACGATGTCGCGCGAGGCTTCCAGCGCCGGCGCCTCCCAGTCATGTTTAAAATCCTTGAAACGGTTCAGCATCGGGAACAGCCCGAAATTCATCGACCCCATATTCAGCGAGGCAACCTCCGGCTTGAACACCTGCGCGGGCCGCACTCGCTCGGCCACCAGCATGCCCGGCCCGCCGCCCGTGGTGAGATTGATCACCGCATCGCAGGCCTGCTTTATGCGCGGCAGAAACGGTGCGAAGGCTTCCGGGCTTTGGTCGGGCCTGCCGGTCTTCGGGTCACGCGCATGAAGGTGCACGATGGCCGCGCCCGCCTCTGCCGCGCTAATGGCGGCGGCGGCAATTTCGTCCGCTGTCACCGGCAGCCAGGGCGACATGGACGGCGTGTGGATTGCGCCCGTCACGGCGCAGGTGATGATGATTTTGTGCTTGGCGGCCATGGGGCGGTCCTCTGTTGTTATTGTGAAAAATGCGGGCGCGGCGCGCCCTCTCAATCGGCAAACACAACCGTTTTCCTGCCGTTCACCAGCACCCGGTCCTCCAGATGATGCCGCACCGCGCGCGCCAGCACGCGGCGCTCGATGTCGCGGCCTTTGCGCACGAGATCGTCCGGCGTGTCGCGGTGGCTGATGCGCTCGACATCCTGCTCGATGATCGGGCCTTCATCAAGGTCGCTCGTCACATAATGCGCCGTCGCGCCGATGAGTTTGACGCCGCGGGTGTGCGCCTGCGTATAGGGACTTGCGCCTTTAAAGCCGGGCAGGAATGAGTGGTGAATGTTGATGCACATGCCCGACAGTTTGGCGCTGAGGCCGTCCGACAGAATCTGCATGTAGCGCGCCAGAATCACAAGGTCGGATTGCGTCTCTTTCACCAGCGACCAGATCTGCGTTTCCTGTTCCAGCTTGGTTTGCCTGGTCACTGGCAGATGATGGAAGGGCGCGCCGCCAAGGTCCGTTGTGCTGAGCTGCTCGCGGCCATGGTTCGAAACAATCGCCGTGATGTCCATCGGAATTTCGCCGATGCGCCAGCGGTAGATGAGGTCGGCAAGACAGTGGTCATATTTGGAAACGAGGATCATCACCCGCTGCTTCGCGCCCCGCGCGCGAAGCGTCCAGCGCATGGCAAAACTATGGGCGATGATGGCAAAGCCGCCTTGCAGCGCGGCAAGGTCATGCGCGCCACCCGCCTGCGCAAAGACCACGCGCATGAAAAATGTGTTGCTCAAAGTGTCGTCAAACTGTTGCGCGTCCAGAATGTCGCCGCCGTGCTGAAACAGCCAGGTGGAAACGGCGGCAACAATGCCGGGGCGGTTGGGGCAGGAGAGGGTGAGTACGAACGTGTCGAGCGACATGGAATTTGCCTTGGGGCAAGAGAATATTGAGGTGGGCTGATACGCCCGCGCCGCGCCGCAATCAACCTCGCCCGCTTGCCGCCACGGGCGCGCTCGCCTCATAGCCATATTCGCCCGCTGACAGCGTCAGCCAATGCCAGAACGAGCCGGCAAAGCTGCGCATCAGCGCGATCTCATAGGTTGGCGCGGCGTCAAGCTGCGTGATCTGCACGCCCATATGCGCGATGAGCGACAATGCGGTGTCGCCGGGTTTGAAGACGCTCTCATGCAGGTCAACCGGCAGGCCCTTGGCCAGCGTGTCGCGCGCGCGCGGGCCGCTGAGGCGCAACACGGCGCGGCCATCGCCCTGCGCGGTGACACTGGCGAGGCCGGTGAAGGCGGCGGCAAGCTCGCGTGCCAGCGCGTCGCTGTCGCCGCCGCCTGTGCTGGCAAGCCATTGCTGCGGCCCGGCCCAGGTGAAGGCAAGGCCCTGTGCCTCCGCCCGGCGCGGTGTCGCCGGCAGTTCCACGCCGAATGCGCGGCGCGCGGCAGCGGCCAGCGCTGCGCTCTGGCCCTTGCGCGCGATGACGCTGGCCATGGCGAGGCCGCTCACCTCGCACAGTGTGACACTTGGCGCAGCCGCAACTGCGCCATAGAGGCGCGGCGTTGCATGGCCCGTGAAGGCGGAGCGGGAGAGGAGAGCGGCGTCAGCCACGCAGGCGCGTCCCTTCCGGATCAACGAACACCGGCGGGCAGATTTCCACCAGTGTGTCGCGCTTGCGCAAGGGATCATAGGCGCGCAGTTTTTCGCCGACGCGTAATGCGCCGTTGCTGAGCAGGCCCATGCCGATGGTTTGCCTGAGTGACGGCGACCAGCAGACGGATGTCGTGCGGCCCTCGTCATTGGCGGCGGTGGCCGCTGCGCCGACGCGCAGAAAATGCGCGCCCGAGCCAACCGCGTCGCTTGCGTTCACGGCCTTGAAGCCTACCAGCACCGGCCGCTCCGGCGCGACAAGCGCGGGCCGCGCGGCCATGACGCGGCCAATATAATCCTTCTTCGCGCTCATCATTTTGCCAAGGCCGATGTCGCGCGCTGTGGTCTGGCCATTCAGCTCGTTGCCGCCGACATGGCCTTTTTCGATGCGCATGATGGTCAGCGCCTCGATGCCATATGGCGTGATGTCATGCGCCGCGCCAGCCGACATGATGGCGCGGATCAGGGCATCGCCGAAGCGCGCCGGCATGCCGATCTCATAGGCCAGCTCACCGGAAAACGAAATGCGGTAGAGGCGTGCAGGCAGCCCGCCAAGCGCGGTGAACGCACGTGCCGACATGTAGGGGAAGGCTTCGTTCGATAGGTCATGGCGCGCGTCAATCAGCACCCGCACGACTTCGCGCGCGCGCGGGCCGGCAATCGAATATTGCGCCCACTGCTCGGTGACCGAAACAAACTGCACGTCCAGCTCCGGCCACAGCGCCTGATGGCAGAAATCCATGTGTTGCATCACGCGCGCCGCGTTGGCGGTGGTTGTCGTGATGAAGTAATGCGCAGGGCCAAGCCGCGCCACCGTGCCGTCGTCAAACACAAAACCGTCCTCGCGCAGCATCAATCCATAGCGCGCCTTGCCAACGGACAGCGTCGAGAGCGTGTTGCAGTAAAGCCGGTCGAGAAAGACGGCCGCGTCCGGCCCCTGAAGATCAATCTTGCCGAGCGACGACACATCGCAGACGCCTGCGCCAGCGCGCACCGCCAGCACCTCGCGGCACGCCGCCTCGAACCAGGTCGGCTCGCCGGAGCGCGGAAAATAAGCCGGGCGCATCCACAGGCCCGCCTCAAGATCAACCGCGCCCTGGCTCTGCGCCCAGGCATGCGAGGGCAGCAGCCGTGCGGGTTTCAAATCCTTGCCACGGTGGTGGCCAGCCAGCGCGCCAATGGCGACGGGCGTGAAGGGCGGGCGGAAGCGGGTGGTGCCAGTCTGCGCGATGGTCTGCTGCGTCAACTCGGCCATGATGGCAAGGCCGTTGACATTGGCGGTCTTGCCCTGATCGGTCGCCATGCCCAGTGTGGTGTAGCGCTTCAGGTGTTCGACGGCGCGGAAACCCTCGCGCTCCGAAAGCTCGATGTCTTTGGCTGTAACGTCGTTCTGGAAATCGATAAAGCTTTTGCCTTTCGCGCCCTTCACCCGCCAGAGCGGCGTCACGCTGGTGTATTCCTCATCTACCGGCGGCAGGTTCATCGCACGTGGCGCAAAACCGCAGGCGCTTGCCGCCTCACCGCCTGCGCGCAGTCCCGCGCTGAGACAGGCGGCGAGCGGAAAATCGCCGCTGCACGCGCCAATCGCTGCCATGCGCGGCGGCAGTGTTCCCGGCACGAAAGCGGCGAGCGCCTCGTTCCACACCGGACGCCCGCCCAGGTGCGAGGTGAGGTGCACCGACGGCGACCAGCCACCGGACATGGCGGCGAGGTCGCAGTCAAAGCGCAGCGTCTCGCCGCTTGCAGCGCGCACATCGACGCCTTGCACGCGCAGTGATCCATGCGCGCGCGTGACGACGCCGCTGACAAAACGCGCGCCGCAATGTTCCGCCGCGAGCCGCAGGGGTGAGGCATCATCATCGCGCGGATCAATGATCGCAACAACGGTTGCGCCGGCAGCATGCAGGTCCAGCGCGGTGCGCGCGCTGTCGTCATTATTGGCGAAGATCACGACGCGCCGCCCGCAGGCGACAGCGAAGCGGTTGAGGTAGGCGCGCACCGCGCCGGCCAGCATGACGCCGGGCCGGTCGTTGTCGCCGAACACCAAAGGGCGCTCGATGGAGCCTGCCGCCAGCACACAGCGCTTTGCGACAATATTCCAGACGCGCTGGCGCGGTGTGAAGGCGGGCGGCTGGGCCAGATGATCGCTGACGCGCTCAACCGCCGCGTAAGCGCCATGGTCGTACACGCCGAAAACGCTGGTGCGGCGCAGGATGCGCACGTTGGGCAGCGATGCAAGCTCTGCCTCAATCGAGGCGGCCCACAGATGCGCCGGACTGCCCGCAATCTCGCGGCGGTCAGCCAGCAAGTGCCCGCCCAGCGCAAAATCCTCCTCGCAGAGGATTACGCGCGCGCCCGAGCGCGCCGCTGCAATTGCCGCTGTGAGCCCGGCGGGCCCGGCACCAATGACCAGCACATCGCAATGCGCGAAACATTTCTCATATGTGTCGGGATCAGGCGCATCAGCAGCGCGGCCGAGGCCTGCGGCGCGGCGGATCAGCGGCTCGTAAACTTTCTCCCAGAAGCTCTTCGGCCACATGAAGGTCTTGTAATAAAAACCCGCCGCGAAGACGGGCGACAGCAGCGAGGTCAGCGCCATCGCGTCAAAGCGCAGCGAGGGCCAGCGGTTCTGGCTTTGCGCTGCAAGGCCGTCAAACAGTTCTGCCACAGTGGCGCGAGTGTTGGGCTCGCGCCGCGAGCCGCTGCGCAATTCGACCAGCGCGTTCGGCTCTTCGGGCCCGGCACTTAGTATTCCACGAGGACGGTGATATTTGAACGAGCGGCCAACGAGATGCACGCCGTTGGCCAGCAGCGCCGAGGCCAGCGTGTCGCCGCCAAAGCCTTCGTAAGACTTGCCATCGAAGGTGAAGCTGCGATGGTCCTTGCGGTCAATGAGGCCGCCGTCGGCAAGCCGACGCTCCTGCGCCCGCGCCGCGCGCCGCATCTCCTGCGGCGTCGCTGACGTGACGCGGGGCTCAGCGGCGGATGTGGCGAGGGCGCTCATCGCGCCGCCTCCACGGTTGAAATTTCATGGCTCGACACATCACGCGTGACGATCAGCAGCGCCCGGCAGCCCTGCGCGTGCAGCCAGTATTCCCGGTGCTTTGCGGGTGCATTGGTGCGCGTGTAAACATAGTCCAGCCACTCTGGCGCGGCGGCAGTTTCAGACGCATCGCCAAACTGCGGCGCGGGCCGTCGCAGCGACGCGTCGCCCTGATAGACGAACTCGGCGTTGCCGCGCTCGCCGCAATGCGGGCAGGTGATGCGCATCGCCCGCCTCCTATTGCAGCCAGGGAAAGGCGCCAGCGCCTTTCTCGTCAATGAGATCGCCCGTTGCAAAACGGTCCAGCGTGTAGCGCGCGTTGAGCGCATGCGGCTCGTCACGCGCGATGGTGTGAGCGAAACACCAGCCCGAGGCCGGCGTTGCCTTGAACCCGCCGATGCACCAGCCACAGTTTAAATACAGGTTTTCAACCGGCGTCCTGCCGATCACCGGGCTGCCGTCCATCGACATGTCCATCACGCCGCCCCAGCTGCGCAGCATTCTTACACGCGAGATCAGCGGCAGCAGGCTCGCGCCTTCCTCCATCACATCCTCAAGCATCGGCATGCTGCCGCGCTGCGCATAGGAATTGTAGCCGTCAATGTCGCCACCAAATACCAGACCACCCTTGTCCGACTGGCTGATATAAAAATGCCCTGCGCCATAGGTGATGACATTGGGGATCAGCGGCTTCAGTCCCTCCGACACATAGGCTTGCAGCACATGGCTTTCGAGCGGCAGGCGCAGGCCGGCCATGGCGGCAACGCGTGACGAATTGCCGGCGCAGGCAAGACCGATTTTGCCAGCGCGGATAAATCCGCGCCCGGTGTCAACGCCAACCGCCGCGCCATTCTCGACACGGATGCCGGTCACCTCGCAATTCTGCAAAATATCAACACCGCGCATGTCGGCGGCGCGGGCATAGCCCCAGGCCACGGCGTCATGCCGCACCGTGCCGCCGCGCTTTTGCAGCAGCCCGCCCTGGACGGGAAAGCGCGCATTGTCAAAATCGAGAATCGGCACAAGAGCGCGCACCGCCTCGCGGTCAAGCAGTTCGGCGGCGACGCCATTCAAAATCATGGCGTTGCCGCGCCGCACGGCAGAGTCGCGCTGGCCGTCATTGTGAAACAGATTGAGCACGCCGCGCTGGCTGATCATGGCGTTGTAGTTGATGTCCTGCTCAAGGCCTTCCCACAGCTTCAGCGAATGCTCGTAAAAAGGAATGTTGGCGTGCTCCATGTAATTGGAGCGGATGATCGTGGTGTTGCGCCCGACATTGCCGCTGCCGATAGTGCCTTTTTCCACTACCGCGATATTGGTGATGCCGTGGTTTTTCGCAAGGTAGTAGGCGGTGGCCAGCCCATGCCCGCCGCCGCCCACAATCACCACGTCATAGGCAGCCTTCGGCTCCGGCTCGCGCCACACCGGCTGCCAGCCTTTCTGGCCCTTGAGGGCCTGCGACAGAAGGGTAAAAATGGAATAGCGCAAGGGTCATTGGCCTCAAGACGGATTCAGCCCGCTTGAATATAGAGGATTGACCGGGCGCGCCAGTGCCGCCCATTGTGTGCGCGCATGCCTGATTGCGATAGCCGCAACCCCTCCGGAGACTGCCGTGCCAGAATCCCCCGTCCTGACCGAGCAGCATGTCGGCTATCGCATGGTGACGCTGAACCGCCCGGACAAGCTTAACGCCTTTAACGAAAAGCTGCATGGCGAGCTGGCGCGCGCGCTGGACGAGGCGGTACACGATCCGGCCTGCCGCGCGCTGCTGCTGACCGGAGCGGGGCGCGGATTCTGCGCCGGGCAGGACCTGTCGGAGCGCGCCATGGGCGAGGGCGCTGCGCCGGTGGATCTGGGCCACACCATCGGCACATTCTACAATCCGCTGGTGCGGCGGCTGCGCTCGCTGCCGTTTCCGCTGGTGGTGGCGGTCAATGGCGTGGCGGCCGGGGCGGGGGCCAACATCGCGCTGGCGGGCGATATTGTGCTGGCGGCGCGCTCAGCCCGCTTCATCCAGTCCTTCGCCAAAATCGGACTTGTACCCGATTGCGGCGGCACCTGGCATCTGCCGCATCTCGTCGGTGCGGCGCGGGCGCGCGGGCTGGCATTGCTGGGCGAGCCGCTCAGCGCCGAGCTGGCGGAGCAATGGGGCCTGATCTGGAAAGTGTTTGATGATGCCGCGCTGATGGGCGAGGCGCATGCCCTGTGCGCGCGGCTGGCGGCGGGGCCAACAAAGGGCCTTGTGCTGACGCGCCAGGCGCTGGATGCGGCGGCAGTCAATACGCTGGACCAGCAGCTGGAGCTTGAGCGCGATTTGCAGCGCGAGATTGGCAAGGGGACCGACTATGCCGAGGGCGTGCGGGCATTTCTGGAAAAGCGCGCGCCAAAGTTTGGCGGGCGGTAGCGTTGGACCGCCGGCCTCCGGCCGGCTTTTCACGCGAAGCGCCGGCTGCGGCCCTTAGGCGCTAACTTATGCAGGACGCGCGACTCCCCTCCCCACAAGGGGCAGGGGGACGCTCACGCTGACCATCCGAACTAAACCAGGTTCGCTTATGTTAGCGCCCATGGGCCCGAGGCTGGCGGTCCAGCATTTCAATTCCCCCTGCCCACCTCTTTCCCCAAGTCTGCAATCACCTCCGCCAGCCCCTGCAGATGCGGGTTGACCGACAGCGCCACCTGAAACGCCGCGCGTGCCTCCTGCTTGCGGCCATGGCGCAGGCAGATCTGGCCAAAGCCGGCCATCGCGCCAAAATGGCGTGGTTCCAGCGACAGCGTGCGGGATATGGCAACCAGCGCGTCCATGTCGCGCCGCTGGATAAAAGCCAGCGTGGCGCGCTTGTTCCAGGCCTCGGCCCAGTCAGGATGCTCAAGCACCATCCGGTCGAGCAGCGGCGCGGCAATGCCCGCCCGTCCGCCTGCCATAGCCTCGGCCGCGACACCCATGTCATGCGAGGCGGTTGCATCCGGATGGGCGCTCCACAGCGCCCAGATCAACTCTTCGATGTCATCGGCCGGGCGCGGCGGGGCGGCCAGCGCCAGTTCGTGGAACAGGCTTTTGAGCCGCGCAGGCAGGCTGGGCGCGGGTTCGCGCTGCCGCGCCGACAGCACCAGCGCAAACACCTCGTCAAATCCTGGCTCAGCCATGTATCTCACCCAAGCGCCTGACCTCAAAGCCGCGTGACAATCCCCGCCTGTCTTAGCGCGTCCATCACCTGCTGCGCCATAGCTTCCGGCGTCTGGCCGCTGGTGTGCAAATGCAGTTCCGCATGTTGCGGCGCCTCATAGGGCTGGCTGATGCCGGTGAAGTTTTTGATCTCCCCGGCCAGCGCCCGCTTGTACAGGCCCTTGGGGTCGCGTGCGATGCATTCCTCAATTGGCGTATCGACAAACACCTCTATGAACTCGCCCGGTTCAGCCAGCTCGCGCACCATCTGGCGCTCGGCCCGGAACGGCGAGATGAAGGAGCACAGCACCACGAGTCCCGCTTCGGTCATGAGCTTTGCCACCTCGCCGACGCGCCGGATGTTTTCGACGCGGTCGGCATCGGTGAAGCCAAGGTCCTTGTTGAGGCCGTGGCGGACATTGTCGCCGTCCAGCATCAGCGTATGCACGCCCTCGCCATGCAGCCGCGCCTCCACAATATTTGCGATAGTGGATTTGCCCGAGCCGGACAGGCCGGTAAACCAGACAATCGCCGGCTTCTGATGCTTGATCTGCGCCCGCGCCTGTCTGGTGACAGTCATCGCCTGCGCATGCACATTGGTGGCGCGGCGCAGGCCAAAGTCGATCATGCCTGCCGCCGCCGTGGCGTTCGTCGTGCGGTCAATCAGGATGAACGCGCCGGTGACCGGGTTTTCGGCATAGGGATCAAAGGCGAAGGGCATTGAGGCGGAGAGGTTGCAGACGCCAACCTCGTTCAGCGCCAGAGTCTTGGCCGCGAGCTTGTCAAGGCTGTTGACGTCCACGCGGTGTTTCAGGTCAGTGACCGTCACCGGCAGGGTTCTGGAAGCCGCTTTCATCAGGTAGCTGCGGCCAGGCAGGAGCTTGTCCTCGCTCATCCAGATCAGGTGCGCGGCAAACTGGTCGGCGACCTGCGGGCGCTGTCTGGGCGTGCAGAGAATATCGCCGCGAGCGACGTCCACTTCATCAGCCAGCGTCAGTGTCACCGCCTGTCCGGCGCTGGCCTCGTCCAGATCGCCATCGGCGGTGACAATGCGCGCGACGCGACTGGTTTTGCCTGAGGCGGCGACAGTGATTTCGTCGCCCTTGCCAATGCGTCCGCTTGCGATGGTGCCGGTAAAGCCGCGGAAGTCGAGATGCGGGCGGTTGACCCATTGCACCGGCATGCGGAACGGATTGCCGCTGCGGTCCTGCTCGACATCCGCCACCTCGAGATGCGCCAGCAGGTGCGGGCCGTCATACCAGGGCATGCGCGCGCTCTTCTCCGACACATTGTCGCCGTGCCGGGCGGAGAGCGGAATGGCCGTAATCGACTTGAAGTCGAGCTTGGCCGCAAAAGCGCGGAACGCGGCAACAATCGTGTCGAAGACGGCCTGCGAATAATCGGCAAGGTCAATCTTGTTGACCGCCAGCACTACGTGCTTGATGCCGATCAGCGACACGATGATGGAATGCCGGAAGGTCTGCGTCAGCAGGCCCTTGCGCGCATCAACCAGAATGATGGCGAGATCGGCGTTGGACGCGCCGGTTGCCATGTTGCGGGTGTATTGCTCATGCCCCGGCGTGTCGGCAACAATGAAGCTGCGCGCCGGGGTGGCAAAATAGCGGTAGGCGACATCGATGGTGATGCCCTGCTGGCGCTCTTCCTCAAGGCCGTCCACCAGCAGCGCAAAATCTATGTCCGCCCCAACGGTTCCGTGTTTCTTCGAGTCGCGCTCCAGCGCGGAAAGCTGGTCATCAAGAATCAGGTTCTGCTCATAAAGCATGCGCCCGATGAGGGTGGACTTGCCGTCGTCAACCGAGCCGCAGGTGAGGAAGCGCAGCGCAGGCAAACGCATGCCGGGAAGCTTGGCCATCAGAAATATCCCTCGCGCTTTTTTTTCTCCATCGAGGCGGACTCGTCACTGTCGATCAGCCGCCCCTGCCGCTCTGATGTGGTGGAGGTGCGCATCTCGGCAATAATATCATCAAGCGTGCTGGCGTCCGATTCGATTGCGCCGGTCAGCGGATAGCAGCCCAGCGTGCGGAAGCGGACGCGCCGCATCTGCGGGGTCTCCCCGGGCAACAGCGGAAACCGCGCGTCATCGACCATGATCAGCGAGCCGTCGCGCTCCACCACCGGGCGCATTGCCGCAAAATACAGCGGCACCACCGGGATTTTTTCATGCGCGATATAGTCCCACACATCAAGCTCGGTCCAGTTCGACAACGGGAACACCCGCATCGATTCGCCCTGTTTTATGCGCGTGTTAAAAATGCGCCAGAGTTCGGGACGCTGGTTGCGCGGATCCCAGGCATGGGCTGCGGAACGATGCGAGAAAATCCGCTCCTTCGCCCGGCTCTTCTCCTCGTCGCGCCGCGCGCCGCCAAAGGCCGCGTCAAATTTGTAATGGTCAAGCGCCTGCCGCAGGCCTTCGGTCTTCATCACCTGCGTATGCACGCTGGAGCCCGAGGCCACGGGCGAAATGCCACGCCTGACGCCGTCCTCATTGACATGCACGATCAGTTCCAGCCCCAGCCGCTTGACCGTGGCATCCCGGAAAGCGATCATCTCGCCAAACTTCCAGGTCGTATCGACATGGAGCAGCGGGAACGGCGGGCTCGCCGGAAAGAACGCCTTCATGGCAAGGTGCAGCATGACGCTCGAATCCTTGCCGATGGAATAGAGCATGACCGGCTTTTCGAATTCCGCCGCCACCTCGCGCATAACGTGGATGGACTCGGCCTCAAGCCGCTGGAGGTGGGATGGCATTGACATGTGGATGGGCGCAGGCCTTTTCTAAATGGTGCTGCACGCCACTTACAGAGACGGCGCATGCACTGCAACGCACCAGAAACGCCGGACGCCAGCTATGCGCAAAAGACGTGGCTGCCTTCACGAGTCGCAACGGAAACGGTTTCGATCACCGGAGGCCTGTCTTTGTTCCAAAATCTGCGTACTGACACGCTAGCCTGCTTGCCAAGCTGATTGCCTGCGCTCTAAGATGCAGGCAGGAGCCAGGAGTTTTTTTGTGCCAGCACTTGAATTGCGCAATATTTCCAAGCATTTTGGCGCAATTCATGCGCTGACCGATGTTGACCTTGCGATGGAACCGGGTGAGGTGCTTGGCCTGATGGGCGACAATGGCGCGGGCAAATCGACGCTGGTCAAGGTTATCGCCGGCAATTTTCCGCCAAGCGCCGGGGAAATCCGCATCGATGGCGAGGTGGTGCATTTCCACAAGCCGGTCGAGGCGCGGCAGAAAGGCGTTGAGGTGGTCTACCAGGACCTGGCGCTGTGCAATAATCTCACCGCCTCGGCCAATGTGTTTCTGGGACGCGAGATCAAGAAAAGCCTTGGGCCGTTCCGCTGGCTGGATCACGCCGCCATGGCCAAAAAGGCCGGCGCGCTGTTTGGCGAGCTGAAATCCGAGACGCGGCCGCTTGATCTGGTGCGCCAGATGTCCGGCGGACAGCGCCAGGCGGTCGCCATAGCGCGCACCCGCCTGTCCAACCCCAAACTGGTGCTGATGGATGAGCCGACCGCTGCCATCAGCGTGCGGCAGGTGGCTGAAGTGCTCGACCTTATTCGCCGCCTGCGGGACGCGGGCATGGCTATTGTGCTCATCAGCCATCGCATGCCAGACGTGTTTGCTGTCGCTGACCGGGTGGCCGTGCTGCGGCGCGGCCGCAAGGTGGCTGACAAGCCGATCAGGAACTCCTCGCCTGAGGAAGTGACCGGGCTGATCACGGGGGCCATCAGTGTCGCTTGAAACCAAAGCCGCGCCCGCCCACGTGTCCATCGAGTCCGTGGTCGGCATCAGGGAAAAGACCTGGGCGGACCAGCTGCTCGGCGCGCAGGCCTTCTGGGTTGCGGTTGCTCTGTTCATCATCTGCACGGTCATGAGCCTGATGTTTCCAGAGGCTTTCGCCAGCGCGCAGAATTTTTACAACATCACGCGCAATTTCGCTTTCATCGGCATCATGGCGCTGGGCATGATCTGCGTCATCCTGACCGGCGGCATTGACCTGTCCGTCGGCTCCATCATGGGCGTCGTCGCCGTGGTGGCGGGACTCGTGCTGCAAGCCGAATATCCCTGGTGGCTCGCCGTCATGGCAGGCTTTGGCGCGGGCCTTGGCATTGGGCTGTGCAATGGCTGGCTCATCGCCTACATCGGCCTGTCGCCGTTTGTCGTTACTCTGGGTTTCATGTCGATCGCCCGCTCGCTCGCCATTGTCGAGTCCGGCAACAAGATGATTTACCAGTTTGGGCCGGATGGCCCGACGTTCAAGGCGCTGGGCGGCGGCGATAACCTCGGCATTCCCGGCCTGCCTTTCACACTCGCCAATCCGGTGATCGTGCTGATTGTCCTCACTATCGTGCTCGCCGTCGTGTTGCGCATGACTGCCTGGGGCCGACATTTATATGCGATTGGCGGCAATGAGCATGCCGCGATGCTGACTGGCGTACCGGTCAAGCTGACAAAACTGTCGGCCTATGTCGCCTCTGCGATGGCCGCATCGCTCGCCTCGATCCTCATCGTCGGCTGGCAAGGCTCGGCCATCAACGCGCTCGGCCAGTCCTACGAGCTGCGCGTCATCGCTTCCACAGTCATCGGCGGGGCCGACCTGATGGGCGGGGCAGGCGGGGCGTTCGGCGCCTTTGTCGGCGCGGCGCTGATTGAAGTAATCCGCAATTCACTGCTGATGGCGGGCGTCGATTCCAACTGGCAGGGCGCTTTCGTCGGCAGTTTTATCATCATCGCGGTCCTGCTTGAACGGGTCCGCGGCAAGCGACGCGAATAGGCCCGAGAACCGGGCCTGACGTGTAAACAGGGAGTAAAGCCATGTTGAAATATCTGCTGAGCACGGCGATTGTCGCAGGCGCGCTGACCGCGTCCGGCGCTTTCGCCGCTGACAAGAAATTCGTCTTCGCGCTGGTGCCCAAGAACATGAACAACCCCTTCTTTGACCAGGCCCTGGCCGGCTGCAAGAAGGCGGAGAAGGAAATGGCGGGCGCGCTTGAGTGCCTTTACATCGGCCCCGGCGAGCACGGCGGCGGCGAGGAGCAGGTGCAGATCGTCAACGATCTCATCGCCAAAAAGGTTGACGGCATTGCCGTCTCGCCCTCCAACGCGGCTGCCATGGCGGGCGCGCTTGAAGGCGCGAAAAAGGCTGGCATTCCGGTGTTGACCTGGGATTCAGACCTGCTGGCCAAGGACAAGGGCCTGCGCGTCGCTTATGTCGGCACCAAGAACTATGACATTGGCGTCAACATTGCCAAGGCGGTGATGAAGATCAAGCCGAAGGGCGGCACCATCTGCATTCAGTCGGGCGGCGCGGCGGCGGCCAACCACAATGAGCGCATGCAAGGCATCCGCGATACGCTGTCAGGCAAGGCCAGCAAGGAAGCGCCGGGCATGAAGCTGGCTGGAGACGGCGGCTGGAAGGAAGCCGACGGCTGCCCGCTCTACACGGATGATGATTTCCCGCGTTCCGTGCAGCAGATGGAAGACACGCTGGCCAAATACCCGAACCTTGACGCCTTCACGCCAACCGGCGGCTTCCCGCAGTTTGTGCCCGATGCCTACCGCAAGGTGGCGATGAAATATAAGGCGAAGATCGCCGACGGCTCGCTGGCTTTGGTTGTTGCCGACACGCTGCCGGTGCAGATGGACCTGATGAACGAGGGCCTGTCGAAGGGCCAGGTCGGCCAGCGCCCGTTTGAGATGGGCTACAAGGCAATGCTGTTCCTGAAGGACCTGAAGGACGGCAAGACCGTAGCTGACCCGACCTACACCGGCCTCGACGTCTGCACGCCTGAGACGGCCAAGACCTGCATCGGTGGCTGAGCCGCCAGTACACACCTGTTGCTGAAATACACGCGCCGCGCCGCAGCTGACGATTGGCTGCGGCGCTTTTTATTTGCAGTCCAGCGCACGCCCCGACATGCGGCAGCCTGCCTGCGGCTTGCCGGTAAAATCATAGTTGGTCAGCTTCCAGCCTGCCGCATCTTTTTCCAGCAGGACAAAGCCGAAGACGCCCGGTGCCGCAATGCCGCTCTTGACGCTGACGCCATTGATTTTCAGGCCAACGGGGTCCGAGGGCGCAAACGGATGCAGCTCGTCGCCGCCGTGGCCGGAGATGATCTGCACCGGAAAATCCTCGACAAAGCCTGTGGCCATGAACGTGTGGATATGCCCGGAAATGAAAGCCTGCACGGTCGCGGGCAGGCTTTTGCGCGCCGCCAGCGCCAGCGTCTTGTTGTCACCCTCGACATAGCCGAACAGCGCCCCCGCCGCTGCCCATATGGGCCGGTGCATGGCAATCCACACCGGCTTTGGCCCCAGCTTTGCCACTGCGGCAAATTGCCGGGCGAAGCGCGCCGCCTGCGCTTTGCTGGCCGTGCCCTCGTCAGCTGTGGCAACATCCATCACATAGAGATTGACCCCGCCGAGGCTGACGGAAAACGGCTGGCCGGGCCGCAAGCAACCGTTTGGCCCGGCAAAGGCATAGGGATCAAGCGCCCGGCTCCAGCCCTTGCCGCCGCGGTCACATTCCTCATGGTTGCCACGCACAAACACCCAGGGCGCGGCAGCGAGCAAGGGCGCGGCGGGAGCAAAAAAATCCTCGCGCCAGACATCCCAGGTGTCGCCATGCGGGCTGCCGGCGCAGCCGGTGTTGCCGACGGGGCAGGCGCTCTCGCGATAGTGGTAGTCGCCAACATGGATGACGAGGTCCGGCTTGATCTGCGCCGCAATGTGCGAGCCTGCTGGAAACGGCCAGCCTTCCTCGTCGTTGCAGGGCTGGGCGCGTTGTCCCTGCAGGCGGCAGCCGGTGTCGCCAATCAGCAGGATACGGGTTGGCGCGGAGCGGGGCAGGGGCAGGCCTGCTCCGTCAATCGAGGCGGCGGTTGTGCCGGCGGGAAGACGCAGCGCGCACACCAGCACCGGGTAATCCATGCCGGGTCTTGCCCGCGCCTGCATGCGCGCCGCGTGGCCGTTGACCAATGCGGGCGGGCAGGCGGCCGCATGGGTGATGGCGCGCGCCTCAAGTCCGCCCGCCGTGTGCTGGACCCAGGCGAAGTCCAGTGTGGCGCTGGCAATTGCCGGTGCGGCGCCCGCTGTTGCCAATTGTGCGAGGAACCAGAGCGCGGCGGCGGGCAATGCCCTTCGCCCGCACCTGGCCGCCCGAAGGAGCGCGCGTGCCCGTTGTCCAATGCGCTGCAACCGCGGCTCCCTCAGATATTTTCTGACACATAAATTTCGAAGGGCAAGAACTCTTCGCTGCTGCCCGCGCCACTGTCTATCGCCGCCGCCATCGCCGCAACTGCCCGCTCGGCCAGCATCCGCCGGGGCGTGGCGATAACGCAGGTGATGACGCGATCGGTCAGGGCCGCGCGGGTGACACTGGTCAGCTCATTGCAGACGACGCAGATGCGGCCGTGCGCATTTTCGTCGCGCAGCGCGCCGATCACGCCCTCCATGCCGCCCCCCGCAACCATGATGCCAACCAGACCGGGATGCCGCTTCAAGAGGTCGAGCGTGCCTTCATAGGCAATGCGCGGTTCCTCCAGATTGACCAGCGGTTCCAGCACGGTGAACTCTGGCGCATGCTCGCGGAAATAGGCGCGCGCGCCCATCTCGCGCAGGTCCTGGCCAAGGTAGCGGTGGCTGCCAACCAGCACGCCGACCGGGCCGGGCTGCGGGGCGGTGCGCGCGATCATCCAGGCCGCCGTGCGCCCGGCCTTGCGGTTGTCAATGCCGATGTAGCCCTCGCGGGCCGGCGCGGAAATATCCGAGAGCAGCGCAAAGCAGGGCACATTGCGCGCCCGCAGCTCGGCGACCGCCTCGGTAATGCCCGGATGGTCGATCGAGACGACAGCAAGGGCGTCAACCCTTGCGCCCACCTCGCGCATTGCGTGGCTGATCGCAGCGGGCGACAGTTCATCAATAAATTCAATGACCGCGCGGCCACGAAAACGGGTGTTGTTCTGTACTGCCGCCAGCACTTCGGCACCCAGCGAGCGGTAGAAATCATGCGCGCGCTTTTGCAGCAGAAAACCAAAAGTCCGCTTGGGTGCCTCGCCCTTCAGCCGCTGCTTCAGCAGCCCGGCCGCGTGATAGCCGATGCTTTCTGCGGCGGCGGCAACGCGCGCTGCCGTGCCCGTGCGCACTGGCAGCCGGTCATTCAGCACGCGGTCCACTGTTGCAACACTGACGCCGGAGGCCCTTGCTACGTCCAGAATCGTCGGGCGTTTGGTCATCTGTGCCTGCGGCTGATGGAAACTATCAGCCTCTCCCTACTGCGCAGTGCAAGTTTCTGCAATATTTCCCGCCAGTGAATCGAACGTTCCATATTTGCATTGAAACGGAATAAACATTCCATTAAGGTCCACTCAGGTTCACTTGCATGCACCCTTTCATGGCACGTGAGCCTCGCAGAAACGAACCGATTGGCGCGGAAAGCGGATCCGGATCAATCCGGAGCGGAACCGCGTGACAATCCAGCCGGTGGAAACCGGCGCAACAGGAGGAACATTCATGAAGCGCATTCTCATCGCCCTGGCGGCGACCACGCTGCTCTCAAGCGGTGCTTTCGCTGCCAAAATTGGCGTCTCGATGGCCAAGTTTGACGACAATTTTCTCACGGTTCTGCGTAATGGCATGATTGATTATGCCAAGACCCAGAAGGACGTTGCGCTTCAGGTTGAGGACGCGCAGAACGACGTGGCAAAGCAGCTGTCGCAGATCCAGAATTTCATCGCCGCCAAGGTTGACGCCATCATTGTCAACCCGGTTGATACCAGCGCCACCCCGGCCATGACCAAGCTCGCCGCCGACGCAGGCATCGCGCTTGTTTACGTGAACCGCCAGCCCAAGGATGTCGACGCGCTGGGCAAGAAGGCCGCTTTCGTCGCTTCCAACGAAGTTGATTCGGGCACGCTTGAGACCAAGCAGATTTGCAAAATTCTCGGCGGCAAGGGCGACATTCTCGTCATGATGGGCGAGTTGTCGAACCAGGCCGCCGTGCAGCGCACCGCCGACATTCACGACGTGCTGAAGACCCCCGAATGCTCGGGCATCAAGATTGTTCTGGAGCAGACCGCCAACTGGTCGCGCACCGAAGCGCAGGATCTGATGACCAACTGGATTTCCAAAGGCGTGAAGTATGACGCCATTATTGCCAACAATGACGAGATGGCGATCGGCGCCCTGCAGGCGCTGAAGGCGTCCGGCGTTGACACCAAGAAGGTGATCATCGGCGGCGTTGACGCGACGCAGGACGCGCTCGCCTCGATGAAGGCGGGCGACCTCAAGGTCACCGTGTTCCAGAACGCCGCCGGTCAGGGCAAGGGCGCGGTTGACGCGGCCCTGAAGCTGGCTTCGGGCGCGGCAGTCGACACGAAGGTGTGGATTCCCTTCGAGCTGGTGACACCGGAAAACATGGCCAACTACATGAAGAAGAACTAGGCTACCCCAAACTTGAGGGCGCGCGACCTCTCCGCGCGCCCTTTTTTATACAGCGGAGTTTTGGCTCATGCTCAGCTCTTCGACCATGCAAGGCGTGCGCGCGAGCGGCGCGGTTCCGGGTGCGGCCTATCTGCTTGAAGTCGAAGGTGTCCGCAAGGAATTCCCCGGCGTTGTGGCGCTGGATGATGTCGAGTTCCGCCTGAAGCCCGGCACCGTGCATGCGCTGATGGGCGAGAACGGCGCGGGCAAATCGACGCTGATGAAAATCATCGCGGGCATTTATACGCCGGACAAGGGCTCGTTCCGCCTCAAGGGCCAGGACGTGCGGCTCGACTCGCCTTTGCACGCGCTGGAATATGGCATCGCCATGATCCATCAGGAGCTGAACCTGATGGCCTATATGACGGTCGCTGAAAACATCTGGATCCGGCGCGAGCCGTTGACCCGCATGGGCTTTGTCGATCACCGCAAGATGCGGGATATGACCGCCGCGCTGTTCAAACGGCTCAATATCGACATTGATCCTGAAATCGAAGTGCGTGACCTCAGCGTCGCCAGCCGCCAGATGGTCGAAATCGCCAAGGCGGTCTCCTACGAATCCGACGTGCTGATTATGGACGAGCCAACTTCGGCGCTGACCGAGCGCGAAGTGGCGCATCTCTTCACCATCATCCGCGCCCTGCGCGAGCAGGGCAAAGGCATCGTCTACATCACCCACAAGATGAACGAGCTGTTCGAGATCGCCGACGAGGTTTCGGTGTTCCGCGACGGCAAATTTGTCGGGCGGCGTGATGCGGCAGACGTGACACGCGACGACATTATCCGCATGATGGTGGGGCGCGAAATCACGCAGATGTTCCCGAAGGAAACCGTGCCGATCGGCGATGTGGTGCTTTCGGTGCAGGGCCTCTGCCTCACCGGCCGTTTCAGCGATGTGTCGTTTGAGGTGCGCGCGGGCGAGATTGTCGGGCTTGCGGGCCTTGTCGGCTCGGGCCGCAGCAATGTGGCTGAAACAATATTTGGCGTGACGCCCGCCAGCGCTGGCACAATAAAAATACGCGGCGAGGCAATCCGCATCGCCAGCCCCAACCAGGCGATGAAGAACGGCATGGCCTTCCTGACCGAAGACCGCAAGGAAACCGGCTGTTTTCTGCTGCTCGACGTGCTCGACAACATGCAGGTCGCCGTGCTCAACAGCGGTTTTGTCAGAGGCGGCTTTGTCGACGAGGGTGGCGTGACAAAAGTCTGCGAGGACATGAAGACGCGGCTGCGCGTGCGCACGCCCGACCTCTATGAGACGATCCTCAACCTTTCCGGCGGCAACCAGCAGAAGGTGCTGATCGCGCGCTGGCTGCTGACCAACCCGAAAATCCTGATCCTTGACGAGCCGACGCGCGGCATTGACGTTGGAGCGAAGGCCGAGATTCACCGGCTGATCAGCCAGCTTGCGGGGCAGGGCGTCGCCGTGCTGATGATCTCGTCGGAAATGCCGGAAGTTCTGGGCATGAGCGATCGCGTGGTGGTGATGCACGAGGGGCGCGTGACAGGCATTGTCGAGCGCAAAGACGCGGACCAGGTGCGGATCATGGAGCTTGCGTCACAGTGAAGTGTTTTGCAGAGGCAAAGTGCGGCTGTCCTTCCGGGGCCGCGAAGCGGAACCCGGAACCCAGGAGTCGCCTGTACGAACCGCGCCAGCGACTCTGGTTCCCGGGTCCGTTGTGCGGCCCGGGATGACATGAATTCAAGTGACTGCGTTAAGACCGCAAGCCGCACAAGGCTGCGTAAAAGATGAAGAGAACGAGGGCGCCAGCGTGAGCGGTCAAGACACACAGACTTCAGCCGCCAGCGGCGGACCTGCCGTTGCCAAACCCGCCAGGCGCCGCCTGCCGCCGGAGGTCAGCATTTTTCTGGTGCTGGTGGCGATGGCGCTGATGTTCGAGATTCTCGGCTGGATTTTTGTTGGCCAGAGTTTCCTGTATAATTACCAGCGGCTGCGCGTCATCATCCTGCAAATGGCCGTCACCGGCATCATCGCGGTGGGCGTGACACAGGTGATTATCGCGGGTGGCATTGACCTGTCATCGGGATCGGTGCTGGGCATGACGACGATGATCGCCACCAGCCTGGCGCAGACGTCAGATGCGCTGCGCCCGGTCTATCCCTCACTGGTGGACATGCCGGTCATCGTGCCGATTGTGGTCGGCATACTGGGCGGCGTTGTCGCGGGCTGCATCAACGGCAGCCTGATCGCCTACACCAAAATTCCGCCGTTCATAGCGACTCTTGGCATGATGGTGTCGGCGCGCGGATTCTCGCTGTGGTATACGCATGGCAACCCGATCTCATCGGTCTCCGAAAGCTACGCCTATCTCGGCACCGGCGCCGGCGGCTGGATGCCGGTGCTTATTTTTCTGTCCGTCGCGGCCATCGCCCATGTGGCGCTGCGCTACACGCGCTACGGCAAATTCACCTATGCCATTGGCGCGAACCCGCAGGCGGCGCGCGTCTCCGGCATCAATGTCGACCGGCATCTGATCAT
>JANLPP010000001.1:0-20732 GCA_031367295.1 Hyphomicrobiales bacterium | reverse complement strand
TGTCATTCTCGCGCTGCTGCTCATCGGCGGCTTTATGCGCTCGCTGCAATTCACTTCGCTCAACGCACTGACCTTCTCCGACATAGAGCCGGCCGACATGGGCCGCGCCACCAGCTTTTCCGGCTGCGCCCAGCAGCTCGCGATCACCCTTGGTGTAGCGCTGGCGGCGGCGCTGCTGGAGGCTTCGCGCGGCGCGCGCGGCGGGCCGTTGCTGACGCAGGATTTTCCGCTGGCGTTCTTTGTGGTGGCAGCAGTGTCGGCATCGTCATGGCTGGTGTTCCGGCGGCTCGGCGCGGGAGCGGGGGCGAGCGTGTCGGGGGTGGGGTGATTAGCGGGTAGTGAGCTTTTTGGTGATATTGCGTTGGCCATGCAAGACGCGAAGCACAGTCACAAGGTCTCCTGCAAAATCATAGACGACGACGTATGGCAGCACGACCTTGATGCGAGCGTAGCGGCCAAGGCCCTTCCGCAGTGGACCACTTTCCGGAAATTCCGCAAGTGTTTCGTTCATTTTCTTGAATTCGGCAGCGTAACGTTTTGATACCGGAGACCCTGCACGTTCGTTCAGGTCGCTAAGGATCGAGTTGACGTCCCGCCGCGCAAAGATTGAAATTGCGACGCGCGCCATCAGCCGGTCAAAGAAGCAATATGCGCGTCAATTTCGGCATTGGCGTCTTCAATAGACATGTCAAATTTACGCGCCTCTGGCGCACGCGCGGCGTCAACGTAAGGCCGCGCCCAATCAAGGTCCGTTGTTTCCAGGATCATGCGGTCGGTAATCAAGCGCGCGACCGCGTCGCTGGCGGATGCGAATTCCCCCTGCGCGATTTGCGCGCTGAGCCATTGTTCTTGATTGGGAGGGAGTGTGATGTTCATGCGAGGGAATATAGGCACGCTTTCGATCCTTGGCTAGCGGCGCGAAAAATTTTCTCCGTGCAAATCATACGGCGACAGGGCCACTCCCAAAGAACCGATCACCGCATGAACCGCAATTATCTGCACGGTTCAGACGGCGACGCCAACAACGCCGTGCTGGCGGCGGCAGGCTACAACTTCAGACGCATGCTGGCCTGGCTGAGGCTATTTTTGTGCCTGCTGCTGGCGATGCTCGGAGTACAGCATGAGCCGCCGCAAATGGCCGCAGCCTGATCGGGATCGTGGAAATTGGCATTGTTCACGGACGACACCAAAAGCTGTTGCGCATACCGCGATATCGCATTCGCCGATGCGCGCACAAGGCTCAGGGCAACCTCAACCTCAACTTCACCCGCCCCCCGCCTCCATCAACCTTGCCGCATAGCGCGCCATCACATCGGCTTCGATATTCAGCCGGTCACCCGCCTTCAGTTCGCCCCACGTGGTGACCGCCAGCGTGTGCGGAATGATCAGCACGGCAAACCGGTTGCCCTCCACCGCGTTGACCGTCAGCGACACGCCGTCCAGCGCCACCGACCCCTTCCTGGCAACAAAGCGCGCAATGTCCGCCGGCGCCTCAATCTCGAAATGCGCCATGCCGTCAAAATCCCGGCGCGACAGCAGCTTTGCCATGCCATCGACGTGTCCGCTGACGAGATGGCCGCCCAGCTCGTCACCGATTTTCAGCGAGCGTTCCAGATTGACGCGCGAGCCGCGCTCCCAGCTGCCGACGGTTGTCAGCGCCAGCGTCTCGGCGGCGGCGTCCACGTCAAACCAGCTGCGGTTGCCCACCCGCCCGGATGCCACCGCGGTCAGGCAGGCCCCGGAGCAGGCAATGGAAGCGCCGAGCGCGATGCTGTGATGCGGATAGGCGCAGGCGATGCGGATGCGGCTGAGCGCGCCGCGCGCCACAACGCTGATAACTTCGCCCACATCGCTGACAAGGCCGGTGAACATCAGGGCACCCGCTGGTAGTGCGCGAGGCGGTCCGCCCCGATCATGTGGTCGGCCCGCGAGAAGCAGGCCGCATCAGCCATGCGGGCGCGGGCGGAAGCGTCAAGCGCCGCGCGCCCCGGCCGCCCGAACGGACGCGGGCTGGTGAACAGCATCAGCTCGTCGACAAGGTCTTGCGCAATCAGGGCGCTTGCGGTGCGCGGGCCTCCCTCGCTGAAAACGCGCGTGATGCCGCGCGCCGCCAGCAGCCGCAGGGCGGCGGCAAGTTCGATCTGCCGGCCGGCGCCGACGGGCAGGCGCGCAATCTCGACGCCGCGCGCGCGCAAGGCGGTTTCCGCAGCGGCGGGAGCGGCCGTGTCGGCGATGACCAGCACTGGCACGGACTGCGCCGTGGCGGCGAGGCGCGACAGCGGCGGCAGGCGCAGCTGCGCGTCCAGCACCACCCGCAGCGGCTTGCGCGCCAGCCCAGGCAGCCGCACCGTCATCAGCGGATCATCCTCCAGCGCCGTGCCAATGCCAATCATGATGGCATCATGCAGCGCGCGTTCAACCTGCACCCGCGCGTTGGCAGCCTCGCCGGTGATGGCGAGGCGCGGATCATGGCGGCCGCCGGCGGCATAGCCCTCGGCGGTTTCGGCAAGCTTGAGTGTCACCATCGGCCGCCCCTGCGTGATGCGCAGTATGTGCCCGAGATTGGCGCGCCGCGCCTCAGGCGCGCATACGCCGGTGGTGACGCTGACGCCGGCCGCGCGCAGCCGCGCATGACCCTGGCCGCACACACGCAGGTCAGGATCATCAAGTGCCGACACCACCCGCGCAATGCCCGCCGTAATAATGGCGTCAGCGCAGGGCGCGGTCTGGCCATGGTGGCTGCACGGCTCCAGTGTGACATAGAGGGTTGCGCCACGCGCGCCCGCGCCCGCATCCGCCAGCGCTTCAGTCTCGGCATGCGGGCGCCCGCCGGGCGCGGTTGCGCCCCGCCCGATGATAATGCCGTCCTTGACCACCAGCGCGCCGACAGCGGGATTGGGTGCCGTCAGCCCCAGATTGCGCCGCCCATACGCCAGCGCGGCCAGCATGAAACGCTGGTCCTGCCCGGGCGCGGGCGCAGCGCGGCCCGCAACCGCAGCGGGGCTTTGCGCCAGCTTCGGCTCAGTCACGTTTCTGGCCCTCGGCGGCGGGCTTGCGCTGCCGCCCTGCCGGCGGCGGCTCCACCGGCTCCACGGCCTCTCCGGCCTGTGACAGTTCCCCGAGGATCGAGGTGAAATCCTGCGCGTCGCGGAAGTCGCGGTAGACAGAGGCAAAACGCACATAGGCGACATCGTCGAGGCCGCGCAGTCCTTCAAGCACCAGCGCGCCGATGCGCTGCGTGGGAATATCGCCCTCGCCCTGGCTTTCGAGCTGGCGGGCAATGCCATTGACCATGCGCTCGACCCGCTCGGGATCCACCGGGCGCTTGCGCAGCGCGACAGTCAGCGAGCGGATGATTTTTTCCCGGTCAAACGGCATGCGCCGCCCGGATTTTTTGACCACCGTCAGCTCGCGCAGCTGCACCCGCTCAAAGGTGGTGAAGCGCCCGGCGCAGTCGGGGCAGACGCGGCGGCGGCGGATCGAGGCAGAATCGTCAGCCGGACGCGAATCCTTCACCTGTGTGTCGAGACTGCCGCAATAGGGACACCGCATGAGACACTTCCCCCGGGGGCATCGCCTAGCCGTAAATCGGGAAACGTTTGGTCAGCGCATGGACCCGGGCCTTGACGCTGGCCTCGACGTGAGCATTGCCCGCCTCGCCATGCCTCGCCAGGCCGTCCAAAGTCTCGACGATGAGCGCGCCCACTTCGTGAAACTCGGCGATGCCAAAGCCGCGTGACGTGGCGGCCGGCGTGCCAAGGCGGATGCCAGAGGTGGTCATCGGCTTTTCCGGGTCAAACGGGATGCCGTTCTTGTTGCAGGTGATATGGGCGCGGCCCAAAGCCGCTTCCGCCGCCTTGCCGGTCAGCCCCTTCGGCCGCAGGTCCACCAGCATGAGGTGATTGTCGGTGCCGCCCGAGACGATGGCGAGACCGCCGCTGACCAGTTTTGCCGCCAGCGCCCGGGCATTGTCCACGACAGCATGGGCGTAAACCTTGAAGTCAGGCCGCAAGGCCTCACCAAAGGCCACCGCCTTGGCGGCGATGACATGCATCAGCGGGCCGCCTTGAAGGCCGGGGAAAATCGCCGAATTGATCTTTTTGGCGATGCCCTCCTCATTGGTGAGAATGAGGCCGCCGCGCGGTCCGCGCAGCGTCTTGTGCGTGGTGGAAGTGACAACATGGGCATGCGGAAACGGCGAAGGGTGTGCGCCACCCGCCACCAGCCCGGCAAAATGCGCCATATCAACCAGAAAATACGCGCCGACCTTGTCGGCGATAGCCCGGAAGCGGGCAAAATCCCAATGGCGCGAATAGGCCGAGCCGCCCGCGATAATCAGCTTTGGCTTGTTCTGCTCGGCAAGGCGCTCGACAGCGTCCATGTCAATGGTCTGGTCAACCACGCAGACGCCATAGCCCACGGGCCTGAACCATTTGCCCGACATGTTGACCGGCGAACCGTGGGTCAGATGCCCGCCCGCCGCCAGATCAAGGCCCAGAAACGTGTCGCCAGGCTGGAGCAGCGCCAGAAACACCGCCTGGTTGGCCTGGCTGCCGGAATTGGCCTGCACATTGGCAAACTTGCAATCGAACAGTTTTGCCGCGCGCTCAATCGCCAGATTTTCCGCAATATCGACAAACTGGCAGCCGCCGTAATAGCGGCGGCCCGGATAGCCCTCGGCATATTTGTTGGTCATGACTGAGCCCTGCGCCTCCAGCACAGCCCGCGACACGATGTTTTCTGAGGCGATCAGTTCGATTTCGTTGCGCTGGCGGCCAAGCTCAAGCTCGATGGAGCGGGCAATTTCCGGGTCAGCGTCGGCAAGGCTTGCCGAAAAAAAACTGTTGGAGCGCGAAACGGGCTGCGCAAGGGATGTGGCGGGCATGTCTGGCTGTCTCGGAAAGTTGGCGGATAAGGCGGCAGGCTGGCGCAGCCTCTGCCGGGGATGTCAAACCATGGCGAAAGGGCTGCTGTCGGGGCTCGCATAGCACGCGTTCCGGGCCGCGTGAAGGCGCAGGCCACGCCGGAATCACAAAACCGGATTTCGACCGTGTTTTGCCTCGCAAACCACGAGCGGCCTGGACAGGCTCTGGCGCAAACTCCATGTTCCGAAACACAAGCCAGGCAGAGTTGGGCGTTTGCATCAATGCAGCGATAACAGGTACTCGTTTAAGCCGGTCTGCCCCTGATCGCCGCCAGCTCCGTGGCAAATCTGCACCGGCTTTGCCTTCAGGGCCGGGCCAGACTGAAGCTATACTGTTGGCCATGCGAGATATTGCAGGCGCGCTTTGCCAATGGTGCGCTGAACAGCGGCAAACACAGCGGGGCCAAGGCGCAGCAACTCGAGCAGAGGCTGATGGCGGCCCGCCTGCCGGTGTTGCAGTGCGTCAGCCAATGTGTGCCAGTCATGGCCGGCAATCCGGTGCACTGCAAGGCGCTGGCTGATGGGCTGCTGAAGCGCTACGGCGTTTGCGTGCAGCCGATCAGCGATCCCCCTGCGCCCCGCCTCCCGTGCGCCACCGCAGCCTCACAGCCTGCCCGCCTCCACAATGCGCGCCAGAAACGCCTTGGTCCGCTCTTTCTGCGGTTGCGAAAACATCTGCTCGGGCGGGCCTTCCTCATGCACCACACCCTCGTATAAAAAGCACACTTTGCTCGCCACCTCCCGCGCAAACCCCATTTCATGGGTGGCGAGAATCATGGTCATGCCGTCGCGTATCAGATCGCGGACAATGTTGAGCACTTCTGACACCAGCTCGGGGTCGAGCGCCGAGGTGATTTCGTCGAGCAGCAGCACGATAGGCTCCATCGCCAGAGCCCGCACAATGGCGACGCGCTGCTGCTGGCCGCCTGACAGGCGGTCGGGGTAGTCGCGCGCCTTGTGGTCAAGGCCAATGCGCTTCAGCAGCGTCATGGCGCGCGCCTCGGCTTCATCGCGCGACTGGCCCAGCACGCGCATGGCGGCCAGCGTCACATTGTCGAGAACCGTGATGTGCGGAAACAGGTTGAAACTCTGGAACACGATGCCGACATCGCGGCGCAGCGCGTTGACATCGACGCCGCTGCCGCTGACGCGGTCGCCATGCAGGCGGATTTCGCCGCCATTGATCGGCTCAAGCCCGTTGATGCAGCGCAGCAGCGTCGATTTTCCGCAGCCCGAGGGGCCGATGAGGCAGACCGCCTGATGCTCCTCGACGTTGAGCGTCAGGCCGCCCAGCACCGGTATGGCCCCATAGGATTTTATGACGTTGCGGATTTCGATCAGCGGCATGGCGGATTCCGGTTAGCGGTAAAGGCGAGGCTCAGCTTGCCCGCCTCTGGGCAGTTTTGCAAAACTCTGAACCCTGCCACGCCCCAATCAAAAGCCAAAACCGCCAGGCGTCCTGCCCAACGGGCGGTGCGCCGCAGGCCTGCGCTGGCGCATGTCATCTAGGCCGGTCCCGCAGGCGCAAACGCCCCGCGCCAGTCCGGCAGCGCACCCGCGAATGGCAGCGCCCGTGCCTGATAAACGCCGCGCGCAATTGCCCGGGCAAGGCAGTCGGCGGCCAGCGCGCCGATTTCCGTCAGGTCACGCAGGCCGGGCAGGCGCGGCGCATGGCCGGTGGCAGCGGCAAAGACGATGTCACCATCAAGCGCCGCATGCGCGGGCCGCAGCGCGCGCGCGAGGCCGTCATGCGCCATCACCGCGAGGCGTCTGGCCTGCGCCTTGGTCAATGCGGCGTCGGTGACGACAATTGCCAATGTGGTGTTTGCGCCCGCCGCAGGCGCTGGGTCGCCCTTCAGGTGAATGGCCAGCGCCTCGGGTGGCAAGCGGACTGGCAGGCCCAGCCCGCCAAACTCGCCGCCCCGCTCATAAGGCGCGGCCCAGAAATGCGGGCCATTGCCGATTGTAGCCTGCCCGAGCGCGTTGACGGCGGCCAATGCTCCGACGTGATAGCCGTTCGATGCAACCGCGCTGGCCGAACCCAGCCCGCCCTTCAGATTTGCGGTGGTGGCACCATAGCCCGCGCCAGCTGTGCCCAGCGCGAAATCCACCGCGGCGTTCTGCGCCGCCGCAAAGCCAAGCTCCCACCAGGGCGGCTGCCTTGCCCAGTCCTTGGCCCCGCCATTCAACAGGTCAAACAGGATTGCGCCGGGCACCAGCGGCACACGCGCCGATCCAACTGCATAGCCGCGCCCCTGCGTCCGCAGCCATGCCTGCACGCCGCCCGGCGCATCGAGACCAAAGGCCGAGCCGCCCGAAAGCACCAGCGCGTCAATGCGCTCGACGGTCATCTCCGGTGCCAGCAAGGCGCAGTCGCGCGTGCCCGGCGCGCCGCCATGAATGGCGATGGACGCGACGGCTGGCCCATCAAAAATCAGCGCGGTGACGCCACTGGCGACCCGCGCATCATGGGCGTTGCCAACTCGGAGGCCGGGCACATCGGTGATGAGGTTTTGCATCGCGGGCACGCGCCTCCATCCCGCGCCGTTCAGCAAAAAGCCCGCCATCGCTGGCGGGCTTTCGCAGTCATTCAAACCAGGTCGAAATCAATTCTCGACATAGGTGATCTTGCCGTCTGCGCCCTTTTTCCAGGTGTAGAGGACATAGTCGGGGCGGGTGATGTCGCCTTTCTTGTCATAGGCAA
Source organism: Hyphomicrobiales bacterium (assembly GCA_031367295.1). GTDB lineage: Bacteria > Pseudomonadota > Alphaproteobacteria > Rhizobiales > Beijerinckiaceae > JANLPP01. The sequence goes on along the minus strand of JANLPP010000001.1, from coordinate 13,104 downwards.
TGTCGCCGATCACGGTCTTGAACGGCTTGCCGGCATGCATCACTTCGGCCATTTTCTTGGGGTCGAGGCTTTTGGCCTGCTCGGCAGCCTGCTTCATGATTTCAACAGCCGCGTAGCTATACAGCGTATAGGCTTCCGGGTTGAACTTCTTGGCTTCGAACTTCTTGACGACAGCCGCCGCTTCCGGGCGCTTGCGCGGGTCCGGCGGGAAGGTCATCAGCGTGCCCTGCACGCCGTCGCCGCCAATCGAGGCGAACTCGTCCGAGGTGATGCCGTCGCCCGACATCATCACGGCGTTGACGCCCTGATCACGCATCTGGCGCACGATCAACCCGCCTTCAGTGTGCAGGCCGCCCCAGTAGACGATTTCCGCGCCGGATGCCTTGATCTTCGAGACAACCGCCGAAAAGTCCTTCTCGCCGAGGTTGACGCCGTCATACAGCACTTCCTTGACGCCGGCCTTGTTCATGGCCTTCTGCGTCTCGTCGGCGAGGCCCTTGCCGTAGGTGGTCTTGTCATGCACGACAGCGACCTTCTTGCCCTTCAGCGTGGTGGAGATATAGGCGGCGGCGACAGCGCCCTGCTGGTCGTCACGGCCGCAGGTGCGGAACTCGTTCCAGTAGCCGGGGCGGTCGGTCAGCTGCGGGTTGGTTGCCGACGGGGTGATCGCCAGCGCGCCGTTTTCCTTGTAGACATCGGAGGCCGGGATCGACACGCCCGAATTGAAGTGCCCGACGATGTGCTTGACGCCGTCCGCCACAAACTTGTTGGCAACTGAAACGCCCTCTTTCGGGTCAGACCGGTCGTCGCCGATGACGATCTGGATTTTCTGGCCGAGGATGCCGCCCGCCGCGTTGATGTCTTCGGCAGCCTGCTCGGCGCCCTTCTGCAATTGTGCGCCAAAAGCCGCGTTGGGTCCGGTGATCGGACCGGCAACGCCGATTTTGAGCTGCGCGCTGGCTGTGCCCGCATAGGCCATGCCTGCTGCAAGGACGAGACCTGTCAACCAAATCTTTTTCATTCTGTACTCCCCTGTGAGTTTCATGCTCGCATGTGTCTTACTATTACCATTCGTGCTCTGCGGCCGCAGCCGTTTTGCCCGAGGCGGATGTGTGACCTCGCCTTGAGGCAGAGACTGCCCCTTTTTTATGGCGATGTCACGTTCAAACGGCTGGCATCTTGGCGATGCAAGCCGGAATTTGCAGCTTTCGCTGAGGTTTTTCAGCGCACTGGTAAACGGCGGCGCGTCCCGCGCGCTTGCTGGCAGACCTAATGTTTGCCCTGCCAGCCAAACGGACCTGACGCCGCATAAAGCCAGGAATATTGTGTCGTCATCTGCGTGGCGCGCATCAGCCTGTAGCCAGCGACGCCCGCCAGTGCCAGGATCAGGAATGTCACCAGATAATAGTGCAGGGACACGAGCTGCTCTTCAAACAAGGCGAAGTGCAGAAAGCGGATAACCAGCGCCAGCGGTGCCATGGAAACCGGGATCTGCCACAGCGGCCGCCACGTCTGCGCCATGGCCCGGCCGGTGGCAAACGCGAGGCCGCCGCCCAGAACCAGCGTCAGGAACAGGAACACCCAGCCGGCATGGGAACCGCCGTCATAAATCAGGCCGCGCATCAATGGCCTCCCTCAAGATAGGCGGCGCGCACTTCGGGCCGCGCCAGCAGTTCCTTGCCCGTGCCCGTCATGGTGATGACGCCATTGACCATGACATAGCCCCGGTGCGCCAGCTTCAGCGCGTGAAACGCATTCTGCTCAACCAGGAACACGGTCAGTCCCTCGCTCTTGTTCAGCTCGCGGATAACGTCGAAAATCTGCTTGACGATGAGCGGCGCGAGACCAAGCGAGGGCTCGTCGAGCAGCAGCAGGCGCGGGCGGCTCATCAGCGCGCGGGCAATCGCCAGCATCTGCTGCTCGCCGCCCGACAGTGTGCCGCCGCGCTGCTGCAACCGCTCTTTCAGACGCGGGAACATGACGCAGACGCGCTCAAGGTCGCCGGCAAAATGGCTCATGTCGCCAATCGAGGCGCCCATCTGCAAATTCTCGAACACGGTCATGCGCGGGAAAATGCGCCGCCCCTCCGGCGACTGCGAAATCGACATGCGCGCGATCTCATAGGTGGGCAGCCGCGTGATGTCCCGGCCATTGAACGTCACCGTTCCCGAGCGGGCGCGCGGGCTGCCGAAAATCGTCATCATGGTCGTCGATTTGCCAGCGCCGTTGGCACCGATCAGCGTGACGATCTCGCCCTGGCGCACGTCAAGGTCAATGCCTTTCAGCGCCTGGATCTTGCCGTAGAAAGTCTCGATGCCGCGCAGCGCCAGCAGGGGCGGCGGCGCGCCGGGCCGGGCTGCCGCGCCGGGTTGGCGGCTGGCGGTCGCGCTGGCTTCGGTCATGCGCTCAGCTCCGCTTCAACCTTGGCTACGTCCTCTTCATCCTCGACGCCAAGATAGGCGGCAATAACCCTTGGATCGTTACGCACCTCCTGCGGCGTGCCATCGGCGATCTTGGTGCCATAGTCGAGCACGATGACATGGTCGGAAATCTGCATGACCACAGACATGTCATGCTCGATCAGCAGAATAGACACAGCATGGTCAGTCCGGATGGAGCGCAGCAAATCATTGAGGTCTGCCGATTCGCGCGGGTTGAGGCCGGCCGCAGGCTCGTCAAGGCACAGCAGCACCGGGTCGGTGCACATGGCGCGGGCAATTTCCAGCCGCCGCTGCGCGCCATAGGGCAGTTCGCCCGCCGGATCATCGGCACGCTCGATGAGCCTGATTTTCTCCAGCCAATATTTGGCCTTGTCCACCGCCTCGCCCTCGCGTTTGCGGTAGCCGCCGATGCCAAGCACGCCAAGAAACGTGTAGCCGGAAGCGACCATCAACGCATTGTGCTGGGCGATCATCAGATTCTCCAGCACCGTCATGCCGGAAAACAGCCGGATATTCTGGAAGGTGCGGGCGACGCGCGCCTTCGCCGAAATCTGGAAATCGGCCATGCGTTCCAGCAAAAACAGGTCGCCGGACGCGGTCTTGCCATGGCGGGCGCCGGTCGCGGTCAGCGCCGCCACATCGGCAGGCGCGGCAATGCCGGCGCTGGCCAGCGCAAGGCGTCCTTCCGTCGGCTTGTAAAAGCCGGTGACGCAGTTGAAGACGGTGGTCTTGCCCGCGCCATTGGGGCCGATCAGCGCGGTGATGTCGCCGCGTCCGGTCTTGAACGACAGCGCGTTGACGGCGACAAGGCCGCCAAACCGCATGGTGAGGTTTTCGACAACCAGCAGGGGATCGGTTTGCCAGCGCATCAGCCGTGCCCCTCTTTCACGAGGGCGCCGGAGACGGCCTTGCTCTCTTTCAGGAAAATCGAGGGCTCGCGCGTCGCGATGATTCCGCGCGGTTTCCAGATCATCATGAACACCATTGCCATGCCAAACAGCAGCATGCGGTACTGCGCCGGATCAAAATCCGTGACGCCAAACGCGTAATTCATGAAGTCCTTGAGCCATTGCATCTCGCGCAAAATCTCGGTGCCGCCGATCATCAGCACGGCAGCGATGGCGACACCGATCTGCGAGCCCATGCCGCCCAGCACCACAATGGCGAGGATAGTGGCTGACTCGACAAAGGTGAAACTCTCCGGGCTGACAAAGCCCTGCCGCACCGAAAAGAACGAGCCGGCAAAGCCGCCGAACAGCGCGCCAAGCGCAAACGCGGTCAGCTTGGTCGAGGTGGTGTTGATGCCAAGCGAGCGGCAGGCAATCTCGTCTTCGCGCAAGGCTTCCCATGCGCGTCCGACCGGCAGGCGGCGCAGCCGCAGTGTGATGAAATTGGTCAGCAGGGCGAGAGCGAGAATAAGATAGAACAGGAATATCGTGCGATGGATCGGCAGATACTCGATGCCGAAAAATTCGGCAAAACTGCCCGGCTCGTCACTGAACGGCAGGCCGAAGAAAGTCACCCGCGGGATCGAGGTGATGCCCGCGTAACCATTGGAGAAATCAACCCAGTTGATCAGGATAATGCGGATAATTTCGCCAAACGCCAGCGTCACAATGGCGAGGTAGTCACCCCTCAGCCGCAGCACCGGAAAGCCCAGAATGACGCCCCAGAACGCCGCCAGAATGCCCGCCAGCGGCAGGCAGATCCAGAACGACAGGCCATATTTGGTTGACAGCAGCGCATAGGCATAGGAGCCGACCGCGTAGAACGCGACATAGCCCAGATCCAGAAGCCCGGCGAGGCCAACGACAATGTTCAGGCCCCAGCCCAGCATCACGTAGATGAGAATCTGCACGCCGTAATTATTGATCCATTTCAGCGATCCGCCCGACCCCGCAAGGGCCAGCGAAATGAACGGAAACAGCACCAGCAGCGCAATGCCGATCACGCTGCCATAGCTGGCCAGCGCCTTGGCCGCCTGCGATTGCGGCGCGCCCGCAACCGCCTTGACCTTCTCGGCCCGGGGCCGCGCCGCGCCCATCAGCCAGAAGAAGCGCAGCGCGAAAATCAGGACGCAGGCGATCACCACCCACCAAGGCCGGAACGACAGGACGAGCCGGTTGGACATGTCCTGTTCAGAGCGCAGCAGCACGATGGGAATCGACAGGCCGAGGGTCAGCAGGGCGAGGCCGCCTGCATCCCTTGCGGCGGCGAGCGGGTCAAAGCCTGGGGCGGATACGGCAGCCGCGCTGCCCGGTCTGGAAATGTCCATCGCTCGCGCCCTCACACTTTCTCGACGTCAGCCCGGCCCAGCAGGCCGGAGGGCATGAAAATAAGCGTCACCGCGAGAATGGAGAAAGCCGCGACATCCTTGTAATCCGTGGTGAAATAGGACGACCAGAACACCTCGATCAGACCGATCAGCATGCCGCCCAAAACCGCGCCCGGCAGCGACCCGACACCGCCCAGCACGGCGGCGGTAAAGGCTTTGACGCCCGGCACAAATCCGTCAGCGAAATTGACGACGCCATAGTAAAGCATGAACAGCACCCCCGCCACCGCCGCCAGCGCCGCGCCAATGACAAAGGTCAGCGAAATGGTGCGGTCCACGTCAATGCCCAGCAGCGAGGCCATCTTGCGGTCCTGCTCGCAGGCGCGCTGCGCCCGGCCCAGCGCGGTTTTCTGCACCAGATACCAGAAGGCGGCGAGCAGGATCATTGTCACCGCAAAAATCAGGATTTGCTTGTAGGCCAGCGTCACTTCATAGCTGCTGCCATCCACCCAGCAGCTGCGCTCCGGCGTGGAATTGCCCATGATGCAGACCGACTCGCGGAACATCGGCGGCACCGGCTTGTTGCGCGGCCCCTGCACCACCTGGACAAAATTCGACAGGAAGATGGACATGCCGATGGCCGAGATCAGCGGCGCGAGGCGGAACGAGCCGCGCAGCGGACGGTAGGCGTAGCGCTCGATGGCCCAGTTCCACATTGAAGTCAGAACCATCGCGGCAATCAGCACGATGATGAAGGCAAAAGCCAGCGAGGTGACGCCGAGCAATTGCGTCAGCGCCATGAACACCAGCAGCGCGATGAAGGACGACAGCATGAACACATCGCCATGCGCGAAATTGACCATGCCGATGATGCCGAAGACCATCGTGTAGCCGATCGCGATGAGACCGTAGATGGATCCCAGCGTCAGCCCGTTGATCAGCTGCTGGAGGAAAATCTCCATGGGCCGCCCTGCTCCCCTGTCTGGTGCTGTCGCGTCCTGCAAGACGTCTTTGTGGCACCCGCCAAAACACCGCCGGTCCCTGCCAGGCAAGCGGCGGGCCGTCGCTATTTCTCTAGCAAGCGTTTTTGGAGTCAGCAACCGTTATGCATAATGGTTTGGGCAGAAGTGCTTTTTTGACGGTGCATTCCACTATCTGAAAAAACGGCGAAGCCATGCGCTTCTGAGTCAGCTGGTCTTCGGCGGGCAACCCGGCGGCCCTTGTCACCACCCCGGCGCGCAACTCAAAGCCGAACACCCATGTCGGCTTCTATTTCGGCACCGATCTCGGCACCAAAGTCAGCGCCGTCCGCGCACCGCTTTTTTTGCCACAGTTTTTTTCTTCGCGGCCGGCTTGCTTGCCGGTTTTTTCACGGCCACCGCCTTGGCGGGCTTTTTGGCGACCTTGCGTGCCGCGCCTGCTTTCACCGCCTTGCGCGGCGTGGCGGTCTTGCGGGCAGCCGCCTTGCGCGTCTTCACTTTGCGCGCCGCAGGTTTCAGACCAGGTTTCGCCGCTGCCTTTTTGCCAGTGGCCTGGCTTGGCGGGGCAAAGCGCAGCGCGCTGTCGGTCAAAAAGCCCATGATCGTCCTGGTAAATTCGGACTCTGCTTCAATATTAGACAGATGCGCCGCATCCAGCGTCACCAGCCGCGCATCCCTGATGGTGGCGGCGATCAGCGCGCCCGCCTCGGGCGTCGTCGCCGGATCATGTTTGCCGACGATCACCAGCACCGGATTGCTCACCGAGCGGATCGTGTCACGCTGGTCCATGTCGCGGATCGCGGCGCAACAGCCGGCATAGCCATGCGCCGGCGTGCTGCGTAGCATGTCCACAACGCGGGCAATCGCCGCAGGGGCTTTTGTCTGGAATCCCAAGGTAAACCAGCGGTCTATCACTGCCGGGATAATGGCGCCCATGCCCTGGCTCAGCACCGTGCGGATGCGCGTGTTCCACATGTCGGGCGTGCCAAGCTGCGCCGCCGTGTTCGCCAGAATGGCCCGGCCGATGCGCTCGCGAGCGTTGGCCAGCAGCCATTGGCCCACCATGCCGCCCTTGGACAGGCCCAGCCAGTGCACCCGGTCCAGCTGCAATGCGTCCATGATCGCCAGCGCGTCCCGGCCCAGCCCCGCGATGGAATAGGCCCCGCCGGTCACCGGGCTTTTGCCATGGCCGCGCGAATCATAGCGCACCACCTTGAAATATTTGGTCAAAGCCGCGATCTGGCCGTCCCACATATGCAGGTTCGTGCCGAGCGAATTCGACAGCATGATCACCGGGGCCTTCTCAGGCCCGTCAACGCGGACATTGAACGTTTCGCCCGCGATCTTCATTTCAGCCATAGCTGGCCTTCTCCCACTCAACCCTGCCATCGAGGCCCAGAATATAGCTTCCTTCGCCCAAACGCGCAAAATCGCTTTCATTTAGGCTTAACGCTGGCAGGCTTGGCCATCCCATTTGTACTGCAACAACAAGGCCAAGCAACAAGATCGCGTCGGGAACGGCAAGAATCAAGGCGGCGGGGGCACAGCCCTTGTGGATAAGTTCAAGAATAACCGAAGACGACGACGAGGAGCCAATGGTTCCGGGCAGCGCGAGAATTGTTCCGGCAACGCAACGTCCGTGATCCGGGTGGCGAACGTCAATGATTGTGCCGCTGGCCGCATCAACCCCGCCCCAAAAGCTGATCGGCGCGCCAAGTTTCAGCAGCGGGCCGCGCGCCGCGCCGGGCATCAGCACCTCGCCTCTCATTGCCAGAGTGCCTCCGCGCGCGCCAGCCGCCCGGTGACAGCGCTCTCCACACAATCGGCCAGCGAGCCATATTGCACGCTGTAACCGGTGTTGCCGGGCGCATAATGCGCAAATTTGCCGGAGTTGGTCATCAGCACTCCGGCAAAATCCCTGAGAATCGGGGTCACGACCACACAGGTGTCACAGATAATTGTGACGCCCTGCATTTCAAGCCGCGCCGCACGGCCCTCCGCAGCCAGAACGCGCCCGACGTGGCGGCCAGTGCAGGCATAGAACGGGATTTTGAGACGGCGACCGCCCAGAAGCTGCTCCAGCGCGGCAAATTCCGGTTCGGAAAGGTGCGGGCTGCCTATGGCGACAGCGTCTATCGCCTCCGCCTCCGTCGTTGAAAGCCCGGCGCGGGCGCTGGCCAGCATGGCGGCGGTGACCACAATGCGCCGCTGCGGCGGCAGGCCGCCCAGCGCTGCATGCGCATCGGCTGCCTCCGGCGTTACGCCTGCAACATGAAACAGCGCCACCGCGCCGGATGAGGCTGCTGCGGCGCCAAACGCCTTGAGCCGGTCTTCCGTGGCAAATCCCTCCAGGCCTTCAATGACAGCAATATCCGCCCCTGCCTCACGGCCAAACCACGCGCCAAATGCCGGATAAAACACATCCGCGTCGCGCAACCCGGCGGACAGGCCCCTGACATCAATGACGAAAGTTGCCTGCCGGTTGCCTGCGACATGCAGCCCGCAATAGGGTGCCCGGCCCGCAATGGCGCAGGCAATATCCAGAAAATCGCCGTAGCGGTTGGTTCGCGCGCCCAGCACCGAGTTGCAGAAGGCGACCGCGTTCGACTCGCCCCAGGCCACATCTGTACCTGCGGCCGGCCGGTGACCGGCCTGATAGGGCGCGCAGGTCCAGGTCGGCGCGCAGCCCATCGCCTCATAGGCGCGCATCAGGCGCAGCGCCATGGCGCGCTTTGTCCCGTCCAGCCGGACATTGCGGGCGCGGATGAGATCAAGCGCACCGACATTCAGCGTCGCGGTCACACGGACGCGCGCCCCGTCCGCCACCAGCCGCTCGGCAAACAGCGTGCCGCTGTCGCCATGGTAGAGGCAGCCATCGATATGGGCCGAGGCGATGGGAATGAGATGCGGCGCGCCCAGCAGCCGGGCGCTTTCGGCAACAATGCGCATCGCCATGGCCGCACCGGCGTTCGCGTCGGGATGCACGCCAGACGCGATGGCGCGTTCGTCGTCACTCAGATTGGCCACTGGTCCAAGGTTCCGGTTGCGGCGCGCGGGTGCCGCGGTTACGCTGCTGTTATCGCAGCTTTGGCCAAGGCCAAAGCGCAATCTGACATGTTTTCCGGGGACCCCTGCCATGGCCATGACAATGACCGGCGAAGTGACGCTGCCTGCCGACCGGGCCACGGTGTGGGCAAAGCTGAATGACCCGGACGTGCTCAAAGCCTGCATTCCCGGCTGCCAGTCGCTTGAAAAAACCAGCGAAACCTCGTTCGCCGCCAAGGCCAAGATCAAGCTGGGCCCGGTCAGCGCCAGTTTTTCGGGGACGGTGCAGCTCAGCGACATTGACCCGCCCAACGGCTACCGCATCAGCGGTGAGGGACAGGGCGGCATCGCTGGTTTTGCCAAGGGCGGCGCGGATGTCCGCCTGACGGACGCACCTGGCGGCGGCACCCTGCTCTCCTACAATGTTGAGGCAAATGTCGGCGGCAAGATCGCCCAGATGGGGTCGCGGCTGATTGACAGCGTGGCAAAAAGCATGGCCGACAAGTTTTTTACCAGTTTTGCCGCAGCCTGCGGGGCGCAAAAGTAACGATTGCAGTCTGGTATCCGGGCGGCCTCACAGCTGACGCGAAAAGCCGCTGCGCCATTGTCCAGCCCGGCACAGGCAACGCAATGCCGACTGCGCCAGATACCCGGAGTGCCACCCGCCGCTGCTCATTCCGCGCGCGCCGCCAGTTGCCCCGCTGGGCAGCACCCTGTGGCTCGCCCTGAGGGCGGGCACCCCCTCAAGGCCCGCTGAACGGGTCCGGCCCTTCCAGCAGCGTCATGTCGCCGACGGTGCTGGTCGCGCCAAGGCCAATGGTCGTTCCGGTGTTGATTTCCATATAGACGGCATCGACACCCGATGGCGTGCCCACCATGTTCAGGATGTTTTTCGTGTAAGGGCCGACACCCGCAGTGGTGAAGCGGGTGAAACCGCCAAACTGCGCGCTGGATATGGGCGCCGAGGTGGTAAATTTGTTCCATGGCCCGTGCGTGGTGGCCGACAGACTGGGCAGCTGCGGAATGCCTGCGCCAATGCCGGCCCCGATGTACACATAGATGGACGCCGTATCGTTCTCGGTATCCCAGATCTGGAAAAACAGCACATCAGCGGCAACTCCGGCGGCTGGCTTGCCCTTCAGAAGCTTGGCCCATTTGACCGCCTTCAGACCGGCCACTCCCGCCAGCATGGAAATCTTGAAATTCTGCGTGATTTTCGGCTTGGCGGGCGGTTTTGGCGGCGGCGGCGGATCGGCTTTGGCATGCGGCAAGATTACAAAAGCGACGGCGCGGTCGCGCTCATCATCGCTCTTGTGGCCGATGGAGAGGTCTTCGCCCACCGCGTCAAGCTGCATCTGCTTGTCCGATATGCCCGCCGCCTTGAGAAACTCGGCGACGCGTTTGACCCGCGCCCTGGACAGCGTCTTGTTATAATCGTTCGCTCCAACAAGGCTGGCCGATCCCTGCATCCAGATATGGCCGCGGTCAGACGCCAGCAATGGCAGCGCCTTGTCGCTCAGGAACACCTTGTGCTCGGGCTTGAGCACGCTGCTCGCCATGTCGTCGAAATCAAAATTGTAGAGCAGGGCTTTCAGCATGCCATGCGAGGAATATTTGCTGTCTGTCTCGGTCTTGCCGGCTCCGGTTGCGCGAAACATGGGGTGTCTCCTGTGCTGGCGGTTGGAATCAGTACGGGGTTTCGGGTTGATGACGGTTTTCACGGCACAAAAACATTAGGCTCCAGGAACCAGTGCGGATCAAACTTGCCGGCATTTTGCAGCACGGGATTCAACAGTTTGGTGAAATAAATCTTGCCCTGGCCGATAGGCCAGGGATCATAGATTTTCACGAGATGTTCGATGCCGGAAAAATTGTACCGGTAGGTGCCGGCATAGACAATCGCATGCAGCGAGGCGCCCGACTGGTGGCTTTTCACATCGCCGGCGACCCAAATCGGAACCCGCACCATCATCTGGGCAAACTGCGCCAGCGAAATCGGGCCGGCGTGAAATTTGGCCCCGATATCGACAGCATAAAACCCGAGATTGGTATCGCCGCGCTGCAGCCCGCCGTCAGCCTCCTTGTGCGCCAGGACATTGGGCTTGGCCACGCCGCCGTTGAGCATGCGGGTGCAGGTTGACCAGCACGACATTTTGTCCGGCTGGCCGCGCAGGTGCACAGGATAATTGACGCCTTTGAGCAGGCCGAGCGCGGCAAAGGTCAGCGGCCCGACTGTGCCATCAATGGCCAGCTTGCCATTTGCCCGCTGGAAGGCGCGCACAGCATTGTAGGTCCGGTCGCCAAACTTGCCGTCCATGTCCAGAATGTCGCCCTTGTAGACGCCGTTCATCACCGCCTCATTCAGCAGCCGCTGGGCGACCAGCGTCGCCTCGGTCATCCAGTCGCCATATTTGGCAATCGACAAATCCTGCCGGCTCATGATGTCTGCCTCCTGGCCGCAGTGCGGCTCAATGGAGCAGCATTATCGCATTCTGGCGGTGTGACGGTGCTCCAGCGCACGTGCGCTGCTGCAACCGCGTGCGCTTGGGGACTTCCGGTTGTCACGCGCCGCCGCGCGCTGCTATAGGGCCAGCCGCATCACGCTTACGCCGGCCCGTATCGGCGAGTGAGCCTTTGGAGATTTTCATGATCAACGTCACATTTCCCGATGGCGCGTCGCGCCAGTACGCCGCTGGCACGTCCGGCCTCGACATAGCCAAGGCCATCTCGCCCTCGCTGGCCAAACGCACCGTCGCCATGGCGCTGGACGGCACCGTCACCGACCTGTCGCAGCCTGTCACGCGCGACGCCAGAATCGAGCTGCTGAGCCGTGACGATCCGCGCGCGCTCGAACTTATCCGCCACGACTGCGCCCATGTGCTGGCGGAGGCGGTGCAGGCGCTGTATCCGGGCACGCAGGTCACCATCGGCCCGGTGATCGACAACGGTTTTTACTACGACTTTTTCCGCAACGCGCCGTTCACGCCCGAAGACTTTCCGGCGATTGAAAAGAAGATGCGCGAGATCATCGCCCGCGACGCGCCCTTCACCCGCGAAGAATGGACGCGCGATGCTGCCAAAGCGCATTTTGAAAAAGCGGGCGAAGCCTTCAAGATCGAACTGATTGACGCCATCCCCGCCGACCAGACGCTGAAAATCTACAGGCAGGGCACATGGCTCGACCTTTGCCGCGGCCCGCACATGACCTCCACGGGCAAAATCGGCTCCGCCTTCAAACTGATGAAAGTGGCAGGCGCCTATTGGCGCGGCGATTCCAGAAATCCGATGCTGTCGCGCATTTACGCCACCGCCTTCGCCAAGCAGGAAGACCTTGACGCCTATACTAAACAGCTGGAGGAAGCGGAAAAGCGCGACCACCGACGCCTCGGGCGCGAAATGGACCTGTTCCATTTTCAGGAGGAGGCGCCCGGCGCCATCTTCTGGCACCCGAAGGGCTGGACTCTGTTCCAGACGCTGGTCGCCTACATGCGCCGCCGCCTTGCCGGCGATTACCAGGAGGTCAACGCGCCGCAGGTGATGGACAAATCGCTGTGGGAGACCTCCGGCCACTGGGGCTGGTACAAGGAAAACATGTTTATGGCGAAGTCCGCCGGCGACGAGACCGGCGACGAACGGGTATTCGCGCTAAAACCGATGAACTGCCCCGGCCATGTCCAGATTTTCAAGCACGGCCTGCGCTCTTATCGGGATCTGCCTATCCGGTTCGCCGAGTTCGGCCTCGTCCACCGCTATGAGCCGTCGGGCGCCATGCATGGCGTGATGCGGGTGCGCGCCTTCACCCAGGACGACGCGCATATTTTCTGCACCGAGGACCAGCTCGCTGAAGAATGCCTGAAAATCAACGATCTTATATTGTCGGTCTACCGCGATTTCGGCTTCGGGCGCATCGTGGTCAAGCTGTCGACGCGCCCGGAAAAACGCGTTGGCACGGATGCGATGTGGGACCATGCCGAGGCGGTGATGAGCCGCGTTCTGGCCGAGATAAAGGCCCGCCACGGCGATGTGGTCGAGACCTCGCTCAACCCCGGCGAGGGTGCGTTCTACGGCCCAAAATTCGAATACGTGCTGCGCGACGCTATCGGCCGCGACTGGCAATGCGGTACGACGCAGGTGGATTTCGCCCTGCCCGAACGTTTTGGCGCTTTCTACATCAACGCCCACAGCGAGAAGACAGCGCCGGTGATGGTGCACCGCGCCATCTGCGGCTCGCTGGAGCGTTTTACCGGCATTCTCATTGAAAACTACGCCGGCCATCTGCCGCTGTGGCTCTCGCCGCTCCAGGTGGTGGTGGCCACCATTACGCAGGAGGCGGACGCCTATGCGCTGGAGGTGCTGGCGGCGG
>JANLPP010000516.1:0-1811 GCA_031367295.1 Hyphomicrobiales bacterium | reverse complement strand
TGTCAATGACCAGATGCGAGCCGGTGGGGCGGGGGGCCGATCCCCAGGTTTCCATGACAGTGGCAATGGCAACGCCCCGCCCGGCGTCACGCCAGGCCTGGGCCTGGGAGAGGATGTCATCGTCGGGGGTGGGCATGGGGGCGCTCCGCTTGTCGGGGTACGATAGAGGTAGTCGCCGCCGTGCCAGGACGCAAGGCGGTGTGCATAGGTGCGTTAGGCGAGAGGGCCACACTCTTTGCATTAAAGTGTTTTGCACTTTAAAACACTTTGTTGTATGCTTTGCGCAACAGGGAGCCTGACCCATGAAGCCTGCCGGACAAATGACGCTTACTCTTACCAGCGAGCTGGAGCAGTTCGTGCGCGACGAAGTGCGGCGCGGAGCCTTTGCCTCCAGCAGCGAATATGTCCGCGATCTGGTCCGGGAACGCTACCTGAAAGAGCGTGACCACGCCGAAAAGCTGCATGCGCTTGACGCTGCGCTGGCGCGCGGCATCGCCGACGCCGAGGCAGGCCGCGTCATGCCGCTGGACGAAGCATTCCGTCGGCTGCGGGCGGAACTGGATTTGCCGACGCCGCGCGCTGCGCTATGAAGGTTGTCGTTACCGACGCCGCCTATGCCGACCTCGCGCGGATTGGCCGCGCTATCAAGCGCGACAACCCGCCCCGCGCAGAAACATTTGTCGCAGAACTATTCGACCGCTGCCAGCGGCTGTCGCTTATGCCCCGCGCCTATCCGTTGCTTCCCAAATGGGAAGATCGCGGCGTGCGGCGTCGGCCTCATGGCAACTATCTGATTTTCTACCGCATCCAGGGCGAAATTGTTGAAGTGCTGCATGTCTTGCACGGCGCAATGGATTACGAGAAGGTGCTGTTTCCGGAAGGGTGAGGCGAGGGAAACGAGTATCGGGGCCACTTGATTCCGATACCTGCGTGGACCCTCTGATCTCGGTTTTTTCGCTTTCTCGATCACAACGCCACTCTTGGGCGCTTGCCACAAGCAAGGTGATCTGGCCACAGTCATTGATGAGCGAGGCAGCCCGGCAACTAGCCGCCGGGCTGACACCTGATACATGATATTCGCTAGAGCGCGACGTCAGTTGCCGTGAATTGGAAGCGGGCTTCTAAACAGCCTATTATTCCACAAAATTCTCGCGTGCATCAATCCGGTAAGGCCCGGCGTGATGGCGACCAGTTAGATCGCCATCTTGGCGTGCATCATATTAGCCAAAAACGCCTCGCCAAATTTTGGCAAGGCAAGCCACAAGCGCCATGAATGCGACGAGGTTGAAATTCAACAGTATTTGCCCGTTCGGCCAAAGACTGAACGCCAGTATTGGTCGGGATTCTGCTTTTTTTTCAACGTGATGCCCGTCTGAATTCTGGGGCATAATAGGCTGTTTCGGGGCTTTGCCCGCACCTGTCGGTTTTCGTCGGTGGTTCATTTTTTTCTCCAGCTGCGGAATCGCAACCCTGAGCATTTAGCAGAATCACTGAAAATTTGCAATTTGCGAAAACGGCAAGACTTCAGCTCAGCTTTGCTTCTTGTTCCGGCTGCGAACCCTTTCGGGAGCCGCCAGCAAAAGTACAGCCCGCTCACGCCGCCCGCCGCAGCCACACCCTCGGGTCCGCGCCCCGCGCTCCTTGCCCCGACAGCGCCGCGCACAGCTGCTGCATTGACGCCAGATTGTGGATGGCGCGGAACTCGTCAACGAACGGCAGCATGGCGCGGATGCCCAGAGCCTTCGCCTCAAAGGCGTCGAAGCGCAGCAGCGGGTTGAGCCAGACGAGGCGGCGGCAGCTTTTCTTCAACC
>JANLPP010000437.1:0-3622 GCA_031367295.1 Hyphomicrobiales bacterium | reverse complement strand
TCCTTGTCGCCGTGTCGGCGACCGCGTGGTCGCAGCGCCCGGCGCGCAAGCGGGCGGCGCGGGCATGAGTGACATATCCACCCCCCGCCCCGGCCTTGGCCAGCGCCTCGCCGGCTATGCCAGCGCCAGCACGCTGGCGACGCTGCTGGTTGTGCTCGCCGCGCTGCTTGGCGTCTTCGGCCTCGTCATTGGCGACAAGCTGTTCACGCCTGAGGCGCTGCGCTCGATGGCGTTCCAGATACCTGAACTCGGCATTCTCTCGCTCGCGATGATGATCGCGCTGCTGTCGGGCGGCCTCAACCTGTCGATCATCGCCACCGCAAATTTGTGCGCGCTGGTGATGGCGTTTATCCTGACGCGCTATGCGCCGGAGGCTTTTGGCCTGGCACAGATTGGCGTCATTGCGCTGGCCATGCTGGCGGGCCTGTGCGTGGCCGCGGTCATCGGCCTCGTCAATGGTTTTGTCATTGCCTATCTCGGCGTCTCGCCGATTCTGGCGACGCTGGGCACCATGACGCTGTGCAAGGGCCTCGCCATTGGCGCGACACGCGGCAATGTGATTTCCGGTTTTCCCGACGCCTTTACCGCGCTGGGCAATGGCGTGATCTTCGGCGGCACCGTTTACGCCGTGCCGGTGTCGCTGCTGATCTTCATTGCCTGCATCATCCCGGTTGCGGTCATGCTCAACCGCTCGCCCTTCGGCGCAAAAATCTACATGATCGGCTCCAACGAAATGGCGACGCGCTATTCCGGCGTGGATACCCGCGCGGTGGTGCTGCGGCTTTATGTGCTGTCCAGCCTGCTGGCGGCGGTCGCCGCCATTGTCATGATGGCGCATCTGAATTCCGCCAACGCCTCCTATGGCGAAAGCTATCTGCTGGTTACCATTCTGGCTGCGGTGCTCGGGGGGGTTGATCCGTTCGGGGGCTTTGGCAAAGTCGGCGGGCTGGTGCTGGCGCTGGTGATTCTGCAGGTGATCTCCTCGGCCTTCAACGTGCTTGGTTTCAGCCAGTTTTTGACGCTGGCCATCTGGGGCGGCACGCTGATCCTTGTCACCGCCGTGCCCTATCTGCGCACGTTCTTGCGGCGCTGACGGCATGAGTGCGCATGCCCCCTCCATCAGGATTGGCGGCCCCGGCTACGCGCCGCTGGCCGACGCGGGGATCCGCGCCTTTATCGGCGAAACACCGGCGCTTGCCGCCAAACTGGGCGGCACTCCAGCCGCCTGGCAGGTGCGCGAGGTGGGCGATGGCAACCTCAACCTCGTGTTCATCGTCACCGGCCCCGCAGGCGGCCTCGTGGTCAAGCAGGCCCTGCCCTATGTGCGGCTGGTGGGCGACAGTTGGCCGCTGCCGCTGGAGCGCGCTTATTTTGAGCATGAGGCCCTGCAGCGCCAGATGCGCCATGTGCCGGGCCTTGTGCCGCATGTGCATCTTTTCGACGCCGGGCGCGCCGCCATCGTCATGGATTTTTTGTCGCCGCATATCATTTTGCGCAAGGGGCTGATTGCCGCGACGGTCTATCCGCGCATCGCCGATGATCTGGCAACTTTCGCTGCTGAAACGCTGTTCCGCAGCTCTGACCTCGCGCTCCCCGCCGCGCAAAAACACGCGATGCAGGCGCTGTTCTCGCACAATGCCGGCCTGTGCAAAATAACCGAAGACCTGGTTTTTACCGACCCCTACCGCGTGGCAACACTCAACCGCTGGACCAGCCCGCAGCTGGACGGTGTTGCGGCGGATTTCCGCAACGACGCCGCGCTGAAAATTGCGGTGCAGGACCTCAAGTGGAAATTCCTGTCGCAGGGCGAGGCGCTGCTGCACGGCGATCTGCATACCGGCTCGGTGATGGTGACGCAGGACGACACCCGCGTCATTGACCCGGAGTTTGCTTGTGTTGGCCCCATCGGCTTTGACGTTGGCGCGATGATCGCCAATTTTCTGCTGAGCTTTTTTTCGCAGGAAGGCCACGAGACAGACAAGGGAGCGCGCGACGCGTACAGGGCCTGGCTGCTGGAGACGACAGAGGCCATCTGGCAGAAGTTCGAGCTGCGTTTTCTCACTTTGTGGCGCGAGCACAATAGCGGCGATGTGTTTGACGCGGGCCTGTTTCAGGAGCGGGCCAGCGCCATCGCGCTTGAAAATTACCGCAAGGCAACCATGACGCGGCTGTTTGCCGAAACCATGGGTTTTGCGGGCGCCAAAATGGCGCGGCGTATTCTCGGGCTGGCGCATGTCGAGGATATGGAGAGCATTGCCGACCCGGACCGGCGCGCCGCCTGCGAGAAAAAAGCCTTGCGGCTGGCGCGCCACCTGATGGTCAACGCGCGCGCAATCCGCGATACTGCGGAATTGCTGCGCGCCGCAGAAGACACGCGCAAGGAGGCCGCATGAAGATTGACGGCAAGCCGTTCCGCACCATCTGGGAAAGCGCCACGCCCGGCCTTGTCGAGGTGATTGACCAGACGCTGCTGCCGCATGTGCTGGCGGTGAAACAGCTTGGCACGCTGGCGCAGGCGGCCGACGCCATTTCCACGATGGTGGTGCGCGGCGCGCCGTTGATTGGCGTCACCGCCGCCTATGGCATGGCGCTGGCGATGCGGGCGGATGCATCGGACGCGGGCATGGAGCAGGCGATTGCAACGCTGTTCAAGACCCGCCCCACCGCCGTCAACCTGCGCTGGGCGCTTGAGGAAATGCGCAAGACACTGCTGCCGCTGGAGCCGGCCGCCCGCGCCGGGGCGGCATGGCTGCGGGCGCGCGAAATCACGGAAGACGACGTCGAAATCAGCTACAAGATCGGCCTTGCCGGACTGCCGCTGATCGAGGCAATCGCGAAAGGCAAAAAGTCCGGCGAGCCTGTCAATATCCTGACGCACTGCAACGCTGGCTGGCTGGCGACGGTCGACTGGGGCACCGCCACCGCGCCGATATATCTCGCGCATGACGCGGGCATTGCCGTGCATGTGTGGGTGGACGAGACGCGTCCGCGCAACCAGGGCGCGTTCCTCACCGCCTATGAGCTTGGCCACCACGGCGTGCCGCACACGGTCATCGCCGACAACACTGGCGGCCATCTGATGCAGCACGGCTTGGTGGACATGTGCATTGTCGGCACCGACCGCACCACGGCGCGCGGCGATGTCTGCAACAAGATCGGCACCTATTTGAAGGCGCTGGCGGCCAAGGCGAACAACGTGCCGTTTTACGTGGCGCTGCCGCAGACAACGATAGACTGGACCATTGATGATGGCGTCGCCGAAATTCCCATCGAGCAGCGCAGCGCCCGCGAGGTGACGCACATCACCGGGCGGCTGGCGGACGGGTCTCTGGCAACAGTGGAGATTGTCGCGCCCGGCAGCCTGGCGGCGAACTATGCATTTGATGTGACGCCTGCCGAGCTGGTGACAGCGCTGATAACAGATCTGGGCGTCTGCCCGGCGACGCGCGCCGGGCTGTCATCAATGTTTGCGGGGCGGACGTGGTGATGCAGCGACCTTGGACCGCCGGCCTCCGGCCGGCCCGCCGCGCGCAAAGCCGGCCGGGGGCCGGCGGTCAAAGGTCGCTGCATCACCACGGCCGCCCCGCAAACATTGATGACAGCCCGGCGCGCGTCGCCGGGC
>JANLPP010000394.1:0-2729 GCA_031367295.1 Hyphomicrobiales bacterium | reverse complement strand
GCGGCGATTTTCCAGCCGAACAGCGGCTGCGCGCTGCGCTGTTCCAGCAGCGCCTGCACCGCATAGGCCTGCGCCCGGCTGGCGGGCACCAGCTCCCCCGGCAGCGTGTCAAGCAGCGTGCCGGCGCTCCACTGCGCCCAGATCAGGTCGGCGGCACGCTGGTGCAGGCTGGTGGCTGGCATGGCAAATCCCTTGGGCTAGGCTACCGGGCGCCGACGCGCCGCAGGACGGCAACCTGCCGCAAATGCCGCGCGGCTGCAATATGGCAGGACTGGCCAGCCGGACACGCCAATGGCGAGTGTTTTTGCGCCGCACACGCAAATTCTTATTGCAATGTTGTCTAAATCGTGGTTAAAAATTGATTAAAATTAAGCTTAGTCGGTCCGATTTACCAAAGATCGAACTATTGCAATATATTTGGCTCGGCCAGTTCGTCTTGAACGGCGCATTTTTAGTCAGATGCCCAGGTCCCGCAACAGGGCGGAAGAAAGGCACCGTCACTTCAAGTCACAGTCTATTAACTTCAAGTCACAGTCTATTAATGTGTGTATATCCCGGGGGCAAAACCATGCAACTGACGCTCACACGCAAGATTTTCACCAGCGAAAGCACTGTCGGGGAACTGGCCATTGATGGTGTTCAGGAGTGCCTGACGCTGGAAGACCCGCCGAGGGACGTGAAAGTCAAAGGCAGGACCGGGATTCCGGCCGGGACATATACTGTCGTGCCGGGCAAATCGGCCAAATTCAAGCGCATCATGCCGCAAGTGCAGAATGTGGACGGCTTCAAGGGTATTCTGATCCACTGGGGCAACAGCGCCCAGGACACGGAAGGCTGCATTCTGGCAGGCCAGACCAAGGCCAAGAACAGCATAGGCAGCAGCAAACTGGCCTTCAACGCACTGTTCAGGAAACCTGAGGCCGCAATTTGCGCGGGCGAGACGATCCGTCTTGAGGTGCGGTAGCTGCGTTTCCGGCGCGCGGTTGAAAACAGGTTAGCGGCGGCGAGGCGGGGAGGGGAGGCAAGAATGGCAATGAAAATCAGCGAAAGCGGCCTCGATTTCATCAAGCAGTTCGAAGCCTTTGTGGCATTTCTCTACGACGACTTCGCACCCAGGAATGAATGGACAGGCGGCCCCCTCAAGGGCACGCTGACTATTGGCTACGGCCATACCAAGGCGGCCGCTGCCGGCGTTGACATGCGACCGGGCGCACGCGTCACCGAAGCGCAGGCGGCTGTAATTTTGCGCGGCGATCTCGCGCCGCTTGAGGCGAATGTCAATTCTGTAGTGACAGCAACGCTGGCGCAGCACCAGTTTGACGCGCTGGTTTCCTTCAAATTCAACACCGGCAGGCTGGCGGGCACCGGTCTTCTGACCCGGGTTAATGGCGGACAGTTTGACGCTGTTCCGGCCGAGTTCATGAAATGGGTCAAGTCCAGGGGCAAAGTCCTCGCTGGCCTGAAAAACCGGCGGCAGGGCGAGATCGCCTTGTGGAACAAGCCGTAGGCGGTGGCGTGTGGTCTTGCAATGGGGGGATACAATGAAACGCAGGATACGCAGGTCCGCCGGGCTTCTGGCAGTTGCGGCCGTGTTGCAGGGCTGCTCTGCGGCGGGCGACTTTCAGCGGCGCTACCAGGACCGCTGGGGGCCGGACCCTTCGATCCCCCTGACCGATGTCAGCACTGTGCTTGAACGCCAGACCGGCGTCATGCGGGAGATTGCCAGACTGTCGCAAGTCCCGGTCAGCCCCGGGCATACGCCGCTCTGGTTTGAGGTAGCGCGTTTCGGCCTGAACTATGTCGACGAAAAATGCGATGTCTACATGAATGACCTGTTTGTGCTGAACCGCCAGCATGACCGCAACGATTCTCTGCTGAAAAAGACTGACAGTGTGGCACAGGCGATTATCGGCGGCGTGGTCAGCGCGGCAAGTGCCAAGATTCCCCTTCTGGCACTGGGCCAGGCCTTTGGTTTGCTGCAGTCGGTCAATGATGCCGCGGCCAAGTCCTATTTGTTCGAGCAGCAAATTCCCGGCATTGTCGCTGACAAGGTGACGACCGCACGCCTGCTGTACCGGGGGCAGCTTCAGGAAAATCAGCGTTTCGTCTCCAGAAATCAATTGGGGCCCGACGCAATTGACGACGAGGCGTCCGCCTATCAGGTCATCCGCAGCTACCTGAACCTGTGTCTGCCACAGACAATTGAAGGCGAGTTCCTGAAAACCTATATTGCGGCAGTTCCAAAGATCGTGAAACCGACGGCGTCAATAAACGGTGAGCTGGCTCCGAATTCGCATTTTTCCGCGAGCGGCCGGACAGGCGCTTCTGGCTCTACCCGATTCTTCAGCGTGACTCAAAGCCCGCCGTTGCAATAGCGCGGACGCTGACTGCGTCAACCGGGCGGCGGTTGCCTTCCGCAACCCCCGCCTTGCGCTTCTGCCCGCGCGTCAGCATAAGCAGCGCCGCGCGATGTCCGCGCCGGTGTTTAACGGCAGCATGAATTTCAGCACCCGGCAATTCAATCCCGCAGCACAGCTGCGCGCGCCTGACCCGCGCGCCGCCGGCCGCCGCAAAGTCTGGCGGCTGCTTGGCGCGCTGGGCAGCCTCGCCATTGTCGGCCTGTCGGTTTTTGTGCTGGCGCGCACGCTGGCCGGCGTCAGCCTTGCCGCGCTGCGCGAGGCGGTGGCCGCCACCAGCGCCGAGCAGCTCGCCATGGCGGTGGCGCTGAC
>JANLPP010000387.1:0-6478 GCA_031367295.1 Hyphomicrobiales bacterium | reverse complement strand
CCCTTGTCATCGGCGGAGGCAACCTGCGCCGCGCCAATGTGCAGCGGAACATTGCCATATTCGTTGGAAATCTCGATGCGCACCTTGTGCCCGCCAAGGCTCAGCCGCGCCACTTGGCGCACCGTCTGGTCACGCAGCGCGCGTGGCACACCGACCGGCGCGAAGAAATCCATGCCCCAGATCGGCTGCGGGCTTGCCGCCCAGCTGGCGATCCACGCCTGGCTGTCAGCCGCATCGGCGGCTGACACACAGCAGAGCGCTGCAACAGCTGCGCCGAGCCGCAGCATCCGGCGCATTCTGCGTTCAATCGAAAATGTTTCCACGTGCCACCTCCCAATATGATTGTTTGACTTGGCCGACAGGCCTGCGCGGGAATGACTGGAGAAGTCCCGCCGACAGGTTAGTCCGCCTCGGCTACACTGTTACTGCCATACCTAGAATTCCAGGCATGCGAATGCGAGACGCCAGCCATGCGAATGGGATTGCCCTCGGCTGGCGCGCCTGCGGCAGTGCGGGAAGGCGATGGCCAGTGCGGCTGATCAGGGCTCAGGCGGGGCGCGGCGAGCCGTGGTGCTGGGCGATGCGCCAGTTGCCATCCTGTTTCACCAGCATCCAGGTCAGCCGGTAGGGCATCGGTTTTGCGCCATCGGCAAACTCGACATGCGCGGCGGTTGCCGCCGTGTCCGCGCTCAGCTGCACGATGCGCGGCAGCGGATAGTGGCTTACCCTGACGTCCGGCCCGCGCGCGGCAAAATACGCGCGGATCGCCGCCCGCCCGGCGCTGAGATCGGCTTTGGAGCCAAACAGCATCGCATCCTGCGTATAAAGCGCTGCATGCCGGTCAAGGTCCCGCGCATTAAAGGCCTCGATCCAGGCGGCGTGCAGCGCCTCAATGGTCGGCGTATGCGGCATGCGCGGTTTCCTCGCGGGTTTGGAACAAGGGAGGTGGACCGCATTTCAGCGGTGCGCTTCACCAAAGTCAATCTGGGAACATGGCCGGATTAGGGTAATTGCGTGAAGTATAATCTGCGCGGATTTTCTCTTTCCCGCGAAGCGGGGGAGAAGAAACCCAGCCGCGCGCCTTCACCCGATTGCCCTGATTAGCTGCCCGGCTGCGCTTGACAGCCGGACCGGAATACCGTCAATTTGTCTATACAAATACAAAAATGTCATTCGCTGACCGGGTCAGTTTCCAAGAGGGAGAGTGTGATGAACAAGCGTGGATTCTGCGCAGCGCTGATCAGCGCCGCTATGGCTGTGACGCTCAGCGGCGCGGCTTACGCCGGCGATGTCCTGGCCAAAGCAAAAGCCGCCGGCGTCATGAAAGTCGGCACCGAGACAGAATTCGCGCCATTCGATTTTATCGATGCGGGCGCGCATGTCGGACTCAACGTCGACCTTTTCGCCGAGATCGGCAAAGAGCTTGGCGTCAAGGTCGAATGGGTCACCTTGCCATGGGACGGCGTGTTGCCGGGCCTTGAGGCGGGCAAGTTTGACATGGTCGCCGGCCCCGCCACGATCACCAAGGCGCGCATGGAGCGCTACCGCTTTTCGATGCCGATCGCCGAAGCGACAGTCGCCTTGATGAAGCGCAAGGACGACAAGGCGGTAATGAAGCCGGAGGATATTGGCGGCAAGGTCGTCGGCGCGGCCAAGGCGACAGCGCAGCTGGCGCAGCTCAAAACTTTTGGTGACGCCCTGCCAGGCAAGATCGAAACCAAAGAATATGTCGGCTTTAACGAAGCCTATGCCGATCTGGCGGCGGGCCGCATCGTTGCGGTGGCCAACTCGTTGCCCAACATTGCGTTCGTCGCCAAACAGCGTTCTGACACTTTTGAGGTCGTGCTGCCTGCCTTTGGCGCCAAGAGCTATTTCGGCTTCATCGGCCGCAAAGATGCCGATTATGCCAGCCTGATGGACGCGCTGCAGGGTGCCATGGTCAAGATCAAGGGCGATGGCCGCATGGCCGCGATCCAGAAGAAATGGTTCGGCACGACCTTCGATACGCCCGACGTCGCGCCGGCGCCAAATTTCTGAAACCTGGCGGCAACCGGCGCCACGCGCGCCCGTTGCCGCAGGAAGGCGGCGCGCGGATGACCTTCGTTCTGTTCGGGCTGCTGGTGAAAGCCGCGCTCTACACTGTTGCGATCAGCGGAATTTCGATTGTTGCCGGCTTGGTCATTGGCATGGGCGTGTCCGCCGCCCGTCTGTCGGCAAATCCGGCTCTTTACATGCCGGCGCGCGGCTTCGTCAGTTTTTTTCGCGGCGTGCCGCTGCTCGTGCAATTGCTGCTGATCTACAATCTGCTGCCAGCGGCTGGAATCAACGTGCCCAGTATTGTCGCCGCTGTGGTCGGGCTGTCGCTTTGCACGGCCGCCTATCAAGCCGAAAATCTGCGCGGCGGATTTGCCAGTGTGCCACGCGGACTGCTGGAGGCAGCCGAGGTCGTTGGCCTGACGCCGTGGCAGCAACTGGTCCGCATCCGCGCGCCCATCGCTTTGCGCCTGACGCTGCCCGCGCTGATCAACGAAGCGATACTGATTCTCAAGGCGTCATCGCTCGTCTCCGTTGTCGGCGTCGTCGAGCTGACGCGCATGGCGCAAGACCTTGACACCAGCCTCTACAAGCCGATCCAGCTTTATACTGCGGCGGGCCTGCTGTATTTTCTCATCAACCGTGCTCTCGCCGCGCTCGGAAAGCGCGCCGAGCGGCGCATGGCGTGGGGGCGCGCGTGAGGTTCGATTTCGCGCTGATTGCGAGCCGTTTGCCTGATATATTTCACGCGCTGGGCGTCACCCTTCTGGTGTGGATCGTCAGCCTTGCCGGTGCCTGCATGCTCGGCTTTGTTGTGGCGGTGGCGCGCCGTTTCGGGCCGCGCTGGCTGGACTGGATATTGAGCGCTTATGTTGAGCTGTTCCGCGGCACGCCGTTCCTGATTCAGCTGTTCCTGCTGTATTTCGGCGGCCCCTATGCCGGTCTGTCGCTCGATGCGATACCAGCCGGCATTGTCGGCCTTTCGGTCTATGGCGCAGCCTATTTCAGCGAAATCTTCCGCAGCGGATTTGAAGCTGTGCCGCCCGGACATGTCGAGGCGGCCGAATGCTCCGGGCTCAATCGGGCGCAGATCCTGCGCCGCATCCTGCTGCCGGAAATGACAATGCTGGTGTTGCCGTCATCCATCAACATGGCCGTCATCGTGCTGAAGGAGACAGCCGTGATGTCGGTCATCACCGTGCCGGAACTGACGCTGACCATCAGCGCGATCGGAACCGAATTCTACGCCTTTGTCGAATCGCTGTTCCTGCTGGCGCTGTTTTATTGGGGCCTCGTGGAAATCTGCGGGTGGCTTGGGCGCATTGGCGAGCGGCGTCTCGCCAGATTCAGGTTTGCCCAGGCATGAGCGAATCTGCAATCGTTGTCCGCCATCTCAGCAAAAGCTTTGGCGCTGTTGAAGTGCTGCACGACATTGATCTTGACATCGAGCAAGGTCAGGCGACCTGCGTGATCGGGCCTTCCGGCTCGGGCAAGAGCACCTTCCTGCGCTGCCTTGCATTCCTCGAGGAAGCTAATGCCGGAACTATCGAGGTCTACGGCAAACCGCTCGGCTTTTCCACCGATGCCAAGGGGCAGCGGTCGCGCTTGCCGGCTGCCTGCATTCGCGCTGTTCGCGCGCAAATCGGCATGGTGTTCCAGCAGTTCAATCTCTGGCCCCACATGACGGCGCTCGGCAATGTCAGCGAGGCTCTGAAGACCGTCCGTGGCCTGCCGCGCTCGGAAGCCGAAGAGCGCGCCATGACACAGCTGCGCAAGATTGGGCTTGAAAATCATGCCAGCCAATATCCATCGCAACTTTCCGGCGGCCAGCAGCAACGCGTCGCCATCGCCCGCGCGCTGGCGCTGGAGCCCAAAATAATGTTGTTCGATGAGGCGACCGCGTCACTCGATCCCGAACTCACCGGCGAAGTGCTCAACGTCATGCGCGCTCTTGCCGCCGATGGCATGACAATGGTGATCGTCACGCATGAGATCGGCTTTGCCGCCGCCATTGGTCGCAAGATTGCGTTTCTCGACAAGGGCCGCCTGCTGTTGGCGGGCTCGCCGCAGGAGGTGTTTGGCAAGCCAAGGCATGCCCGTATCGAGCAGTTTCTCGACACCTATCTTGACCGCGGCGCGGCGATGCTGCTCTGATCGCCATGCAAAGCGCCGCACTTTCCAGCCAACCTGCAGATCGCGTCTCGATTCACCAGCGCATCCTTGGCGACATTGAGGGGCGCATTCTCTCCGGGCAATGGCTGCCGGGCCACCGCATTCCCTTCGAGCATGAATTGTCGGCGCAATATGCCTGTTCGCGCATGACCGTGAACAAGGCGCTGACGCAGCTTGCCAGGGCCGGGTTGATCGGGCGCCGCCGCAAGGTCGGCAGTTTTGTGATGCGGCCGCCATCACGCTCCGCAGTCCTGGAAATTCCGGACATCAGAACCGAGGTTTTGGCGTCTGGCGATGCCTATCGTTTTGAAGTCCTGAGCCGCCGCCGCCGTCTGGGGTCGCAATCCGATTCGACACGCCTCGAAGGTGCCGCAGCCAGTCCGCTGTTGCATCTGATCTGCCGTCATTGGGCTGGCGCGCGCCCCTTTTGCCTTGAAGATCGTCTGGTCAGTCTGGTCGCCACGCCGGAAGCCGCCGACGAATCATTCGACAGCGTCGCGCCCGGCGCCTGGCTGCTGGCGCGCGCGCCATGGACTGCGGCCGAGCATCGCATTCGCGCCTGCGCAGCCGATGCGCGGCAAGCGCGCTTGCTCGACATTGCCAAGGGAACCGCCTGTCTCGCGATTGAGCGCAGAACGTGGCGAGGCGAGGTGGCGATCACCTATGTGCAATTGACCTATCCGGGCGGCGCCCACGAATTGGTGGCGCGATTTTCGCCCTCGCAGAGATAGTGGCGCGTCAAGGACTGCGCGGCGACTGCTGCGCGAACTCTCGCTTGAAGCCGCCGGTCTGCTCCGCCAGATATTGCGCGAAATCGAAGTTGGGCCGCTCCAGATGGCTGAGGTGTCCCGGCGTCGCGGCGCGCGAACACAGGCCCTGATAGACTTTTTCCGTGCAGCTGCGGTCCTCGACGTTGACTTTGTCGAGCAGCGTCTTCAGCTGGGAAAAATGCGTTTGCGCCTCGGGCGAATGGGCAAAATCCGGCGACATGCCGCCGCCGAACACGATATTGACTTGCCCAGGCCCGCGCGGATGCAGCGACAGATACCAGAAATAGCCGGGCGTCAACGTCACCAGCAGGCTCGGATAGACGGCGAGCAGGAAGGTCGTGCGGCGCCGGTCGCCTTGCAGCCGCGTGTTGCCGGGATGGGCGAGCGCGATCTTGAGCGTGCCGTCCTTGAGGATCGTGTGATAGTTGAATGCCTGCCGCCCGGGCGGGCAGACCATCTCATCCAGTTTGGAGAGTCCGCCGATGGTTCCGGCGTGACATACCGGCAGGTGGTAGCTCTCCATGAAATTCTCGGCGAGAATTTTCCAGTTGGTGTTCCAGACATGGGTTTCGCGGAAGGTTTCGACGTAGGTTTCCATCTGGAAATCGGCGATCAATGCTTCGACTTCGGCGAGGCGCGCCGACACTGGCGGCGCATCGGGATTGAGCGTCACCATCACCCAGCCCAGCCATTCCTCGCAGCGGATTTGCGGCAGCTTGTAATTTTCTTTGCAGAAGCCGCGATTGCGGTCCATCGCCGGGGCGGCGCGCAGCGAGCCGTCGAGGTTGTAGCTCCAGCCATGGTAGGGGCAGACAATGGCGCGCCGGTTGCCGGTGCCTTCGAGGATTGTCGACATGCGATGGCGGCAGACATTCGACATTGCCCGCAGGCCACCGTCCTTGCCGCGAATGACAAACAAAGGCTCGCCGGCCAGCTCATAGGTCAGATAGTCACCCGGCTGCGCCAGCGAACCTGCGCGCCCGACGCAGACCCATTCACGCGCGAAGACATCCGCAAGCTCGCTCTTGTGAAAATCCTCGCTCGTATAAACGCCGGGCGGCATTGCCCGCGCGCTGTCAAACGGCACGCTGACGCTGGCAAGCAATTCGCGCACTGGTTGGTTGACAGTCATCGCGCAGTCTCCGGGAGTGTTCCAGCATGACCGTGTCCCAACCCGTGTCGCGGGTCAATGCGTGGCGGGCGTTCCACCAGGGGAATCGGGTGAAGGCGCACGGCTAGGTTTCGTCTCTCCCGCGAAGCGGGAGAGAGAAAACCCGCGCTGATTATACTTCACCCGATTACCCTGGTAGCAGCGGTCCAAAAATCTGCGCTGCGTCACGGTCGCCATTTGCAAGGGCCGACTGCCGGGGCAGGTTTTTCTGCGCGACGATGCTTGGCTGATCCATGGCGATGAGGCCCGCGCTCCTGAATGATGAGAAGGTCCGGTTCACGGTCTCAATTGTCAGCCCGAGGAAGTCGGCAATGTCAATACGGCGCATCGG
>JANLPP010000362.1:0-1784 GCA_031367295.1 Hyphomicrobiales bacterium | reverse complement strand
CCACTCCTCAAACCCGCACAATCTTCCCCGGGTTCATGATGTTCTGCGGGTCGAGGCTGCGCTTGATCAGGCGCATCACGTCGAGCGTCGCGGGGCTGTGCTCCTCCTCCAGATATTTCATTTTCATCTGGCCCACGCCATGCTCGCCGGTGCAGGTGCCCTCCATGGCGAGCGCGCGGCGCACAAGGCGTTCAAGAAAGGCCTCGGCACGGGCGATCTCCTCAGGATCGTCCATGTCAATCAGCAGGCCCAGATGAAAATTGCCGTCGCCGACATGGCCGACGATGGGCGAAACGAGATGGCTTGCCTTCAGGTCAGCCTGGGTCTCCTCCACACAGTCGGCAAGCCGCGAAATGGGCACACAGACATCGGTCGAGATAGGCCGCGCGCCGGGGCGCAGCAGCAGCGTCGCCCAATAGACATCGTGGCGCGCCTGCCAGAGTTTTGTGCGTTCCTCGGGCTTGACCGTCCAGGTGAACGCGCCGCCGCCGAACTCCGCCGCAATCTCGCCAAAGCGCTCCGACTGTTCGGCGACACTGCCTTCCGTGCCATGAAATTCCAGAAACAGCATCGGCGTTTCGGGCAGGCCGAGCTTTGAGTGCATGTTGCAGGCCTTGACCTGCAACGCGTCAAGCAGCTCGACGCGCGCGACCGGAATGCCGGACTGGATGGTGGCGATAGCTGTATCGCAGGCGGCGCGCACCGAGGGGAAGGGACAGATGCCGCCCGAAATAGCTTCGGGTATGCCGTGCAACTTCAGCGTGATTTCGGTGATGATGCCAAGCGTGCCTTCCGCGCCGATGAACAGCCGCGTCAGGTCATAACCGGCAGAGGTTTTCTTGGCGCGCCGCGCCGTGCGCACAATCTCGCCATCGGGCGTCACCACCGTCAGTGACAGAACATTGTCCTTCATGGTGCCGTAGCGCACCGCGTTGGTGCCAGACGCACGCGTCGAGGCCATGCCGCCAATGGAGGCGTCGGCACCCGGATCGATGGGGAAGAACAGGCCCTGGTCGCGCAGATACTCGTTCAAAGCCTTGCGTGTGATGCCCGGCTCCACCACGCAGTCGAGGTCCTCGGCATGCACGGCCTTAACCGACTTCATCATCGACGTGTCAACGCAGACGCCGCCGAAAGGCGCGTTGACGTGGCCTTCCAGCGAGGTGCCAGCGCCAAAGGCGATGACCGGCACCAGATGCGCGGCGCAGAGCTTTACAATCTCCGCCACCTCTTGCGTTGTCTGCGGATAGACAACCGCGTCCGGCGGCTGGTTTGGCGTCCATGACAGCGTGTGGCCATGCTGCTCGCACACGGCGGTTGAGGTGACAAGGCGGTTGCCAAAGCGTGCCGCAAGCGCGCGGGTGACGGCCTCCAGCGCGGCGGGCGCGGGTCTGCCAGTGAGGTGTCTTGTCAGGCCCATGTCTGTCACTGTCTATTCCCTGTCCCGCGCGCAATGCGCATTCTAGCCGGCAAATCCGCCTTCGTTGAGGAACGCAGTCTCCCCGGCACTCATATCACGTCCCAGTGCCTCATTGCGATGCGGAAAGCGGCCAAAGCGCGCGATAATGGCGTGATGCATGACAGCATAGCGCTCGCCCTCGGCATCCCCTGCCGCGCGGCAGAGCGCGATGCAGCGCAGCTGGTCGGCCAGCGCCTCCGAATGCATGAAGGGCACATAAAAAAACCGCCGCAGCGCCGGATTGCCGGATGCATCAAAGCCGCGCGCGATGGCGCGGTCCGCAATTGCCCGCGCGGCGGCGTCTGTGGCAAAGGCGCGGGCCGAG
>JANLPP010000314.1:0-10670 GCA_031367295.1 Hyphomicrobiales bacterium | reverse complement strand
TTTCTGATCCTCGTCGTCGCCCATACACTGCGGGACGATGATGAAGACGGAATCACAGTCGAAATCATCCGCATCATATCGGCCCGCCGCGCCGACAGAACCGAAAGGCGACGCTATGAAAACGAAAATGGTTAGCTTTGCGACGGACGCGCTGCCGGCGTTGCGCGCCACGGACTTGCGCGCGCTTGCGGCTTTGGCCGCGCGCCCGGACAGCGAAATCGACTACAGCGACATTCCGCCGACCAGCGTGGCGCAGTGGCAGGGCGCGGAACGCGGGCGGTTTTACCGGCCCATAAAGCAGCAGATCACGGCGCGGCTCGACGCCGACGTGCTCGACTGGCTGAAGTGCCAGGGCAAAGGCTACCAGTCGCGCATGAACGCCATTTTGCGGCGGGCGATGCTTGAGGCGCGGGTCAAGGCGAAATAGCGCCTGTGAGTGGGCAGTCCCGCTTTCGCGGAAACAATTGCCGACTACCGTGACTGGTGCAAAGAGCGCGGCGTTGAACCGGAAAAACCTTATTCCGGCACGCTGTCGCTGCGCATCGCGCCCGACTTGCACCGGCGTGTTGCGGAAAAGGCAGCGCTGGCGGGAGAGAGCGTCAATCAATTTATTCAGGACAGATTGGCGGAGGTGACCTGAGGCTGCGGCCTGAAGCGGATGCCACCGCCTCACTGATGGCGGGGCTTCAAGGAGTTTGGTGCCGGGTGTCAATGCTGGCGGCGGCGGACAAACCGCCCATCCTCGACAAGCTCCGTCGGCCATGGCAAAAGCGCGCGAAAATCTGCCTTTGGAGATTGCCGCCAGCCATGAACATTCTTGCCACGCTGCAAAACGACACGCTTGCGCTCATCGCTGGCGCGCACGACGAGGCCGCGCTGGAGGTGGCGCGGGTTGAGGCGCTTGGCAAAAAAGGTTCCATCTC
Source organism: Hyphomicrobiales bacterium (assembly GCA_031367295.1). Classification (GTDB taxonomy): domain Bacteria; phylum Pseudomonadota; class Alphaproteobacteria; order Rhizobiales; family Beijerinckiaceae; genus JANLPP01. The sequence continues at coordinate 9,747 of JANLPP010000314.1, read as the reverse complement.
CGCGCTGCTGGCGGGCCTTGGCAAAATTGCCCCCGATGAGCGCAAGGCGCAGGGCGCGGCCATCAATGCGCTGAAAGATGTGGTAAGCGAGGCGCTGGCCGCCCGCCGCGGCGTGCTGAAGGACGCGGCCCTGACGCAACGGCTTGCCGCCGAGACGGTCGATGTCACTTTGCCGGGCCGCGAGACCGGCATCGAGGCCGGGCGGCTGCACCCGGTCAGCCAGGTGATGGACGAGCTGACGGCCATTTTTGCGGATATGGGTTTTGCCATCGCCGAGGGGCCGGACATTGAGAGCGATGATTTCAATTTCACCCGGCTGAATTTCCCGCCCGGCCATCCGGCGCGCGAGATGCACGACACGTTTTTCTTCAACCCGAATGCGGCGGGCGAGCGCAAACTTTTGCGCACGCATACCAGCCCGGTGCAGGTGCGCACCATGCTGGGGCAGAAGCCGCCGATCCGTGTCATCTGCCCGGGGCGCACGTATCGCTGTGACTCGGATCAAACCCATACGCCGATGTTTCATCAGGTTGAGGGGCTGGTGATCGACCGGGCCGCCAATCTCGGCAACCTCAAGTGGGTGCTGGAAGAATTCTGCAAGGCGTTTTTTGAGGTGCCCAGCGTCAAGATGCGCTTCCGCCCGTCGTTTTTTCCCTTCACCGAGCCATCGATGGAGGTCGACATCCAGTGCGCGCGCAAGGGGGGCGAAATCCGCTTTGGCGAGGGCGACGACTGGCTCGAAATTCTGGGCTGCGGCATGGTGCATGCCAATGTGCTGCGCAACTGCGGCATTGACCCCGACGAATACCAGGGCTTTGCCTGGGGCATGGGCATCGACCGCATCGCCATGCTGAAATACGGCATGCCGGACCTGCGGCCGTTTTTTGAGGGTGATGTGCGCTGGCTGGGCCATTACGGGTTCAAAGCGCTGGATGTGCCGGGCCTGGCGGGGGGATTGAGCGGGTGAGGGGACGTCGCGCTGGACTTTCGAACAAAAATGTTCGAATGTCATGACGACACGCGAACAGTTTTTGCAGCGGTTGCGGCGCTATTGCCGCGAGAATGACTTTGAATTCGAAATTCTGCCGAAGCGTGGCAAGGGCAGCCACTATTTGGTGCGCGTCAATGACAAGACCACGACCGTTCAGTCCGGCGATTTGCCGCCGCACCGGGCCAAGGGGCTGCTGAAACAATTGGGCCTGCCGGGCGACGCCTTTTGAGGAGTTCGACATGCAATCGCGGTTTATGTTTCCAATGCGGTTCGCCCCCGTGCCGGGCGAAGGCGATATTGAGGTGCGCTGCCGCGATATTGACTGGCTTTTGACGTGGGGAAAATCTGCCGCGGAGGCGCGGGCGCAAGCCATCGACGCGCTGGAGGTTTGCGTAGCGGCTCATGTGAATGACGGCACAGATATTCCTGTGCCCACAAAGCCCAAGCGCGGCGAGATCCTGATCGCCATGGGCCCGATCATGACCGCCAAGGCCGCGCTCTATGAGGCGATGCGCGACAAGGGCATGAGCAACGTGGCGCTGGCGAAAAAGCTCGATGTCGCCGAAACCGAAGTGCGCCGCCTGCTGTCGCCCCGCCACAATTCGAAAATCGAGCGGCTGGACAAGGCGCTGGCGATGTTCGGCAAGCATATTGTCGTGCAGATCGCGGCGGAGTGAACGAAGACAAAATCATGTCAAGAATCGAGAGTGAAAACTGCCGTCCCGTACAGGCTCATTGTGATACCACCTATCTCAATGTCGTTCTGAGCGATGCACGGATATTGCGCGTTCCGTTAGGCTGGTATCCGAAGCTCTTGGCAATAGATCATGAAAGGCGGAACATAGTTGAAATATTGCCGATGGGAATTCATTGGCCAGCAATCGACGAGGACATTTCCATCGCGTCGATGCTGCGCGGGGAGAAGCCCCCCCAATCGGCGAACTCAGGCACGTCGATTTTTGGGCGACCTTTGTTTTTCACCCATGACGTAAGGGCGTCGTCCGAAGAGGAGCGGGTGGAAATGGCGTTGGCGAATGGTGCCTATTGCCCAATCGACTACCGTTCATTGATTCATAAGAAACTCAGTGATTCTCACATTGGTTTTCTCCCGCAAATAGAGGGATTTGACTACGATAGTCTGTTTGCGGCTACCGATGCGCTTTTGGACGTGCATAACATTTTGCACGTTGCGGAGACACACGCTTGGCCCAAGGACGAAACGCTCGGCTATCTTTGGATGTATGGCGTGTTGCAAGTGCTTGCGGTTGAGCAGCACCGCGCTCAAGGTTCCTTGACCCGATTCAATATTGGCACGTACCAAAATTACAAAAATTTTGTGTCGCGATCTTTCGATGTTCGAGAATTAATTACGAAGCAAAGAGTCGCAATCGAAATGAGCCTTTCGAAAATTTGGAACTTGATTGAAAGCGATCCGAAATATGCATTGCTGCAAAGAAAATCCGGGACAAATTGAATGAAACTCACCCTCTCTTGGCTCCGCGACCATCTCGACACCTCCGCCTCCCTCGCCGAGATCACCGAAACCCTCACCCGCATCGGCCTTGAGGTTGAGGGCGTCGAGGATGCGGCGGCAAAGCTGCGCGATTTTACCATCGCCCTCGTCATCGAAGCCAAACAACACCCCAATGCCGACCGGCTGCGCGTCTGCATGGTCGACACCGGCTCCGGCCCGCCGGTGCAGGTGGTGTGCGGCGCGCCCAATGCGCGCACGGGGATGAAAAGCGTGTTCGCGCCGCCCGGCGCCTTTATCCCCGGCAAGAACATCACGCTGGGCAAGGGTGTCATCCGGAGTGTTGAGTCAAATGGCATGCTGTGCTCGGCGGCGGAGCTGGAGCTTTCCAACGACCACGACGGCATCATCGATCTGCCCGCCGATGCGCCGGTTGGCGCGCGCTATGCGGACTGGGCGGGGCTGGGTGATCCGGTCATCGACATCAACCTGACCCCGAACCGGCCCGACGCCGCCGGCGTGCATGGCATCGCGCGCGATCTTGCGGCGGCGGGGCTGGGCACGCTGAAGCCGCAGGCGGTCGCGCCAGTGGCGGGTGCCTTCGCCTGCCCGGTCGCTGTCAGGCTTGCGCTCGCCGACGCCGACAAACATCTCGCGCCCGCTTTCGCGCTTCGCCTGGTGCGTGGCGTGAAGAACGGCGCTTCGCCCGGCTGGATGCAGAAGCGCCTCAAGGCCATCGGGCTGCGGCCGATCAATGCGCTGGTCGACATCACCAATTACGTCACCTTTGACGCAGGCCGCCCGCTGCATGTGTTTGATTTGCGCAAGGTGCAAGGCCCGCTGGTGGTGCGGCGCGCCCGCGCAGGAGAGAGCCTTGTGGCGCTTGATGGCAAGACCTATGCCCTCGATGACAGTATGGTGGTCATTGCTGATGATCAGGGCGTGGAATCACTGGCCGGCGTGATGGGCGGCGAGGCGTCGGGCTGCGATGAAAACACCACGGATGTGCTGATCGAGAGCGCGCTGTGGGACGCCGCCAACATTGCGCAGACAGGCCGCAGGCTTGGCATCAACACCGACGCGCGCTACCGGTTTGAGCGTGGTGTTGATCCAGCCTTCTGTGTGCCGGGGCTTGAGCTGGCGAGCCATCTGGTGCGGGAGCTGTGCGGCGGCGAGGCCTCGGGCGTGACGCTGGCGGGCGCTGTGCCGGAGGCGCGCAAAACCATCGATTTTCCCTTCAGCGAAACCGCCCGCCTCACCGGGCTTGAACTGCCGCACCGTGAGGCGGCAACGATTCTGGAACGCCTCGGTTTTGCTGTGCAGGCGCACGGCGCGCGCGCGCAAGTGACGGCGCCTTCGTGGCGTCCTGACATTGAAGGCAAGGCAGATCTCGTTGAGGAAATCGTGCGCATCGCGGGGCTTGACCGGGTGCAGTCGCAGCCACTGGCCCGGCAGGCGCAGAGCGTGCCCAAGGCGGTGCTGACCCTGCTGCAAAAGCGCACGCGGCTGGCCAGACGCGCGCTGGCGGCGCGCGGCATGCTGGAGGCGGTGACCTGGTCGTTCATCGCAAAACACCGGGCTGAGCTGTTCGGCGGCGGCGCGCCCGCGCTGGCCCTGGCCAACCCCATTGCCGCCGACCTGTCGGACATGCGGCCCAGCCTGTTGCCCGGCCTGCTGGCAGCGGCGCAGCGCAATGCGGACCGCGGGGCCAATGATCTTGCGCTGTTCGAGGTTGGCCAGATTTTCAGAGGCGACACCGACACGGACCAGCGCATGAATGCCGCCGGCCTGCGGCGCGCCAGCGCCGGGCCGCAAGGCAGCGGGCGGCACTGGTCGGCGCCCGCCGCGAACGTCAGCGTGCATGACGCCAAAGCCGATGTGCTGGCGCTGCTGGCGACGCTTGGCGTGCCGCTTGCGGGGTTGCAGATTGTTGCGGGCGGGCCGGATTTTCTGCATCCGGGGCGCTGCGGCAAATTGCAGTTCGGGCCGCAAAATGTCTTCGGCTGGTTCGGCGAGTTTCATCCCCGCACGCTTGAGGCCCTGAAGGTTGAAGGCCCGCATTGCGGCTTTGAGATCACGCTCGACGCGATACCGGCGCCCAAGGCCAAACCGACCAAGTCGAGGCCAAAACTTGACCTTGCGGCGCTGATGCCGCTGACGCGTGATTTCGCCTTTGTCGTGGAACGCAGGGTCCGCGCCGGCGACATTGTCAAAGCGGCGGAAACCGCCGACCGGGCGCTGATTGCGGGCGCAGCGGTGTTCGATGTCTATGAGGGCGCGAACATTGCGCATGACAAAAAGTCAGTCGCCATTGCGGTGACCGTGCAGCCGCGCGACAAAACGCTGACAGATGCGGAGATTGAGGCGCTGTCAGCCCGCATCATCGCCGAAGTGGGCAGGAAAACCGGCGCGGTGCTGCGGGGGTGATACCAAAGGCATTGGACGGTGACTCTTTGAACTGCTCCGCCGTCTTTGCGACCCCTGGGTCGAAGCCCGGGGGAAGCAATCCAGGAGCCGCTCATGGCCTATGGATTGCTTCGCTGCGCTCGCAAAGACGGCGTGGTGAGCGAACAGGTCAGGGCCAACGGCCTTTGGTGTGAAGGGTCCGCTGCGCCCGGCGTTGGCGGGCGAGGCGGAGCCCGGCCGCCTTGCCGGCGCGGCACGCCGGCCTCAGGCGACCAGCGACGCGGTCTTTTTGAAATGGTCGGCGACGAGGTAATAGAAAGCCACACGGCTCTTGTCCTTGTCGCCTTTCATTTTCTCGCAGACTGATTTGATCGCGGCGTCAATTTCCTTGTCGCCGGTCAGGCCAAGCTTTTTCTTGCACCAGCCTTCACGAATGCGGTCAAGCTCCGCCTTGTCCGAGCAGGAGACGAGGGAGGAATCGCGGTTTCTGAGCGCGATGCCGAGGTGTTTGGTGATGGCGGCGATCACCTTGTCATCGGCACCCGGCGCGTATTTCTTGATGTCGGCGGCGTGGTCGGTCATGATTTCCCTTCCTCTTCAATGGATTGCGGCGGCGATGGAATGTTGCGGCAATGGAGTGTTGCAGCGATGCGTTTTGGCCATGATTCCTGCGCCTCCCAAACGGCCAAGTATGATCACGGGTAAAACACCTTGGGAAGTGCGTATTTGCGGTTTTTCCAGAGTTTTTTGCCGCGGCGCGCGACAGCGCGGCAAAAGCTGGCGCAACTGCCAATAGCTGGTATTCTCCGACTGCCACTCCCTCAAGCCACGGCGGTTCAGATGCGGCTGAAAGTCCTTTGCGCTTCGGCGCTTGCCTTGATTGCAGCGCAGGCGCCAGCCTGTTGTGCGCCCGCCACCAGCGAGGGCGCCAGGGCAATCGCGCAGCAGATCAGCGCCTGGCTTGGCCCCTTCCTGGCCGGGCAGGGAATTGTGGCTGTCAGCCCGAGCGGCGAGGATTACGCCGTGTCTTTCGACACGGAAAAAGCGCTTGGCCTGTTGAAAGTGCCCGGCGCGGCCTTCAAAATTGATCCCCTGTCCTATTTCTATACCCCTGGCGCTGATGGCGCTTGGTCGTTGCGGGGCGATCAGTATCCGGCCATTGGTTTTCATGTGCCGACAGCCAAAGGAGACTTCAGCGGGCAGATTGATTTCAGGGGCCACCACTTTGACGCCAGCTATGATCCAAAACGCAGCGAAGTGTTTCGCTCCTCCGCAAGTGTCGAGTCGGTTGACGCCAAAATGCGCATTCCGGACCCCACCGGGCCCGGCGCGGACCTTGAAATCCACCAGACTGGCATTGCGGTCGATGTGAAAGCCGTTGCCGTTGAGGGCGGCGCAGTGACCGTAACCGTCAACCAGGCGATCAGAAGCATGGTGGAAACGCTGGTGATGACGCCTGCCCCAACCAAGGGAGCGCCGGCCACCGAGCCCGTCAGGCTCACCTACAGGTTTGGCGAAATCACCGCTGGCAGCACGCTCAAGGCGCTGCGCTTTGGCGGCATCCGCGACATGGTCAACTGGGTCATGGCCCACAAGGGCGTCGAGGAAACAGACGCCGGACAGTCCGCCATCAAGGCGCAAATTCTCGCTATCCTGCCGCTGTGGGATAATCTCGACGGCAGCGTCACCCTCAATGACCTCGCTCTCGAGGTGCCGCAGGGCAGTGTCACGATGAAGTCATTTTCCGAAAGCCTGTCAATGAGCGGGCTGAGCCCGAAAAGCGGGGCGGGCATCAGGTTCAGCTTCAAGGATATGAACGTCAGCTCGCCGTTTCTGCCAGCATGGGCGGCGCAGCTGATGCCGGCCTCGTTCGACTTTGAAGTCAGGGGCTCAGTGAACGGTCTCGACGAGGTTGCCCGGGTTGCGCTTGATGCGCAGGATTTCCGCACCAAAGCGCCGATGGCCAAGGCCACGGAGGCGAGGCTCGCAGCCATGCTGCTGGGCGGCTCGCCTAAAATTGTGGTTGCGCCGGGCCGCTTCACCATCCCTTTGATCGATATTTCCTTTGAGGGCGAAATGCTTGTCACGCCGCCTGACCCTGCCGGCCATTTTACCTTCAGCGCGGATGGCTTCGACAAGACCGTCGCGTTTTTGCAGGCCAATGGCGACACATTTCCCGACATGCAGAAGGTCAGCCTTGCCATCACATTCCTGAAGGGCCTCGCAAAAACCGGGGCTGGAGGCCGGCTGGTCTGGGTTGTCGATATTGCGGGCGGCCGCAATGTGACGGTCAACGGGCAAAAGATTCCGATGGGCAAGTAAGCGTCGGCTGCCCCGCCTCAGGTTCCGCGCGGTTTTGCCCGCGCTGTAGGGGCGGCGCTGGCCGGATCATCGGGCCAGACGTGGCGGGGGTAGCGGCCTTTCATCTCGCGCCTGACCTCCGGCCATGAGCCGCGCCAGAAGCCGGGCAGGTCGCGGGTGATCTGGATGGGCCGGTGCGCGGGCGACAGCAGGTGCAGGGTCAGCGGCACACGCCCGCCCGCCAGCGCCGGATGCGCCGACAGGCCGTAGAGTTCTGTCACCCGGATGGCGAGCACCGGCGCGCCCTCACTCTCATAATCCACCGGGATGTGGCTGCCGGTCGGCGCGGCAAAATGCGTTGGCGCATCGGTGTCAAGGCGGCGCGCCCTGTCCCAGGGCAGCAAGGCCTTCAACGCGCTGTCGAGGTCGTCCGCGCTGATCGCGGCGAGCGAGGTCCTGCCTTCAATATGCGGCGCCAGCCATTGGGCGGCCGCAAGGGCCAGCCCGTCATCGGACACGTCAGGCCAGGCCTCGCCCTCAGCCCGGCGCAGAAACAGCACACGGTCGCGCCACTGCTTTTGCGCTTTGGTGAAGGGCAGGCGCGCAATGCCGCTCTGCGCGATGCCCTCGGCCAGCAGCACGGCGGCCTGCGGGCCCTGCGCGGGCATTGGCTGCTCGGCCAGCACCAGCGCGCCAAGGCGGCGCAGGCGGCGCGCCCGCACAGCAGACGCGGCCTTGTCGTAAACCGTTTCCTCAACCGTTTCGATGGTGCCTGACGCCAGCGCCTCAATCTCGTCCAGCCGCAACGGCGCGGCCAGCAGGATACGCGCCGCGCCCGCCCGCCCGGTGATTTCGCCAATCGCCAGAAATGCCGCGCGCGCCAGAGGATCGTGCGGCTCGAGCGCGGCGGCGCGGCCATTGGCCATCAGAAACTCGCCGGGTTTTCCGCGCGCCCTGGCGATGCGGTCGGGGAAGGCCAGCGCCAGCAGGCGGCCTGCCTGCGCGGTGTCGCCACTGCCGCGCGCATTGCCCGCCCCTTGCGCCTGCGCCTGCCGCGTCCAGCCCGCAGCCAGCCTGCGCGCGTCCTGCGCCCGCGCGCTGCGGTCGCGCCGCAGCCGCTCAACCCGCTCGCCCGCGTCCGCGCCATCGCCGCCAAGCCCGCGCTCGACGATCACTGCGGCAATCTCGCCTGCAAGCCCCGCCGCGCCAAGCCCCGCCGCGCCAAGCCCCGCCCCGCCAGGCGCGCCAGCCGCCAGCACCATGCGCGCAAGGCGCGGCGGCAGCGCCAGCGCGCGCAGTGCCCGGCCCGCGCCGGTGATCGCGCCATCCGCGTCAAGCGCGCCAAGATCGCGCAGCAGCCGGCGCGCCTCGCTCACCGCAGGCGCGGGCGGCGGGTCAAGCCAGGCCAGCGTGCCGGGGTCGCGCGCCCCCCAGCTGGCCAGATCAAGCAGCAGGCTGGCCAGATCCGCGTCGAGAATCTCGGGCCGCGCGAAAGGCTCCAGCGCGCCCATGCCCGCCTCTTCCCACATCCGGTAGCAGACGCCCGGCTGCGTGCGCCCGGCCCTGCCGCGGCGCTGGTCGGCGGCGGCGCGTGACACGCGCACCGTCTCCAGCCGCGTCACGCCGATGTCCGGCTCGTAGCGCGGCACACGCGCCAGGCCGCTGTCGATGACAACGCGCACGCCCTCGATCGTCAGCGAGGTTTCGGCGATGGCGGTGGCGAGCACGATCTTGCGGCGGCCGGGCGCTGCGGGCGCAATGGCCGCATCCTGCGTCCCCCGGTCCATCGCGCCAAACAGCGGCGCAATGTCGATGCTGTCATCGCGCAGGCGGGCGCGCAGCTGGTCGGCGACGCGCATGATCTCGCCTTGCCCGGGCAGAAAAACCAGCACCGAGCCGCGCTCCGTTTCCAGCGCCCGCAGCACAAGGCGCGTCACCTCATCATCGAGCCGCGCCCGCGGATCGCGGCCGGCATAGTGTGTTATCACCGGGAAAGCACGGCCGGCGCTTTCGAGCACCGGCGCGAGGTTTCCCGGTGTGCCGAGCAGCCGCGCCACGCGCGCGCCGTCAAGCGTCGCCGACATCACCAGCAGGCGCAGGTCAGGCCGCAGCGCGCCCTGCGCGTCAAGCGCCAGCGCGAGGCCAAGGTCGGCATCGAGCGAACGCTCGTGGAACTCGTCAAACAGCACGGCGCTGATGCCGCTTAATTCGGGATCATCCAGAATCATGCGGGCGAAGACGCCCTCCGTCACCACCTCGATGCGGGTGCGCGCGGAGACTTTTGACTCGAGCCGCACGCGCAGGCCAATGACGCCGCCGACGCTGTCCTCCAGCGTCGCGGCCATGCGCGCGGCGGCGGCGCGGGCAGCGAGACGGCGCGGCTCCAGCACGATGATTTTGCCAGCGCCAACCCATGGCTCGTCCAGCAGGGCCAGCGGCACACGCGTGGTCTTGCCCGCGCCCGGCGGCGCGACCAGCACGGCGTTGGGCGCGGCGCGCAGGGCGGCGGCGAGCGCGTCCAGAACATCGTCAATCGGCAGAGGCGTGGGAAAGGCGCGCATGCGCCCGCGTTGCCATG
>JANLPP010000310.1:0-1598 GCA_031367295.1 Hyphomicrobiales bacterium | reverse complement strand
ATCGCGCCGCAGGCGAAGCTTGCGAACGAAAAGCCGAAGGGTGAAACCATCGACTATGACACGCTGATCAAGTCCTGGCCGGCAAGCCCGCCCAAGAAGTGAGCGTGAGAGTTCATCCTCCCGGATGACACGAGGAAGGGGGAGGGGCGCGGTGCGCTCCTCCTTTTTTTGGCGATTGATGAATAACCAACGAGGTGCAAGAATTACGACACAGGCCGAATCGGGTGTAACTAAAAAACCGCATTGCAAGGTGACATATGGCCTCGTTCGAAGGCTTTGATCGGCCTCTTTTCAAGCGGCTCGCCCACAATGATACCGGCCAGTCGTCAGGTCATCAGGCCGGAATTGTCATACCAAAAGACCTCGACAGATATTTTCCCGACCTGCGATCAAAGATAGGCGAAACCGGCGCGACCGCAGATGAAAACATTCGTGCGGCGCTGTTCGTTGGGAAAAAACTCCCCGAGGTTGTATCCACAAGATACCAATACCAGACATGGGGAGGTACCCGGTCTCCCGAGCGGCGAATTACCGGTAATCTCTCAGCATTCCGGAGCGAGGCAAGCGCCGGCGATTTTGTGCTGATAGAACGCAGCTTGAGTGACCCAAATTTCTTTCGGATGCGGCTGATCCGGTCAAGTGATCCAGAATTCGCACATGTCAACGCGAGTGCGAATGGCCGGAAGTGTGGTCCATTGATCGCGGACGAAAAACCCATGCCTGAAAGGACAGTACAGGATGCGCTTGACGCACAGGCTGCCCATGAAGCCAAACCTCTCGCGATTTTTGACAACGACGCGTTGCTTGTCGAATCTCGGGCCGTCAGAATGGCCCGCTCCCAAGCATTTCAGCGAAGCGTGACGAAACTCTACAGCTTCAGGTGCGCTGTTTGCGGCAATGGCCTCGCCAGCCCAACGGGCCTTTGTGAAATTGAGGCCGCTCACATCGTGCCACGCAGCCTTAAGGGCGCAGATGATGCGCGTAACGGGCTTGCCTTGTGCCGGTCGCATCACTGGGCTTTTGACCGGGGTCTCTTTGGCGTGACCGCAGGAAACCAGATCATGATTCCAGCCAAGGTGATGGCCCTTCCGCAAAACAGTCACCTTTTGCCGTTCGATTCCAGAGCGCTCTCTCAACCCACGGTGCAGCGACTTGCGCCTTCGCCAGTGGCGCTGGAATGGCATTTGAAGAACATAGTAATCCGGCATCAATAGACTCTAACTGGAACCCCGGATAGCTAGCTCCTTTTGTATTTTGTTATCCTCATTTCCCCGCAACCACGCCGCCGCCCTGGATGTCACGGTCGCCAGCCCAAGCGCGCCACGCCCGCGCAGCGCGCATTCCCAAACCGTCAGGACGCGCCAGCCCGCACTGCGAAGCTGCCGCCGCACATCGTTGTCACGCAGGCGATTGCGCGCGAATTTTGACGCCCAGAATTCCTGCCGTGTGGCGGGCATTCGGAACATCGGGCAGTCGTGGCCGTGCCAAAAACAGCCGTTGACAAACAGCACGGCGTGAAATCGGGGAAACACCGCGTCCGGCTTGCCGGGCACGCCACGCGGATGCAGCCGGTAGCGGAAGCCCTGCGCATGCAGCGC
>JANLPP010000237.1:0-2742 GCA_031367295.1 Hyphomicrobiales bacterium | reverse complement strand
GACGACAGGTTTGAGGCGTTCCTGTCCTTCATGCAATCACTGACGGAAGCCGCCAAAATGGTGCCGGGTATCCTGATCGTCGGCTCGCTGCCCGAAAGCGACGCAGAAGCTGGCGGCCAGAAGGGCAAGGCAGCGCTGCTGCGGCTCGAAAAAATCTTTGGCCGTGTGCAATCGCCCTGGCTGCCAGCCTCCGGCGACGAGACCTACGAAATCATCCGGCGGCGACTGTTCCAGGCGCTGGATGATGACGGCGAACGGGCGCGGGACGAGACCGTCAAAGCCTTTCACGACCTCTACAAGAAAAACCCGGCGGAGTTTCCGCCCGAAGCCAGGGAAGGCCGCTATCTCGACTTGCTGCGCCTGTCCTACCCGATCCACCCGGAGCTTTTTGACCGGCTGTCGAAAGACTGGGCCAGCCTTGAAAAATTCCAGCGCACGCGCGGCGTGCTGCGGTTCATGGCCAATGTCGTCGGCGTGCTGTGGCATGGGCAGGTCCGCGACCCGCTGATCACGCCGGGCCGCGTGCCAATCGCGCACGAGCGCGTGCGGGCCAACGTGCTCTACCCGCTCGATCCGGGTTTTGGCGCGGTTGTGGACAAGGAAGTTGATGGCGAAGGCTCGCTGCCAAGCCGGATGGAAGCCAATCCGTCACGGCGCATTTCGCAAATGCGGGCCGCGACGCGCGCTGCACGCGCGGTGTTCCTGTGCTCGGCACCGCTGGTCGGGCGACCCAATGCGGGCCTCACCGGGCAAGGCCTTCGCCTCGCCTCTGCGGAGCCGGGCGATCAACTGGCTATTTTTGGCGAGGCTTTGCGCGAGTTGCATGAAAGGGCAACCTATCTCTACGAAGAGGCCGGGCGTTACTGGTTCTCAACCCAGCCAACCCTGAACCGGCTGGCGGAGGACCGCGCCAAGACTTTCCCTGACCACGAAGTCGAAACGGCGATCACGCAGGTGCTCAGGGACGATTCCGCCAGCAAGGGCGGCTTCCATCGCGTCTTTGCGGCACCCGATGATCCGGTGACGATTGACGAAGCCCAAGCATTGTCTCTGGTACTCCTCGGGCCTGCCACCCCGCATTCAGGCAAAGGCGTCGCCAAGTCTGCGGCGACAGACGCCGCGACAGAAGCCTTGCTGCGTTGCCGTGCCTCGCAGCGGCGTTTCCGCAACACGCTGCTTTTTGTTGCCGCTGACGAGGCGCTGCTCAATACGGCCCGCGAGGTCATGCGGAAGGCGATGGCATGGGCCGAGATTTCGCAAGACAAGCAGTTGCGCAACCAACTGCCCAGCGGACAAATCAGGGATGCCGAGGAGAAGGCCAGGACCAGCCGGGACGGCGCTCAAAAAGCCGTGCGCAATGCCTGGAGCCACATTCTCTATCCAGTCAAGACCGACACCACCATGGCCGGGACCGCCTTCGATCTGGATCACCTGTCGGTTTCTTCAAAAGACCGCGCGGCAATTCCGCTCGGCGCCTACGACAAGGCCCGCAGCGACGGGATTGCCAAGGAAAAGCTCGGGCCGGATGCGCTGTGGCTTCATCTGAATCCGCTGTGGCCGGAGGATAAGCCGCACCTCGCTATTGACGAGGTAGCCAACTGGTTCGCGGCCTATGTGTATCTGCCAAAGCTCCGGGACCGAACGGTGCTGGAAGCCGCCATCCGTGAGGCTGTGGCCAAGCTCGACCCCGCATTTGGCTATGCCGACAACTTTGATGCGAGTGCAGGCACCTACGTCAATCTCGCATGGGCAAAATCGCCGCCGGAAATGTTCGGCTCATCCGCCCTGATTGTGCGCACCGAAGCTGTCCTCGATCACCTGCGCCGCAACGAGTCCAAGCCCGTCGCCATGGGCACAGTCGCTGCTCGCTCAACCATGCCTGCGGGTGCTCCTGGAGGAGACAGCGCGCCCAGCGCTTCTGCGCCCGTTGGTCCAAGAAAGCCGCGCCGGTTCTATGGCACGGTAGAAATTGACATTGTGCGTCCAGTGAAATCGTTCGACACGATCCTGAATGCTGTAGTGATGGAATTGCAGCGTACGCAGGGCGTGATGGTCAAGCTCACTCTCGAAATTGAAGCCGAAGCTCCGGGGGGCTTTGACGATGCCGAGGTTGGCGTGGTGCGCGACAACGCGAAGCAGTTGAAATTCAAGCCGGAGTCGACCGGGTTCGAGGATTGAAGGGCTTTGGGTGTCGAACTGTCCAAACAGTCCTATAAAGGGTGAGGCAGCCATTGCCGCACCGGCTCTATTCGCGGCGGCAGGCCGACGCTCACGGAGCCAGCCAAAGGTCCGTCGCCGCCTTCGGTGACGATCCGTCTCTCAGCATGCGGCGCCGCGCCAGAGCGCGGCCGTATCTGACGTAAAACGTATTTGCATGACACGCGCCAGGACTGGCGCTTTTTCGCGGGGAAAGAGGGCGTTCCCCCTCTCTCCCCAGCAAGCCCAAAATCCGGTCTCCCCAGGCTTGTGAAGTGGACCCCGTTTATAGGACCAGCTGTTAAGGTGTAGCGCGTCCTGCTCTGTCGCAACCGATGGAGCACTGGTATGACGACGGCACGCAAGAAGTTTGACGCTTCGGTCAAGGCGAAGATTGCGCTTGAGGCTTTGCGCGAGGACGCGACGGTTCCCGAACTGGCCAAGCGCCACGGGTGCATCCCAACCAGATTTACACCTGGAAGAAGCAGCTGCTCGACAACGCCGCGAGCCTTTTCGCGCGCGGCGCGAGCGGCCCGGACGACAGCG
>JANLPP010000209.1:0-2219 GCA_031367295.1 Hyphomicrobiales bacterium | reverse complement strand
GGACTGATACCAGCGCCCCTTGCAATTGGCTCTTTGCGTGCCTCTCCGTCATTGCGAGCGAAGCGAAGCAACCCAGGAGTCACACGTGGCACCCTCTGGATTGCTTCGCTGCGCTCGCAACGACGGCGGGATGGTCAAATCGCTCAGATCGAGGTTCGCTGGTATGCGCCTCACCCCGCCTGATCCCCCAACCGCCCCAGACTTTCCGCCCGCCCCAGCACCGCCAGCACGTCAAAAATCCCCGGCGATGTGCCGCGCCCGGTCAGCGCGGCGCGCAGCGGCTGCGCCACCCATGACAATGCCGACGCCAAGGGCGACAGCAAGTTTGTAACTCGTCTGCATTGGGTTGCTCCACATTGCAAGAGTTCGGGGCCGCGATGACCACGACACACCGCGAGCCTATCCCAGCCATCCGCGATGCGAAAGATAAATTAGAAATGCGACCGCTATGCGGATGGCATGCCAGCGGCCCCTGGCGGTGCCCTGCGCAACTGTCTTCCCCTCGTTGCCTGCGCGCAACAATCCAGAGGCCACGCGCGCAGCTCTGGATCGCTTCACGCGCCATAATGGGAGGACGGTGCAATCGTGCAATGCGTATCCTGTCGCCGCAATTTCGTAATTTCGAGGTCGCATATGCTGGCCGCCGAATGTGCCACACGGCGGCGGGTCTGGAAGTCGGGCATGGGAGGAGTGAGTGTCGATTGGAGGGGAGACAGTATTGACCGCATTGCTCCAACCAGCCGATGGCAGGCGGACAAATATTGGTCCTCGTGAAGGGAACAAAGCTTTGGTGCCGACGTTTTCGCTATGCGCTTTAAGCACTCGCGATATCGGAGAAATGTCATGATCCGCAATCCACTCACGAAGCCCGCTGTACTTTGCAGTCTTTGCCTCGCACTCCTTGTGGCCCCCGCCGCCACGGCCCAGCAATCCGAATTCGGCACCGCCGATGAAGCCAAGGCGATGCTCATGAAGGTTGTCGACGCCGTGAAGGCCGACAAAATCAAGGCGATAGAAAAAATCAACAACAACGAATTCAACGACCGCGATCTTTACCCATTTTGCCGCAACCTGGCTGATAGTGCGGGCCTGACGCTCGCCAATCCCAATTCCAATCTACCGAATTCCAAACTCATGAAGGACTACGAAGGCAGCCAGTTTGGTCAGCAACTCCACGACGCGGCGAAAGGCGCCAAGGAGGGTGAAATCCGCGCGGTGAGCCATATGTTCCCCAGACCCGGTGCCGATCCGACACCGATGCCGAAAGTGACGCTCGTCACCCCCATCGGCGACATCTATTGCGGCGTCGGTTACTACAAGCCGGTGAATCTCTGAAGACCGCGCCGGGCAGGACATTTTGGGCGCGCGCACGAAAGTGTAGCTGGTGTTATGGATTGCCGGGTTGAGGGACAGGATATGCATTGCGCACCTGTCCAGGCCTGAAAACGCGATGTAATATTACTTTGCGTAACATGGCCCCGTAAATGTATGCCGTAAATCCAAACCGGTGCAGACGAGTAATTTGCAAAAACCCTGATGCCAGTTGCGCCACGAGTTGAGCTTTGGACCCATCGAGCCCTACGGACAAACTTGCGTGTGCGGCGGCGCGGCGGCTTTTTTCGTCGAACTTGATGTGTCGGCCGGGGAATGAAATCGGCCGGGCGGTCCAGCATATCCATTCTGTGCAGCGCCTCGCTGAGCCTGGTGCCGTCAGCTGCCGAGATAGGCGGCGATGACGGCCTTGTCGTTCTGTACGTCGCGCGGCGCGCCGTCGGCGATCTTGGCGCCGAAATCGAGGACGACGATCTTGTCCGAAATGTCCATCACCACCGGCATGTCATGCTCGACAATGAGAAAGCTGACGCCGAGCCGCCCGCGCACATCGCGGATCATTTCAACCATGCGGGTTTTCTCCGCCCGGCTCATGCCCGCCATCGGCTCGTCGAGCAGGATCAGGCGCGCCTGCTGCATCAGGGCGCGGCCAAACTCCACCTGCTTTTGCTGGCCATAGGGCAGTTCGCCGGGGAGAGACCCGGCGGCGGTGGACAGGCCGAGAAAGGCGAGGATTTCGTGCGCCCGCGCCTGCGCCGCGCGCTCCTCCCGCCGGGCGCGCCAGCCCGCAAACGCGCCTTCCAGCAGGCCCGACGCGCCGTGCCGGTAAGCGCCCACCAGCAGATTCTCAAACACCGTCAGGCCCTGGAACAGCGCGAGATTCTGGA
>JANLPP010000203.1:0-6235 GCA_031367295.1 Hyphomicrobiales bacterium | reverse complement strand
GATCACGCACATGATCGGCATCTGCCGCTTGATCTCACTGGCCGACTTCGCCTCATTCGCCAGCCATTGCGCAAACAAATCCTGCGCGACGGTCTCGCCTTCCTCCAGCGAATTGGTGAGATAAACCCCAAGGCGCGGCGGAGTGGCTGTCGGCTTGTAGCCAAGGTCCACCAGCATCATGTCGAGCTTCATGTGGCACATGGCGTAGCTCGCCATCAGCAGCTCAAAACCATGCAGGCGCGGGATCAAATCCTGCTCGACATAGGTCGACCACATGCCCTCCGCCACGCCCTTGACCTGCGCCGCTATCTGCTTCACCGCTTCGGCAAGAAAAGTGCCCGTGCCTGTGGCGGGATCAAGAATCTGGACGCGGTGAACCTGCTTTTTGAATGATTTTCCCTGCCCGCCGTCCCAGTCAATCGTGATCTTGCTGGTGTCGGCAAGGCCGAGCGGCAGCCCAAACTCGGTCTTCAAAACATCGTCCACCGCGCGGACGATGAAATTCACCACCGGCTCGGGTGTGTACCAGACGCCGCGCGCCTTGCGCTTGGCCGGATTATATTGCGCAAGGAAGGTTTCGTAAAAATGCAGGAACGGATCGTTGCGCGCCGTCCACCTGCCAAAATCCTGCATCAGCGCCTGCACGTCGCAGGCGCGCAGTACGTCGCAGAGTTCGTCAATAACCCAGGCGATGCGGTCATCGAGATCAACGCCTGCGATATAGCCGAACAGGCTGCGCAGAAACGGGTTTGATTTCGGCAACAGCTCCATTGCTTCGGCGCGGCTGAAGGTGTCGAGGCTGGTGTCGTGCAGCCGCGCGGCGAACAGGCCGTAGGCGATGGTCTCGGCATAGATGTCGGCGAAATCTTCGGCGCTGATGTCGTGGATGAGATGCGCCTTGAACGCCTTGTACTGCCCGGTCAGCTCGGTCGCCAGGTGCGCGTCGGCCTTGAGCGCGCGGCCCATGATGTCCTTGATCAGCACGGCCTTGCCCGCCATCATCTCCGCCAGTTTTTTGGCGGTGGCGATGGTCTGCGGGCGCTCGGAGGCGAAGGCGGCAAGCTGGTTTGACAGCGCGGCGAAATTCTCCGGCAGCGGCGTGATTTTGCCGCCGGACAGCGCGGCGATGCTGACGCTGCGGATTTTCTGGCCCGACTTGTAGAACTCAAAGTCCAGACCGTTGGTGTAGACGAGATTGGGCAGCGCCTTGAGGTAGCGGTTTTTCTGCGCGAGATTTTCATCCTTCAGTTTCTTCAGATCAACGTGAAGGTCTTTGGCCTCGCAATGGCCGATATCGATAGTGTTATGTTTGATGACAAAATCCGGCGCGCCGCAGGCGACGCGCTTCGGCTCGTTCACGGCGGTCAGGCCTTTGCCGATGCTCTCGAAAAGCGCCTCAAGCGCCGGGCGGTAGCTGTGTTCGGTGGCATCGTCCGTGGCGAATTTGGCGCGGATGGATTTAAGATATTGGGGGATCGGCAATGTCAGAAGCCATTTCTTATGCAAGATTCTGACGCGCACATTATCGATTTCTCGACGCCCGTCATTCGAATTGATTCCAGATAGGGCGTTTCCGGAACGGGGTCACCGGGTCACGGAACGTATTGGCGAGACTGGGGGCCAACGCCGCCTTCATAAACATGGCGGTGGAAGTGGCAAACGCCTATCGTGTCTTGCTTTCGGCAATGAGTGACGAGGCGCTTGATGATGCGCGCGACGCAGCAATTGCCGATGAAAATCAAAAAAAAGCTGCTCAAGACGAGCATCATCACAGCGAGCAGGCTGAAGCAGACGCCCGCCGTCCATTCAATCTCACGTCGGCTAACGCGGATCAGGACCGGCGTATTGCTGGCGCGCGGCGGGACAAGCCCGCGCCGACTCTGGACGATGTGAAGGCGGTGCTGGCGCGCATGCCCTGCGGCTCGCCTGTTGAGAAACGCGACCGGGCCGTAATCGCTTTCGCTATATTGTCCGGCGCTCGCGACGGCGCAATCGCCAGCTTCCGGCTGAAACATGTGGACTTTGCGGCGCGGACTATTTTTCAGGATGGCCGCGACGTGAAGACCAAGGGACGCAAAACCTTCACCCCAAGCTTTTTTCCCGTCGGGCCGGAACCGCTCGCAATCGTCGCGGACTATCTGGGCATGTTGACGCAGGAGCTTGGCTTTGGGCCGGACGAACGCTCTTCCCCTCAACGGTCATGGGGCAGGACGCGGACCGCAACTTTGTGGCGCAAGGCCTGACGCGCAAGCCCTGGAGTGGCGCAGAACCCATCTGCCGCATCTTCGCCAAAGCCTTTGCGGCGGCGGGACTGCCCGCCTGCAACCCGCATTTGCTGCGCAAGACGCTGGCGCTGGACGCCGACACGCTCAACCTGACGCGGGAAGAAGAAAAGGCGTGGTCGCAGAATTTTGGCCACGAAAGCGTCTGGACCACCCGCGAAAGCTACGGAACGTTGCCCGGTCACAGGCAAACCGTCATCATGCGGCGGCGGGCGGAGCTTGGGACGGGGCAAAGGCCGGAAAGCGACATCGCTGCAATGCAGGCGGCGCTGGACCGGCTGAAGGCTTCGCGGGCAGCCTGACGCCTCTTGCCTGTTCTGCCAGTGGCAGGCAAGTGTAGCGCATGGCCTTCCAGAATCGTCTGCCCTTCGGCACGCTCTTCAACGCAAAGACCGTCCGCAAGGCGCTGCGCGAATACACGTTCCATTTGAGCGATGCGCAGCGCAAGGCCGCAGCCGCATGGGCCGCGCAGGCCGCCAACCCCCTGTTTGCCAAAGCCAAAGAAACCGCCGTCCGGGGTGAATTCATCCAGCAGGTGCTTGTGACGGTGCTTGGCTACGCGCCGTATCGCGCAGACGGCCTATTCTCTTTGGCGACCGAAGAAACGCTTGGACCGGGCAGCGCCGACGTGGCGCTCGGACGCTTTGAGGGCCGCGCCCGCGCGGTGCTCGCGCCGTTTGAGCTCAAGGGGCCGGGCACGCGCGATCTCGACGCAATCATGCCGGGGCGGCACAAAAGCCCGGTGCAGCAGGCCTGGGAATACGCCATCGACGCGCCCGGCGCAAAGTGGGTGCTGGTGTCCAACTGCGCCGAAATCCGCCTTTACGCCTTTGGCTATGGCCGCGACCTCTACGAGTTCTGGGACCTGGCGCGGCTTGGCGAAGAGCGCGAGCTTGAGCGGCTGTGGTTGTTCCTGAACCCCGCCGCCCTGCTGGAAGGCCGCACCGGGGCGCTGCTGAAGGACAGCGCGTCCGAAGACAAGGACATTACGGACAAGCTCTACAAGGAGTATCGCGAGACGCGCAATGCACTGATTGACACGCTGCAAGCGCAGCCGCCGCGCCTGTCCATGCTGGCGGCAATCGAGCACGCGCAAACCATTCTCGACCGCGTGCTGTTTATTGCTTTTGCCGAAGACACCAAACTGCTGCCGGAAAAAACCATCGCCAATGCCTATGCGGACGTCTCAAAATACCGCCCCAATGCCTGGGATAATTTCCGCACGCTGTTCGACGCCGTGGACAAGGGCAACGAGGCGCTTGGCATCCCGGCCTATAATGGCGGCCTGTTCAAGGCCGATCCGGCCATTGATGCGCTAAAACTCACCAACTTCATCTGCGAGAAATTTGCCGCGCTCGCCGACTATGATTATGGCAGCGACGTTTCCGTTTCCATCCTCGGGCATATTTTCGAGCAATCGATTTCCGATATTGAGGCAATGCGCGCGCAGGCGCAGGGGCTGGAGCCGCCGAAGGTCAAGAAGAGCAAGCGCGATGGCGTCGTCTACACGCCGGAATTCATCACCCGCTTCATTGTCGAGGAGACTATCGGGCGCACCCTGCAGGAACGCTTTGACGCGATTCTTGAAGCGCATGGGGTAACGCGCGACGGCGAGGCGTTTGTCTGGCCGGATGGCACGGAGCCGCAGGTCTGGCGCGCCTATGCCGCCGCGCTGAAGGGGCTGACTGTGCTCGACCCGGCTTGCGGCTCCGGTGCGTTTTTGATCGCCGCCTTCGATTATCTGGCGGGCGAATATGCCCGCGTGGCCGGGCGGCTTACGGCGCTGGGGCTGGCGGCGGAAATAGACTTGGACCGCGACATTCTCGCCTCCAATCTCTATGGCGTCGATCTCAATCCCGAGCCGGTGGAAATCACCAAGCTGGCGCTGTGGCTGAAAACCGCGCGGCCCGGCAAACGGCTGCAAGACCTCGACGCCAGCATCCATTGCGGCAACAGCATCATCGCCGACAAGGCCGAGCATGGCCGCGCTTTTGACTGGCAGGCCGCCTTCCCCGCCGTCTTCGCCAGCGGCGGCTTCGATATCGTCATCGGCAACCCGCCCTATGTGCGGATGGAATTGCTGAAACCGTTCAAGCCCTATCTGGCCAAGCATTACAGCGTCGCGGCGGAGCGGGCGGACCTCTACGCCTATTTCTTCGAGCGCGGTTTTGAATGCCTGAAGCCCGGCGGGCGGCTCGGCTATATTTCATCCTCGACGTTTTTGCGCACGGGATCGGGCGAGCCGCTGCGGCATTATCTGCGCACGCGGGCGCAGATTGAGAGCGTCATCGATTTTGGTGACATTCAGGTGTTTGAGGGCGTTACGACCTATCCGGCGATTTTGACGATGCGCAAGCCGGAGGCGAAGGCTGCGGCGGACGATGCAGCGCTGCGCTTCCTGAAACTTGAAAAATCCGTGCCGGAGGATTTGGGCCGTACGTTCAGGACGGATGCCGCCGCCATGCCGCGTGCGCGGCTGGGCGATGGCTCGTGGCAGCTGGAAGGCGATGCGCTGGCGCGGCTGCGGGCGAAGATCAAGACCGGGCGCAAGACGCTGGGCGAGGTTTACGGGCCGCCGCTGCGGGGCATTGTGACGGGGCTGAACGACGCTTTCGTTGTCAGTCGCGAGACCCGCAATGCGCTTGTGGCGCGCGATGCGCGTTCATCAGAATTGCTCGTGCCGTTTCTGCGCGGCGAAAACATCAAGCGCTGGCGGGTGGAGAGCGAAGACCTGTTTCTGATCAATACGCCGAAAGGCAAGGTGGATATTGCGGCTTATCCGGCGATCCGCGATCACCTGTTGCCGTTTAAGGACCGCCTCGTGAAGCGTGCGACGAAACAGGAATGGTTTGAGTTGCAGCAGGCGCAGTTGGCGTATCAGGGCAAAATGGCGCGCTCCAAAATTATCTATCAGGACATCTGCAACAGCAATCCGTTTGTGCCGGACACAGCGGGATTCTTCGTGGCAAACACCTGCTATTTCATACCGTGCAACAAGAACTGGATGTCAGGATTTCTCAATTCGCGGCTCTGCTGGTTTTTCTGGACAAGCCTGACGACTTACGCGCGGGGCGGCTATTTGCGTCTTTTTACCGAATTTGTGGAGCAGACGCCGCTTCCGGCAACCATAAATCCAACTCTGGAAAAAACAGCAGCCGACGTGGCAAAGGCGGCTGGGTTACGTCTTGCGCATCAGCGCTCTGTCCTGCGCCGCATCCCCGATCTCTGCCCGCCCGAACGCGTCCCCAAGCTCAACGACAAACTCCGCCGCTGGTGGACACTCGACTTCGCCGCCTTCCGCGCCGAAGTGAAGAAAGCCTTCAAGGCCGACATTCCGCTGAAAGACCGCAACGACTGGGAAAACTATCTGCGCGCGGAAGGTGACAAGGTGCGGGCGCTGACGGCGCAAATCGAGGCGGCGGAGCGCGACATCGACGCCATCGTCTACAAGCTCTTCGACCTCACGCCCGGCGAAATTACCCTGCTGGAAGCCTCGCTCGAAGGTCAATATTAAGTGCTGGCTTTCACGCCCTCAACCTTACCACCTCGCCGCCTCTCCGCATGGCGTCCAGCCTGTCTGCCCAATATCCCATCATCCGCACCCACTCTTCCCAAAAATCCGCCCGCGCGTAGGCGCGGCGGATGGAATTGTTTTCCAAATGGGCGAGCTGCGCCTCGATGGCGTCGGCGTTCCATTTGCCGCTTTCGTTCAGCATTGACGACGCGGCGGCGCGGAAACCGTGGCCGGTCATGTCGTCCTTGCTGTAGCCAAGCCGCCGCAGCGCGGCGTTGAGCGTGTTTTCCGACATGCAGCGCGCGGGGGAACGGACGGACGGGAATAGCAGCGCGCCGCGCCCGGTGATGGCGCGCAAGCCCTTCAGCGCCTCAAGCGCTTGCGGCGCGAGCGGCACGCGGTGCGGACGCTTCATTTTCATCCGTCCTGCCGGGATGCT
>JANLPP010000180.1:0-18574 GCA_031367295.1 Hyphomicrobiales bacterium | reverse complement strand
CCAGCGCTTGGCTGTTCCAGACCGGCGAGCAGGTTGAGCAGCGTGGACTTGCCGCCGCCGGACGGCCCTATCAAGGCGATGCGCTGGCGCGCAAACAGCGCGCATCCAAAAGCTTGCACCGCAACAAACTGCCGCCCCGCGCCCACAAAGCTGCAAGCAGCATCCCGGGCCTCGACAAGACGCGCCCCCGGCAGCGGGCGGCGGGCCGGAGGCGACCGTGCTGCGATCACAGGCGCACTTGCCAAAGATGTGGCTTGCGCAATTCGCCCGTCGGCGATCGCCAAAACGCGCGAGGCGCGGGCGCTCAAGGAGCGGCTGTGCGTGGCGATGAGGGCCGCGCCGCCGCTGGCGCGACGCTGCTCCAGAATATCAAGGATGCGCGCTTCGGTTTGCGCATCAACTTCCGCCGTGGGTTCGTCAGCGATCAGCAGCGGCGGGTCGGCAGCAAGCGCGACCGCCAGTCCGGCACGTGCCGCCTCACCGCCTGATAGCGTGGCGGGAAGGGCATCGGCCCGCTCAACCAGGCCAACCTTTTGCAGCAAGGCGCTGATGCGGGCGCGGTCGGGCGACAGCCCGGCCAATTGCAACTGCAAGGCAATATTCCCGCCCACCGTAAGGTGGGCGAACAGATTGCCCGCTTGCGCCAGAAATCCGATTGAACTGGCGCGCAAGGCGGCGCGCTCCGCCTCGGGCCGCCGGGTCATCTGGTGGCCATCGATGGTCACGACGCCGCCGTCCGGCTCATCCAGACCGGCTATGCAGGCGAGCAAGGTGGATTTGCCGCTGCCGGACGGGCCAACCAGCGCGACAATTTCGCCCCGCCCGACGCTGAGGCTGGCACCACGCAGGGCGCGCACTTCCGCATCACCGGGGTGATAAAAGCGGAAGAGATCATCGGCTTGCAGGAGCATGATGTTACTGCCACGCGAAGGACTGGCTTATCAACACCCACTGGTCGACATTGTCAGCACCAGCCGGGGACGAAAACGTCAGGGTCGCAACCTTGTCGCCATGCCGCAGCAGAAAGCGCTCGCATTCCAGCCGGATTTTTTTGCCGGTCACCGGGTTTGCTTCAGAATTGGCGGAATAGACAATCTTTACCGCTGCCCCAGCCGGAAGCGTCACCGCGCTGACGCCGGAGATTTTGACGGCATGACCGGTCTTTTCAAGTTCTGCGGCCTCGTTGGCCCGCACGCTGGCGAGTGTCAGCGGCCCGGCCGCCGGTTTGACGCCTGCGCTGATTTGCCCGTATTTGTCGGCAAACGTGACACCCTCGGCGGCGTCCGAGCGCGCCCAGCCTTCAGGCACCTGCAACGCAAAGCCCAATGGCGAGGCATAGGCCACAAACACCTGATCGTCGGGAATATCGCCGGGCGGGTTTTTCTCTTTGGCGGCAGGGGCTTCCTGCGCCGCAAATACGGTCGGGGTTGCAAGCACTGTCTGGGATTGGGCATAGGGGGCGGCAATCGCTGCCGCCCCTCCGGCCAGCACCAAAAGCATGGCGCGTGCGCCAGCTGTCAGATGCAAGGCGCGCGTCATTTGCCGCCCTCCGCCTTGTTCACCAGCGTCTCGCCGGTCCTGGCGTCAATGCCAACCTCATGGGTAGACGCGCCAACCTTGATGTCGAAGGAATAGCGCAGGCCTGAGCCGCCGGTGCGATGCTCCAGTTCCTGATCAAGGATTTTGCCCGGCTGGGCCTTAAGTGCAGCGACGCGGGCCTGATCGAGGCTCAGTGTCGCTTCCCCTGCAAGCTTTTCGCCCTCGCGTGCAAACGCGGGCGTCGCCAGCGCTATGGAGGTGGTCAGTACAGCGAGTGCAGAGGTCGCGGAAATCGTGCGGATGGTGGTTCGGCTGGTCATGATATTGTTCCCGTTTGCGCAATCAAAGGATCGCCATAACGGGGACCATAGCTGCGCATACTTAGGAGCGAATGAGGGTGAGTTGCTCAATAATTGAGTTTGGCCATCATGACATAGTTCTGGGATGCGCGGTCTCGACCGCGCATCCCAGAATCGACCCTGGAAAATTAGTACAGGCCTATTTCATTTTCTGCCCGGCCTTGGTCATGCCCTCGGTGATTGCGGCATTGCAGGTTTTGTCATCGTCCTTTTTCAGTGCCGCCACAGCCTTGGTTTTGGCCTCGTTCAGCGCCGCTGTCTGAACCGGCGTCAGGTTGGGCGTCTTGAAGGCGGCTTCGAGCTGGAGCAGGTCGCTCTCGCAATCGGCGCGGGCGACGGTAGTGGCCGCCATGCCGATGGTTGCCGAAAGCAGAATGACTTTTACGAGGTTGGTGTTCATGGCAATGTCCTTTTGGTTGGCTTTGGGCTGTGGGCCGGATGAACCCCGCGCAGTCAAGCGCTGAACGCAGAAGCGGCACCAAACTTCAGCTTTCGGGATTTTTGGTATCAGACTTCGCTCGCCACCTGGGCGATACGGTCCGTCCGGGTGATGGTCAAAAAAGCAACAAACGACAGGATGGCGGCGAGAAATATCAGACTGGTGGTGATCGTGCCCCAGCCAAGGCCGCCGGCGATCATTGGCTTGGCCATGTAGTCGCCGATGGAAGCGCCGAGCGGGCGGGTCAGGATATAAGCCAGCCAGAAGCTGAAGATGGCATTGACCTTCAGCCCGTAATGCAGGAATGCCACGGCACCGATCATCGCGGCAAAGACGACGGCGGTGGGGCCATAGCCGAGGTTCAGCGTCTCGGAAATCAGGTCGCCGACCGAGGTGCCCATGGCGAAGGTGTACAGGATTGCTGCCCAGTAGAAAGCCTCACGCCGGGTCGTGACGATGGTGTGAACTGAAAGCGTCTTTTCGCTGGCATGCCAGGCGGCGAAAACGGTTGCGAGGATAAGGGCAAAGGCAATCGATGTGGTGACCAGGCTGATGCCAAGACCGTCGACCAGGTTGTCCGACACCAGCGTGCCGACGATGCTGATGAGCACGACTGTCAGCCAATAAGGCGTCGGCGCATAGGCCCGCGTCCGCATTTGCCAGATCAGCGCGGCAATAAACACGCCGCTCATGATCCAGGATGTGACCGTCAGGCCGAAATTGAGGCGCGTCGCCAGCAAGTCGGCGGCGGTTTCGCCCACCGTTGTCGCCAGCACCTTGATGATCCAGAAATAGACCGTGATGGCAGGGACCTTGTTCAGCATTGTCGTTGAGGGGCTGCTGTCATGCTGGCTCATGCGGTCTCTCCGTCGCGGTCTGCAGGCCACGCGCGCTGATGCGGACGCCGCTGCACGCCGGGTGAATAGCGCGGCAGAATTAGCTGCGAATGAGCGACGGCCCGGCAGGCAGGCGGTTTACGCGCACACGCAGGCCCTGCCTGCCGGTGCGGTTCTCGATCTTGATCTCGAGCCCATGCTGCCGGGCGATGCTGGCCGCAATCGACAAGCCAAGGCCGCTGCCTTCCGCCCCGTTGGCCGCGCTGCGGAAAAACCGGTCGAACAAGCGCGGAATATCGGCTTCGGCAACGCCGCAGCCGGTGTCCAGAATTTCGATCACCACCGGCCCATCAGCGCGCCGGACGGATACATCCACAATCCCGCCCTCCTGCGTGTAGCGGATGGCGTTGTCGATCAGATTGCCGACCATCACGCGCAGATCTGCTGGGAGGCCGGCGAGCACGGAGGCGTCCGTTGCGCCCATGCCGAGATCGATCTGCCTGGCTGCAGCAATCTGCACGAAATCGGCGACGCATTGCGTCACCAGTTCTGTCAGGTCGAGCATTTGGGCGGGCGGCTGCGGCGCGCTTTCGTCCGACCGCGCAAGCCGCAGCAATTGTTCAACTAGCGCCGAAGCTCGGTGGATGCCGCCGCCCAGTTCATCGACTAGTCCAGCCTCGCCATCCCCTGTCCGCGCCCTGAGATTGTCGATCTGGAGGTGCAAAGCCGCCAGAGGGGTACGCAGTTCATGCGCCGCATCCGCAATAAAGCGCTTTTGCTGTTCCAGCGCCTGCTGCAGCCGGTCCGTCAGCGCATTCATGGCGCTGACCAGCGGGCGGATTTCAGTGGGCACGCCCGACACGGGAATATGCTCCCGGCTTTCGACACCCCGCTCGCCAACGGTCCGGGCGAGTTTTGTGACGCGTCCCAGCAAGTGGCCGAGCGACCAGCCGATCACCAGCCAAGCGAGAGGGATTACAACGAGGATAGGCACAGCGGCCTGGATTGCGGCGTTCTCCGCCATTTCCAGCTGCACGCTCATGCGCTGCGCTACCTGCACGGTGCGGTGGCCATCACTGGCCTGATACATCCGCCAGTCTTCGTCGGCGGCGAATATGGTGGCGAAACCTTGCCTGTTCTGCCGCGGCAGCGCGATGGCATTGCCCGCCCGGCGCGAGGGGCTGCCGTCGGCATTCCAGATGGAGATGACAAAATCATCTTCCGCGTCATGCTTGACGGACGGATCGGCAGCGTCGGGCAAACCGTCACCGGCATTCAGCGCAATCTGGCGCAATTGCCCATCCAGAAAGCCGTTGGCCTCACGGCGGGCCAGTTCGTAGGTAATAACGCAGGCGACAAGTCCTACGCAGGCCAGCAAGGCAGTCATCCAGACCAAAGCCGTGCGGCGCAGCGATTTCATGGCGCTTCTTTCAAAACCATCCAGCCTGCACCACGCACATTGCGAATGACGTCCTTGTCAAACTTCTTGCGAATAGCATGAATCAAGACATCGACCGCATTGCTTTCAACTTCTTCGCCCCATCCATAGATCCGCTCTTCGATCTGCCCGCGTGACAATATGGTGCCGGGTCGCTCGACCAGGGCATGCATCAGGGCGAACTCGCGGGCGGGCAGCACTATTGTTATGGATTGCCAGGTCAATGCATGGCTGGCAAGGTCAAGCACCATTCCGCCTGCCTGCAAAGTGGACTGCGCCGCGCCGCCGTGCCGCCGCAGAACCGCCCGCATCCGCGCCAGCAGCTCGCGGGTCTCGAAGGGCTTGACGATATAATCATCGGCACCGAGATCGAGACCCCTGATGCGGTCATCCAGTTCATCGCGCGCCGTTATCACCAGAACTGGTGTACGATTGCCGGCGCGCCGTGTGGCTTTCAACAATTCCAGCCCGGATTGACCCGGCAGGCCAATATCCAGCAGCACCAGTGCATGTCCAGCGTTCGCCAAAGCTTCGGCACCATCCTGACCCGTGCGGACCCAGTCCACGCTCATGCCCTCGCGGCACAGGGCGGCTGAGAGGCTGGCGCCAATCATTCGGTCGTCCTCGATCAGCAGGATGCGCATTGCACAGGGCTTTCTGCGGCCACATGGCTGGCAGCAAATATCAACGCATCGTGAAGGCTTGAGTGGTCCACAGACCTACGTTTATAGAGTTAGCGCAGAATTAGGCTCATGCCATTTTGACACCTGAAGAGACGGACACCACGCTTTGATTGTTGTCCAGGGATACCGGGCAAAAATCGCCATCATGCATGACCCTGACGCGACGACCAGGTGCAAGTTGGACGACAGGCAGGGCGGTCTCAAATTTGACGTGCAACACGCGGTCTCTGGATTTCGGTATTAAAGACTCCCATCGGCGTTTGGAAGCTCAGGACGGGCCTGGTGTTGAGGCTGAGCGCGATGCTGTCGAGGTCTGTTTGTGAGTAGATGCTGAGGTCTGTGCCTATGGGCAGGTATTGCCGCACCAGACTCTTGGTGTTTTCATTGCTGGGGTGCTGCCAGTGTCTGTGCGGATCGCAAAAAATAGACCTCTATATTCAATTTTTTGGCAAGTTCGGCATGGCGCGTCATCTGTTTTCCCTGATCATAGGTGAGGCTGGCCAGACACGCGGCGGCAACGCTGTTGAGGCTGCGTTCAAATCCGTTGGGCAGGGCGCGAGCGCTGCTCGCCGACACCGGTTACTTCAGTGCGGCAAATGCTGAGGCCTGCGACAAGGCGGAGATCGAACCGGTCATCGCGGAAAATCCAGCACCCGTCGCAACAATGGCGCACCGGCTGAAGGTGCCGGAAGGCCGGACACTCCACGCGTTGCGCAAGCAGACGCCGGAGCCGGTGTTCGGCATTATCAAAACCGTGCCCGGCTTGCGTCAAATTTCCATGTGCGGCCTCAACAAGGCGCGCGGCGAACGGAGCCGCGTGACGAACGCGTGAAACATCAAACGAATATTAGCCTCAAGCACGCGAGGTGAAAGGCGTTTTACGCGCCCACGGGCGCGGCGGGCGCCACACCGCGCGCGCCGGGCAGTCTGCAGGCCGACACCCACTGGTCGCGCGATCAGACGGATGAAAACGCCCGGCGAGTCCAGATTTTGAATGCAGTCCGGCAGGCTGCTAGCTTGAGAATAGCGGGGCTTATCGCGCGCGGCGAAAGGCTCAGTTTCCATCGCGGCGGCGGAAGGAGCCATGCCGCGCGGCGCTTCCGAAGGCCATTACGGTCCGGAGCCAAACGTCTTTGAGCATAGCGTGCCGATTGAGGCAGCAGGTTTATCGATCGTTGTAAAGTTCGCGCTTGAGTTCGCGCCCCTGCCGTTCGATAGTCGTCGCAGGTCCTTTGGGAGGATGAAAATGCTGTTGAGCGGCAAGACCGCCATCATTTCCGGGGCGGCAGGCCCGCGCGGCATTGGATTGGCTACCGCGCGCCTGTTTGCCGACGAGGGCGCGCGGGTCGCGATCCTCGACGTGGATTCGGCCGCTATCGAAGCCGCGCTGCATAGTCTTGGCCAGAGCCACATTGGCCTTGCCTGCGACGTCACGGACAGGGCGGCCTGCGAGCGCGCCGTCACCGAGACGATCAAGCGCTTCGGCAAGATCGACATACTTGTCAACAATGCCGGCATCACCCAGCCGCTGAAGGTGATGGAGATCGACAAGGCGAACTGGGACCGCGTTCTCGACGTCAATCTGGGCGGCGTGTTATATCTGTCCCAGGCAGTCATTCCGCATATGCGTTCGCGCAGGAGCGGCTCGATCGCCTGTATGTCCTCGGTCTCCGCCCAGCGGGGTGGCGGCATTTTTGGCGGCCCGCACTATTCTGCGGCGAAGGCGGGCGTTCTGGGTCTCGCCAAGGCGATGGCGCGCGAACTCGGCCCCGACAATATCCGCGTCAATTGCGTCACCCCGGGGCTTATCCAGACAGACATCACCGGCGGCAAGCTGACTGACAAGATGAAGAGTGACATCATCGCGGGAATCCCGCTCGGACGCCTTGGAACGGTCGAGGATGTCGCGCGCATCTATTTATTCCTCGCTTCAGACCTCTCGTCCTACACCACCGGCGCCGTCATCGACGTCAACGGCGGCATGCTGATCCATTGACGAAGGCGCCATGACTGACAGAGATCTTCGCAGCCCGGATAGTGCCGGGCGTCCAAACATCAGCCTTGCCGAACGCGCCCGTCGCATACGGAGAAACGCGCTTTGCATGGGGGCCGTTCAGGGCCAGGGATACATCGCCCAGGCCCTCGGCATTGCCGACGTGCTCGCGGTGTCTTATTTTCATGCGCTCACCTATCGCGCGCTTGAGCCGGAATGGGAAGGACGCGACCGGTTCCTGCTGTCGGTCGGGCACTATGCGATTGCGCTCTATGCGGCGTTGACAGAAGCCGGAATTCTTCCCCAGGACGAGATGGAAACCTACGGCGGCGACGACAGCCGCCTGCCAATGTCCGGCATGGCGACCTATACGCCGGGGATGGAGATCACCGGCGGCTCGCTCGGTCAGGGCCTCACCATCGCCGTCGGCATGGCGCTGGCGCTCAAACACAAAGTTTCAAAGAGCCGTGTGTATTGCCTGCTCTCCGATGGCGAACTTAATGAGGGCGCGGTCTGGGAGGCGGCCATGTCGGCAGGGTCCTACAAGCTCGACAATCTGATCGCCATCGTCGACGTCAACAACATGCAGGCCGACGGTCCTTCAAGAGACGTGCTGAATTTCGAACCGCTCGCGCCGAAATTCGCAGCGTTCGGCTGGCATGTGTCGCGTGTTGACGGCAACGACATCGACGCAGTCGTGGCCGCGTTTGACGCGGCGCGTCACGGCGACTTCGCGGGACCGCGCATCGTCATCTGCGATACGCGCATGGGCAAAGGCGTGGCTTTCCTCGAAGCGCGCGAGCACAGTCATTTCCTTCGCGTCGAGCCGGAGGAATGGGCGTTGGCGCTCGAGGCCCTCGACGCCGGGAGCGCCTGACCATGCGCGACAAATACCAGCGGCCAGCATTTCTCGATCATCCGCACAAGGGCGGCGTGCGGCTGACGACATCGGCGATGATCGCGTCGATTGCCGGGCCCGACCAGCCGACCCGGACGGCGCCCTTCGGCCACGCGCTTGTCGAACTCGCTAAGTCTCGCCCCGAGATCGTCGGGCTGACCGCCGATCTCGCGAAATACACAGACCTGCATGTCTTCGCCAAGGCGTTCCCCGACCGCTTTTATCAGATGGGCATGGCCGAGCAGCTGCTGATGGGAGCGGCTGCGGGCATGGCGCGCGAAGGCTTTATTCCGTTCGTGACAACCTACGCCGTGTTCGCCTCGCGCCGCGCCTATGACTTCATCTGCATGGCCATCGCGGAGGAGCGGCTGCCTGTGAAGATCATCTGCGCCTTGCCTGGCCTGACGACGGGTTACGGCCCGAGCCATCAGGCGACGGAGGACCTCGCGATCTTCCGCGGCATGCCGAACATGACGATCATCGACCCCTGTGACGCGCTCGACATCGAGCAGGCGGTGCCCGCCATCGCCGCGCATCCCGGCCCGGTCTACATGCGGCTGCTGCGCGGCGCGGTCCCGGCGGTGCTCGACAGCTATGACTACACATTCGAAATTGGCCGGGCGAAATTGCTGCGCGAAGGCCCGGACCTGCTGATCATTTCGAGCGGTCTGATGACGATGCGCGCCCTGGAAGCGGCCAAGGCGCTTGCCGGACAGGGCGTCCATGCCGCCGTGCTGCACAGTCCGACGATCAAGCCGCTCGACACCGGGACGATTCTGCGGGAAGCCGGGCGCGACGGGCGTCCTGTTATCGTCGCCGAAAACCATTCGATTGTCGGCGGGCTCGGCGAAGCGATCGGCGCGCTGTTGATGCGGGAAGGCGTGCGCACCCGCTTCCGCCAGATCGCCCTGCCGGACGAATTCCTTGATGCGGGCGCGCTGCCGACGCTGCACGACCGCTATGGGCTTTCGTCAGGCGAAATGGTGAAGACGGTTCGCGCCTGGCTGTAACAATTGCAGCGCGCTGCAATACATCCATATCGAGGCTGAACATCAACATGCATCGAAGACATGATACCAGAGGCCGTTGGCTCTGACCTGTTGGCGTGTCACGCGGCGGCAGTTCAACGAGCCATCGTCCAGTGCCTTTGGCCTTACTTGAAGCCGGTTGTGCCATTCAGCGCCGCGTAGGAACGGATGACCTGGCTGTCATCGACC
Organism: Hyphomicrobiales bacterium; assembly: GCA_031367295.1. Taxonomy (GTDB): domain Bacteria; phylum Pseudomonadota; class Alphaproteobacteria; order Rhizobiales; family Beijerinckiaceae; genus JANLPP01. The sequence goes on along the minus strand of JANLPP010000180.1, from coordinate 9,172 downwards.
GCGCCCTCGCCGCGCCCGCTGGCGGCCAGAAACAGCTGGTGCGCGATCGCGGCCAACGGCAGCGCCGCCTTGCTCTCGCGGCCGGCTTCGAGAACGATGCCGAGATCCTTGACGAAAATATCAACCGCGCTGGACACCGGCGGATCGGATTGCACCATGCGCGGGCCCCGATCATTCAGCATCCAGCTCGCCGCCGACGAGCCCCCGAGGATCTTGAGGATCACGTCCGGATTGACTCCGATCCTGGCCGCCAATGCAAGGCCCTCGGCCGCCGCCGCGAGGTGCACGCCGCACAGGAGCTGGTTGACAGTCTTCACCGCCGCGCCCTGGCCAGCCTCAGTGCCGACATGAAACACCTTGTCGCCCAGGGCGTCGAGCACCGGCCGCACCCTGTCAAAGGTGGCGTGGTCAGCTGCCGCCATAAGGGTGAGGGTTGCATCCTCGGCGCCCTTCGTCCCGCCGGAAACCGGGCAATCGACGAAGCTGCGGCCCGACCCGCGAACGCGCGCGGCGAGCGCTTTCACGATGCCAGGCGGGCAGGTCGCCATCAACAACACCACACCGTCCGGTGCCATGGCCGCAAGCGCGCCTGCCTCGAACAGCACAGCCTTGGCCTGGGCTGCGTTGACCACCATGAGAACGAGGAGCGTCGCGTCATGCGCAGCCTCGGCGGCGGACGACGCAGCGTTTCCTCCGTTCATTTTCAGCGTTACGAGAGCTTGCGGATTAATGTCGAAGCCCGACACCGCAAAGCCGGCTCTGAGGAGATTGCGCGCCATCGGCGTGCCCATGGATCCGAGGCCGATGAAACCGGTCCGCATGGTCAAATCCTTCCCGGCCGAAGCGCCCTGCCCGCGCCGCCTCGCGTCGCCCGAAGGCCGGGATAGCGCCGGGGGATCAAGGGACCAAGTACATTATCTTTGCCGCCTTGCGCGATCAGCGCTACCGGCAGGATGGATTGAAGCGTTAACAGGATGCGCAGCCCGGAGATCGAGTGTCAACGCAAAGTGAGAATGCCCTGGAGGGCCGCGACGCCTGACCTGATGGGATGACGCGGCCCAATGGCCCTGCTTGCCGGCGCCATCGCCATCGCGGCGGCGCCGTGGATTTCCGCCGGATTTTTGAATTGAACCGGATGCGGTGTTTTTTTGACGCCGGCCAAACAATCGGGCGATAGTCCGAAAGTTTTCCAGCTGCATTGTTGCCACAGGGCATAACCTAAGTTACCCGTAGATTTGACACTTGGCAGACAAGAAAAGTCGGCGATCAGACTGGCACGGATGCATCCGCGCCAGGGCAAATGCAAACGGGACAAAGCCACATGACCAGCCTTTCACGCCGTCGTTTTGCCGCTGGCACAGCCGCTGCTGCCGTCACCTCGTTTGCCATTGGCAAGGCGCGGGCCGCCGAATTCACCTATAAATTCGCCAATAACATGGCCGTCGGACATCCCCTGGTGACGCGCGCCATGGAAGCGGCGGGCAAGATCAGAGAAGAGACCGGGGGGCAGTTTGAATTGCAGGTGTTTCCCAACAGCCAGCTTGGCTCCGATACCGATACGCTGGGCCAGATACGCTCCGGCGCGGTCGATTTTTTCACGTTGTCGGGCTTGATCCTGTCAACCCTCGTGCCCGCCGCTTCGATCAACGGCATCGGCTTTGCGTTCAAGGATTATGACACTGTGTGGAAGGCGATGGACGGCAAGCTCGGCAATTTCGTCCGCGCCGAAATCGCGAGGAGCGGCACCCTCTTCGCCTTTGAAAAAATCTGGGACAATGGCTTTCGCCAGACCACCTCATCGACCAAGCCCATCCAGTCGCCCGCAGACTTCGAGAACATGAAGCTGCGCGTGCCAGCCTCGCCGCTGTGGACCTCGATGTTCAAGGCCCTTGGCGCGGCACCAACGACGATCAATTTCAACGAGGTCTATGGTGCCTTGCAGTCGAAGATCGTCGAGGGCCAGGAAAATCCGCTGGCCGTCATCAATGCCAGCAAGCTGTATGAAGTGCAGAAATTCTGCTCGATGACCAACCACATGTGGGACGGCTACTGGTTTCTGGCCAACAAGGCGAGCTGGGAGGCTTTGCCAGAGAATATCCGTGCCATTGTCAGCAAGCACATCAACGCGGCTGGCATGGCCGAACGCGCCGATGTGGCGGCTTTGTCGTTGACGTTGCAGGCAAAACTCACCGGCGATGGCCTGAAATTTAATGCAACTGAGCCCGCCGCTTTTCGCGACAAACTCAAGGCGGCAGGTTTTTACAAGGAGTGGAAAGCCAAATATGGCGATGCGGCATGGGCCATACTTGAAGGCGAGGTCGGGTCGCTCGGCTGATTGAAGCGCCATGCAACACGTCCCTGAAACCGAACCTCTGCCGACCCTGTATCCATGGCAGCGTCATGCGGCGACCGCCGAGCGCATTCTGGGTCTTTGTGTAGAGATCCCCGCAGCGATCCTGCTTGTCGCCGAAGTCGTGACGCTGTTCTCGGGCATTTTTGCCCGCTACATTCTGCATAAGCCCATCACCTGGTCGGATGAACTGGCCTCGACACTGTTCCTCTGGCTGGCGATGCTGGGTGCCGCCATCGCCCTTCGGCGCAACGAGCACATGCGCATGACGGCGCTGGTGGCGCGGGCCGATTTTTCGCGACGGGCATTTTTCGATGCGCTGGCGCTGGCGGCAGGGCTGGGCTTTCTGGTCCTGATCATCCGGCCTGCCATCCACTGGGCCGGCGAAGAAGCTATTGTTACGACCTCGGCGCTGGAAATTTCCGCTGCCTGGCGCGCGGCGGCGTTTCCCTGCGGCATTGGCCTGATGATGGCGTTTACGGTTTTGCGCCTCGTCACCCGCGTCAGCCTTTTCCACGCAATTCTGGCAGTCGGCCTTGTGGCAGGCCTTGTCATCGGCTTCTGGTGGCTGGGGCCAGGCCTCAAGACTTTGGGCAATCTTAATCTGGTGATTTTTTTCGTCGGAATTGTCGGGTTTTGCGTGTTTTGCGGCGTGCCTATCGTGTTTTCTTTTGCGCTCGCCACCTTTGGCTATCTGGCCCTGACCACGCGCGTGCCAACCATGACGCTCGTAGGCCGAATGGACGAGGGCATGTCACATCTGATCCTGCTGGCGGTGCCTTTGTTTGTTTTCCTCGGCCTGTTGATCGAGATGACCGGAATGGCGCGCGCCATGGTGCGGTTTCTGGCCAGCCTGCTCGGCCATGTGCGGGGCGGGCTGTCCTATGTGCTGATCGGCGCGATGTATCTTGTCTCTGGCATTTCCGGCTCCAAGGCCGCTGACATGGCGGCAGTCGCCCCGGCATTGTTTCCCGAAATGCGGGCGCGCGGTGCCCAGCCCGGCGATCTGGTAGCGCTGCTGGCCGCCACCGGCGCGCAGACCGAAACCGTGCCGCCTTCGATCGTGCTGATCACCATTGGCTCGGTTACCGGCGTGTCGATCGCTGCTCTTTTCACCGGTGGCCTGGTGCCAAGCCTGGTGCTGGCCATTGGCCTGTGCTTCGTCGTCGCCCGCCGCAGCCGGTCGGCGACGCCCGCCGCCAAGGCCAGCGGCGGCGAAATCGCCAAAAGCTTTCTGATCGCTCTTCCCGCCCTGGCCTTGCCCTTCGTCATCCGCGCGGCAGTGGTCGAGGGCATAGCCACGGCCACGGAGGTCTCGACCATCGGTATTGTCTACGCCATTGTATCCGGCCTGCTGATCTATCGCCAGTTTGACTGGCGGCGTCTGGCCAGCATCCTGGTCGAGACGGCCTCATTGTCTGGCGCGATCCTGATCATCATCGGCGCTGCTTCCGCCATGGCCTGGGGCCTGACGCAATCGGGTTTTTCACGGTCGCTGGCGCTGGCGATGACGCAATTGCCGGGCGGGGCCGCCGGTTTCATGGCAGTGTCTATACTGGCCTTCATCGTGCTGGGCAGCGTGCTGGAGGGCATTCCGGCCATCGTGCTGTTTGGCCCGCTGCTGTTCCCGATTGCCCGCACCCTGGGCATTCACGAGGTGCATTATGCCATGGTCGTGGTGCTGGCCATGGGCCTTGGCCTGTTCGCGCCGCCATTCGGCGTTGGCTATTACGCCGCTTGCGCCATCGGCAAGGTCAACCCGGACGAGGGCATCGGCCCGATAGGGGCCTATATGCTGGCGTTGCTCGCAGCCCTGATCCTTGTCGCCGCCGTGCCCTGGTTTTCCACCGGCTTTTTGTGAGGTTGTCTTGACGATTGCGTGGACATGATGCGCTTGGCGATAGCAGATCGTGCGTGTCTCGCCTGACGCCGATCGCCACCGTTCTTATTCGCGGTGGCGACCAGCGTATACTTTGATGGCTCAAAGGACAGGGAACGAGTTCTCGAATTGGGCACGCCGACGCGTCAGCCCATGAACGCCGCGACCAACCCGTTAAACTTGGTCGGGTTCTCAATGAACATGAAGTGCGATCCCTTTTCGCTCTTTTCAAAGATCGCCAACTGCGATCCGGGAACCTGGGCCGCTTCCCATTCGACGCAAGTGAACGGCACAAGGCTCGCCTTTCCGCCGATGAAGAGGCTGGGCTTTGATATCCTGGCCAGTACACCACGCCAATCCTGATGGCAGTGGTTGTAAAGAAGATCAGCCGCGAATTGACGCGGCATCTTCAGATTCAAATCCAGAACCCACTTGAATTGATCTTGCGGCATTTCGTCCGTGACCATAGACTTCAGGAACGTCTCGGTTGTCTTGGCGGCATCGGGCTTGGTCAAGGCGTTATAGGTTGCCGTCACGGTCTCCGGCGTGAAGATCGAGCCGAAATCCGCGACCTGTTTAGCCGTCCATTCCGGGTTTGCCGTCAAGAATGACGCCTGATCGCAGAAGACATAGCGCGCAATGCGAGAGGCACCGAACAGGTCGAAGTGGCACCACAAAACCGAGTTGCCCATAGAATGTCCCAGAATCGTCACTTCCCGCAAGTCAAGTGCCACGAGAACGTCCTCAACGTCCTTGGCCAATCTCTGAATCGTATAGCCATGAACAGGCTTCGCCGAATCTCCGTGACCTCGCATGTCCAAGGCGATCACCCGGTAGCGGTCAGCAAGGCCTTCGATCTGAAACTTGAATTGCTCCGCCGTCTGAGACCAGCCGGGAATGAGAACGAGCGTCTTGCCTGCGCCGGCCTCAATGTAGCTCAACTGGGTTCCGTCGTTTACCGTGACGGAACGACGGGTTGAAACCGCGCCTGCAGCGTTCGCCGCCTGTTCCCCGACCGCCGCCGCAGCCAAGCCAGTAACGAAAACGGTTGAACCGGTGACAAGTAAATCTCGGCGAGAAATGGTCATTTGATCCTCCTCCATTGTTGTATTCGTCCTGCGGTAAGCAGTCTGGTTTACAATACGAATCATCACTTGTCGATCCGGTATTGTATATCTGGATAAAGACAGGAAACGTGTCAAACTATTGGTGGTCTCGGCCGCGTCCTGGCTCTGCACATTGGTAAGGAAATGCTTGCATCCGCTCTTCATACCTCGGCGACGTAATAGCCAGCCCGGGGGAAGTGGACTTGCACGACGCCGGCGCGCGGGTCGGTGCGGCGGATCACCACTTCCCGTTCGTCGGCTCCGACGAGCACACCCTCGACCGGGTCGCGGCCCACGTCGTCGGGTGTGACCGTGACTCTCGCGCCGCCCTTCAACCCTGTGGGGTCGCCATCAGCCGGTAAGTCGAGGGCGGCGGGCGTCGATTGGCGCGCGATGTCCAGCGCCGCCGCGCCGGTAATCTCCGTGGGATTGCCGTAGCCCAATGCGGCGACGCGTTCGGCCCAGCCGAGCAGAGGCTCGACCGGAAGCCGCCGCATGGTCTCGGCGCCGCCCCACTTCCGCAGGAACCAGATCGAGGGATAGGCGGCCAGATCCGCCGCGCTCACCTCTTCGCCGAGCATGTAGGGGCGTCCGTCGGCCATCATGGACCTGAACCAGGCGAGATGGGCGACGAGTTGCTGCACATTGCTTGGAAACAGCGGCCCCGCCTCGTCCTTGCCGAGGGCGTAGCCGAATGCCTTGCGCTCTGCGACGAAATCGGGCGCGTACAGGTCGGCGTTGATATGGGCGATGAAGCCGAGCGCCGGCATGAAGATGTAGCGTTCCGCCCACCAGGCGAGCGCCGTCGCTTCGCCCTCGCCGCGATTGGGAAAAAGGCTCGGCTCCGGGTACAGCTGCTCAAGCTTGCGAAGGATCAGATGCGAGTCGCAATAGATGTCGGCGGCGATTTGCATCACCGGGGCGCGCCGATAGCCGCCTGTCAGCGAGACGAGATCCGGCTTCGGCATCGCGATGGGGACGATGACATGCCGATAGACCAGGTTCTTGAGCCCGCATGCCAGGCGGACCTTTTCCGAAAAAGTTGACATGGGATAGTGATGAAGAATGATTTTGGACATCGCGTTTCCTCACTTTGATGACGGCTTGATCTCAGCGGCCGCACGCCGCGCTGATTGACTGTCGTTCGCGGCGGTCTCGCGTCCTCATCCCGGCCTTTTTCAACCGCGAGCGGCGATGCAGACAATCATCACCGCATGCGCCGACACCGGCAGCTTCGCCTCAAGGGTGGCGCGCGCCGGGGTATGGCCCTCGGCGACCCAGGCGTCCCACTCGGCGTTCATGTCTGTGTAGGTTGCGATGTCGGCGAGATAGATATTCGCGGTCAGGATCTTCGACTTGTCAGATCCCGCCGCGGCCAGCGCCCGGTCGATCGTCGCGAGGATCTCTCGCGTCTGCTCGCGCACGCTCTTGCCCTTCGACTGCTCGGCGACACAGCCAGTGAGGTAGACCGTGTCGCCATGGATGACCACCTGTGACAGGCGCGGGCCGATGTGCAGTCTGGTGATGCTCATAGCGTGCTCTCCTGTTTCGCACCGGCGGAAGCAGCGGGTACCGGCGCATCGACGCGCAACAGTCCCTGCGTCTTGAGGTCCGCCCACAACGATGGCGGGACCTCCTGGTTCATGCGCTCGACGTTCCATGCGAGCTGGGCGCGCGATGACATTCCCGGAATGACCGAGACGACGCTCGGATGCGTGAGGGGAAACTGGAACGCGGCTGCGGCGATCGGTACGCCGTGGGACCTGCAAACCTCTTCGATGCCTTTGACGCGGGCAACAATTTCGGGCGACGGCGGCTCATAATTGTAAGTGGCACCTTCCACCGCACCGCTCGCGAGAATTCCTGAGTTGAGCGGCGCGCCGATGACCACCGCCACGCCCTCGCGCTCGCAGCGCGGCAAGAAATGATCAAGCGGCCCCTGCTCCAGCAGCGTGTAGCGGCCGGCGAGCAGGAACACGTCCCACTTCCCGTGATCCATCGCCGCGACGCAGGCTTCCCACTCGTTGACGCCGAGGCCGATGGCTTTTACGTCGCCGTTGCGGCGCAATTCGTCCATCGCCCGGTAGCCGCCTTGCATCGCCGTCTTGAAATGCAGAGGAAGCGCGTCTGCGTGCGTTTCGGCCGAAATGTCGTGCATGTAAAGAATATCGACGCGCTCCACGCCAAGCCTTTGCAGGCTGTGCTCGTGCGAGCGCATCACGCCGTCATAGGAATAGTCATAGTCCGGGCGGAACGGCGCGGCGTCGATGAACATCTTGCGGAAGGGATGCCACTTCGAATCCGGGCGCAGCAGCCGCCCGACCTTGGTCGAGATCACCGCCTCGTCCCGGGGGACGCCGCGGAAGGCCTCGCCAAGTCGCCTCTCGCTGAGACCAAAACCGTAGACCGGCGCGGTGTCAAAATAGCGGAAACCGGCGTTCCACGCCGCGCGGAGAGTGTCGCGGGTCTCGGCGTCCGTCATCGGCGCCATGAGGTTGCCGAACGGTCCGCCGCCGACGCCGAATTCCGTGACGGAGACGCCCGTTTGACCGATCTTGCGCTTCGCAAAGGTCATGTTTCCTCCCTGATGGTCGTTATGTCTTCGCGGCGGTATCCATGAAATTGACGCCGGCCTCCCTGGCCCGCGCGATGATCGCGTTCGCCTCGGGATCGTCTGCACGGCCCCCGAACATCATGGTTCCCAGGCAGATCCGCGATACGTCGAGTCCGCTCTTGCCCAGCCGCTCATATTGCATGTGGTTTCCCCTTTCGAGCACTTTCAGTTTGGGCGTGCCGCGACGACGTCGAAGCCGGCGCGCGGGAAGTGGATGTTGACCTCGCCGACGCGCGGATGCGCGCAACGGATCACCAATTCTTCCGTGTCGGCTGCGAGCAGCGTTCCGCGCACCGGATCACGGCCCGTGTCGTCGGCAGTGACGATGACCGCATCGCCGGCCTTCAGTCCGGAAGGGTCGCCGCCCGAAGCGATGGCGGGGGCCAGCGGCTGCGCTTTGGCGGCGAGCGCAAGCGCTTCCGCCGCGCTCATCTCCAGCGGGTGGCCGTGGCCGATCGCGGCCACACGGTCATACCATCCGCAGAGAGGCCCGAGCGGAAGCCTCGCCTCCGCCTCCGGCCCGCCCTGGTGATGCAGCAGCCAAAGCGGACAATAGGCCGCAAGATCGGCCGCGCTCGCCCGATGCAGCAGGAAGGGCCTGCCATCCGCCAGCATTTTGGCGAGCCAGGCGAGATGCGCCGCGCCCTGCTGCAAATGGCGGTGAATCAGCGGCGCGACATCCTCGCGCCCCAGCGGAAAGCCGAACGCCTTTCGCTCGGCCACGAAATCGGCTGGGATCTTGTCACCGATCGTGTCGGCGACGACGCCGAGAGCGGGGGAGAAGATCGTCTTGTCCGCCCACCAGGCAAGCGCCAGAACGAGCCCCTCGCTTGCGTCCGGGTACAGACTTGGCTCGGGATGCAGGCTGTCGATTTTGCGCAGAATCAGCTGGGTGTCGCAGTAAACGTCCGCGCCGATCTGCATGACGGGCGTGCGCCGGTAGCCGCCCGTCAGCGGCAGCAGGTCGGGCTTGGGCATGGCCGGCGGTATCGAGACGGAGCGCCAGGCAAGATTTTTCAGGCCGAAGGCGAGCCGGACGCGTTCGGAGAATGCCGATGTCGGGTAATGGTGCAGGATAATTTCGTCCATGATCGCTTCCTCTTGTCCGCTTGATTTCAGGACGCCGCGCCGATCGGCTTGTTCTTGGCGGGATCGAACGGGAACATCAGCCCGGCAGCAAGGAAACCACCGTCCACGTTCAGCGTATGGCCGGTGATGTAGGA
>JANLPP010000123.1:0-5160 GCA_031367295.1 Hyphomicrobiales bacterium | reverse complement strand
TCGGCCAGCGCCTCCGAATGCATGAAGGGCACATAAAAAAACCGCCGCAGCGCCGGATTGCCGGATGCATCAAAGCCGCGCGCGATGGCGCGGTCCGCAATTGCCCGCGCGGCGGCGTCTGTGGCAAAGGCGCGGGCCGAGCCGCGGAACATATTGCGCGAAAACTGGTCAAGCAGCAGCAGCAGCGCCAGCGCGCCCTCGCCAGTGCTTTCCCAGTCTGCAAGCTGGCCCTCTGCGGCAGCCGCATGGGCAGTGGCAAAGCGTGCGGTGATCTCCGCATCCAGCGCGGCATCGCGCCTGTACCATTTCTCGCGGCCGGCCTTAAGCCAGAAATTGATAACATCCTGCGGCGCTGGTGCCCTGTCCATGCTCACACCCTGCCAAAAACATGCCGCGCCGCGTCGAGCATCGAGGCCGCGCCAAAGGCGATGAACAGCAAGCCTACCACGCGCGTGACAATGCGGCCATGGCGCACGAAAAAGCGCCGCACGGCGGGCAGGCCGGCGCAATACACCAGCACGACATCGGCAAGGATGAAGCCGATGAAAGCGGTGGCAAGCAGCAATGGCGCGTCGCGCCATTCAAGCGCCCCGGCAAACGGCGCGGCAATGGCGGTGAACATGGCAAGCGACACCGGATAGGCCTTGGGATTCGACAGGCCGAACAACACGCCTGTCGTCAGCGGCCTTTGGCTCCCTATAACCATTGGGGCTGCGTCGGCGCGCGTCAGCGCCGCCCTGCCGCCCAGCCAGAACAGATAGGCCCCGCAGGCAAAGCCCAGCGCCTCAAAAACCAGCGGTCCGGTCAGGTTGACGCCAATGATGGCCGCCAGCGCCAGCGCCCCCCAGACACAATCGCCGACAAGATGGCCGATGACAAATCGCGCGGCAGGCGTGCGCCCTTCCGCCGCTGCCAGCGCGAACAGGGCGAGGAATGCCGGGCCAGGCGAGATGACATAGAGAAAACCCGCGCCGATGGTGGCGAGGAAGAGGGCGAGGGACATGGGTGCCGGGAGTTTGCGAAAACGGGAGGCTGCGTACCAGTTTGCCTTGCCGCGCCACGTCAGGTCAAATGTGCGAAGGGTTTTGATATGTGGCAGTCTTGATATGTGGCAGTCTTGGCTATGTCTCAACCGCAGTCTTGGCTATGTCTCAACCGCAGTCTTGGCCGCGCCACAATTGACGCCATGAATCAGGCCAAGGCAAATCCCGTAATTTCGAGCACAGCCCATGCGCAAAATGCAACTTTCCCTGCTGTTTCTTGCGGCCATCTGCTTCGCAGGCCCGCCCGCGCGCGCCGAACCCATTGGCGCGGCGGTCGCAGTCGAACGCGATGTCACGCATGCAGGCGCTGGCACGGCTGTGAAGCTTGCCGAGGGGGACAGGCTCAGTCAGGAGGAAGTCGTCACAACGCAGAAAGCCAGTTCGGCAAAGCTGAAATTTCTCGACGATACACAATTGTTCATCGGTCCCGCTTCAACGGTCAAACTTGACCGTTTCGTCTATAATCCCGACAAGTCCGTGCAGGCGCTGAGCCTTGACCTCGTGCGTGGCGGCTTCCGTTTTGTCACGGGCAAGTCGGATCACAAGGCCTATGTCATCACCACGCCGGAGGCGACGATTGGCGTGCGCGGCACGGTCATCGGAATATTCATCACCAGGGGCAAGACGCTGGTCAAACTTAAAGAGGGTGGCGTGACCGTCTGCCTGCGCCGCGCGGCGAGGAGCCAATGCGCGGCGATGGAGCAGCTGGAATCGACAGTTGAAGTCACCGCGACGCGAATCAGCGAGGCCGGGCTGCGCCGCGACCGGGGGCCGGATTTCAGCATCTGGTGCTCGGCAGGCAAGGCGACATGCGGGCTTCCAGCTTTGACGCCAGCGCCAAAGTAACGACCGGCGTTGCTGATTCGCTGTTTGTTCGCTAATGCGCGGGTGAGTTCAACTGGAGCGCCCATTGGCCGTCACCGCCCACGACCTGTTTCCCGACAGCCCTGCCCTGCGTGAGGGCGGCATCGCCGCGCGCGCCCGGGCTGCCGCCACTGGCGGGGCGGCCTATGTGGCGGGGCTGAACTCCGAGCAGCGCGAGGCGGTGGAGGCGATGGACGGGCCTGTGCTGGTGCTGGCAGGGGCGGGCACCGGCAAGACGCGCGTGCTCACCACCCGCATCGCCCATATCATCGCCACCGCCCGCGCCCGCGCCCATGAAATTCTCGCCGTCACCTTCACCAACAAGGCCGCGCGCGAGATGAAGGAACGTGTCGCGCACCTGGCCGGCCCGGTGGCGGAGGGCATGCCGTGGCTGGGCACATTCCATTCCATTTCCACGAAAATATTGCGCCGCCACGCCGAACTGGTTGGCCTGAAATCGTCCTTCACCATTCTCGACACCGACGACCAGATCCGGCTGATGAAGCAGATTCTGAAAGCCGAGGACATCGACGACAAGCGCTGGCCCGCCCGCGCCCTCGCGCATCAGATCGACGCGTGGAAGAATCGCGGGCTTGACCCGGCGCGCGTGCCGCCGGGCGAGGCGCAGGCGTTCGCCAATGGCAAGGGCGGCAAGCTCTATGCGCTGTATCAGGAGCGGCTGAAAATCTTGAATGCTGCCGATTTCGGCGACCTGCTGCTGGAATGCGTGCGGCTTTTGCGGGAAAATCCGGACGTGCTGCGGCTGTATCAGGAACGTTTCAAATATATTCTGGTCGATGAATATCAGGACACCAACGTCATTCAATATATGTGGCTGCGCCTGCTGGCGCAGGGCCGCTCGAATGTCTGCTGTGTCGGCGACGACGATCAGTCGATTTATGGCTGGCGCGGCGCGGAGGTCGATAACATCCTGCGCTTCGACAAGGATTTTCCGGGCGCGAAGGTGATCCGGCTTGAGCGCAACTACCGCTCCACCGGCCATATTCTTGCCGCCGCTGCGGCGCTGATTTCCCATAATGAAGGGCGGCTCGGCAAGACGCTGTTCACCGACGATGCGCTGGGCGAGAAGCCGGTCGTCACCGGCGTGTGGGACTCGGAGGAGGAGGCGCGGCTTGTCGGCGAAGACATCGAGCAGCTGCAACACAAGCAGCATTCGCTTGACGAGATCGCCATTCTGGTGCGCGCTTCGTTCCAGATGCGCGAATTTGAGGAGCGCTTCATCACGCTCGGCCTGCCCTACAAGGTCATCGGCGGGCCGCGCTTTTATGAGCGGCTGGAGGTGCGCGACGCGCTGGCCTATCTGCGCTGCGTGGCGCAGCCTGCCGATGATCTGGCGTTTGAGCGCATCGTCAATGTGCCAAAACGCGGCCTTGGCGACTCGACGCTGGAGACGCTGCACAGTTTTGCGCGCGCGCAGGGCATTCCGCTGATGCTGGCGGCACGCATGCTGGTGGAATCCGAAGAACTGAAACCCAAGCCGCGCCAGACGCTGCGTGCGCTGCTTGACGACTTTGCCCGCTGGGGCAAGGCGCTCGACACGGTGCCGCATCACGAGCTGGCGGAGACGATACTGGAGGAATCCGGCTACACCGATTTCTGGAAAAAGGATCGCACCGCCGACGCTGCGGGCCGGCTTGAGAACCTGAAAGAGCTTGTCCGCTCGATGGAGGAGTTTGAAAACCTCGCCGCCTTCCTCGAACATATTTCGCTGGTGATGGACCAGAGCAATGCCGATGGCGGCGAGCGTGTGTCGATCATGACACTGCATGGCGCCAAGGGTCTTGAGTTCGAGACGGTTTTCCTGCCGGGCTGGGAGGAGGGCCTGTTCCCGCATCAGCGTTCGCTTGACGACAATGGCCGTGCCGGGCTGGAGGAAGAGCGCCGCCTCGCCTATGTCGGCCTCACCCGCGCCAAGCGCCGCGCCAAAATTTATTTCGCCACCAACCGCCGTATTCATGGCCTGTGGCAGACGACGATTCCCTCACGCTTTCTCGACGAGCTGCCCGAGGCGCATGTGGCGGTGGCCGAGGCGCCGAAAACCTCAAGCTACGGCGGCTATGGCCAGTCGCGCTTTGACACCTATGCCTCCACCTACAACACACCAGGCTGGGCTAGAGCGCAGCGCGCCAAAGCGGCGGGCGCAACCCCCGCGCCGCCGCCGCAGCAGGGCGGCTGGGGCGGGCCGCCCCGCAGCGGCGCGCCAAAGCAGATCGAGGGCGAGATACTCGCGCGTTCCTCCGCCGTCTCCAGCTTTGCCAAGGGCGCGCGCGTCTTCCACACCAAATTCGGCCCGGGGTCGGTGGCGCAGGTCGATGGCACAAAGCTGACCGTCGATTTTGACAAGGCCGGCCGCAAGATGGTGCTGGAAAGTTTCGTCAGCGTGGCGTGAAATTATTTTTCGTCATTGCGAGCGCAGCGAAGCAACCCAGAGCCGCGCGTGAGGCCGCTGGGTTGCTTCGCTTTGCTCGCAATGACGGCTCTCAAGCCGCGTTCTTCTCCGCAATCCGCGCTCTCACCCTCGGCGCAACCTGCGTCCCCAGCAACTCAATCGCCCGCATCACCTTGTCGTGCCTCACCGCGCCCAGACTCATCTGCATCAGAAACCGGTCGCAGCCGAAAACCTCGTGCTCCCACACCAGCTTTTCCACCACCTCGTCAACACTCCCCACCAGCAGCGCGCCGCCGGGTCCGCGCCCGGCGTCAAAGTGCGCCCGCGTTGTCGGCGGCCAGCCGCGCTCGCGGCCGATGCGGGTCATCACTTCCGCATAGGGCGGGAAGAACGCGTCGATGGCCTCCTGCGTCGTGCCCGCCACAAAGCCGTGCGAGTTGATGCCTACCTTGAGTTTTGCCGGGTCATGCCCGGCCTTGCGCCCCGCCTCGCGGTACAGCGCGGCCAGCGGCGCGAAACGCTCCGGCTGCCCGCCGATTATCGCGATGGCGAGCGGCAGACCGAGCGTGGCGGCGCGAACGACGGATTGCGGCGTGCCGCCCACCGCGATCCAGATGGGCAGCTCCTGCTGCAGCGCGCGCGGGTAAACGCCTTGCCCGGTGAGCGCGGCGCGGTGGCCGCCCTTTGACGTCACATGCACAGTGGCGCGGATGTTGAGCAGCAGCTCCAGTTTTTCCGAAAACAGCGCGTCATAATCATCAAGGTCATAACCAAACAGCGGAAACGACTCGATGAACGAGCCGCGCCCCGCCATGATCTCCGCCCGCCCGTTCGACAGCAGGT
>JANLPP010000107.1:0-3334 GCA_031367295.1 Hyphomicrobiales bacterium | reverse complement strand
CGAATGGGGCCCGGTGCTTGAAGCCCGCTTTGCCATGTATCGCGCCCTGCGGGCCGAAACGCTGGCCGCCGGAAATCCGGCCGGCGACGATGACTTTTACGCGTCCTATGCGCGGCTTGTGGCCCTGGTGCAGGACGGCACGCTGGGCGGCGTGCGGCTGGCGGCGGTGCGGTAGCGAATGAACCGCCCCTTCCTCAACATCACCGCCTCCGCCCTCGGCCAGCCCTGGCGGGACCGGCTGGATGCGGCGGGCGCGGCGCGGGCGCTGGCCATGGTGCAGCAGTACGGACTGTCGGATTTACTGGCGCGGGTGCTGGCCGGGCGGGGCGTCGGCATAGACGAGACAGAAGCCTGGCTGGAGCCGACCTTCCGCGCCCTGATGCCTGATCCTGACACATTGCAGGACATGCCCAAGGCTGTGGCGCGGCTGGTCAGGGCCGTCGAGCAGCGCGAGACGGTGGCGATTTTTGGTGACTATGATGTGGACGGGGCGGCCTCCAGCGCCCTGCTGGCGGAGTTTCTGGCACAGGCAGGCTGCCCGTACCTCATCCACATCCCCGATCGCATTTTTGAGGGCTACGGCCCCAACAGTGACGCCATCCGCGCACTGCACGCCAATGGCGCGCGGCTGCTGGTGACAGTCGATTGCGGCACGACCAGCGCGGAGCCAATCGCCTTTGCCGGCACGCTCGGCCTCGACACGCTGGTGCTTGACCACCACCAGGCCCCCGAGGCGCTGCCGGACGCTCTCGCCATCGTCAATCCCAACCGGCAGGACGATATGTCCGGCCTTGGCCACCTGTGCGCGGCGGGCGTCGTCTACATGACGCTGGTCGCCCTCAACCGCGCCCTGCGGCAAAGCGGCTTCTGGAGCGCCGGCCGGCCCGAGCCGGACCTGAAGCAGGCGCTCGACCTTGTGGCTTTGGCAACCGTCGCTGATGTTGTGCCGCTGCGTGGCCTCAACCGGGCGTTTGTCGTGCGCGGGCTGAAAATCATGCGCGCCCGCGGCCGGCCCGGTTTGCGCGCGCTCATGGATATCGCCGGCGCTGACGGCCCGCCGCGCCCCTATCACCTTGGCTTTCTGGTCGGGCCGCGCATCAACGCGGGCGGGCGCATCGGTGATGCGGCGCTGGGCGCAAAGCTGCTGCTGACGCGCGACGAGGCGGAGGCGGCGCGCATCGCCGCCGATCTCGACCGTCTCAACCGCGAACGCCAGGTGGTGGAGGTGGCGACAGTCGAGGCGGCGGAGGCCGAGGCGCTGCTGGCGCTGGGGCTTGAGGAAAAGGGCGCGCTGGTGATCACGGCGGCGGAAGGCTGGCACCCCGGCGTGGTCGGCCTTGTCGCCTCGCGTCTCAAGGACCGGTTTGCCCGCCCCGCGATTGCCATAGCGCTGAACGGGGCGGTGGGCACCGGCTCGGGCCGCTCGATCCCCGGCGTTGACCTAGGCCGCGCCATCCGCGCTGCAGTCGAGGCGGGCGTGCTGGTCAAGGGGGGCGGCCATGCCATGGCGGCGGGGCTGACGGTCAGGACAGAGCGGCTGGGCGATTTGCGCGCCTTTCTGGAGGCGCATCTTGCCCGCGCGGTGACGCAGGCGCGCGGCGCGGCGGGGCTTGCCATTGACGCGGCCCTGAGCGCGGCGGGTGCCACGCCCGCGCTGCTCGAGACGCTGGAGCGGGCAGGGCCGTTTGGCGCAGGCAACCCCGAGCCGGTCTTCGTGTTTCCGGGCCATCGCATCGCTAGCGCCAGCGAGGTGGGGAACGGCCATCTGCGGGTGCAGGCGCAGTCAGGGGATGGAACCCGCCTCAATGCCATCGCCTTCCGCGCCGCCAATGGCCCGCTGGGTGCGCTGTTGCTGAAATCGCGTGGCGAAGCGCTGCATCTGGCCGGGACGCTCAGCGCCGATCGCTGGGGCGGCCAGACCCGTGTGCAGCTGCGCCTGCTCGATGCCGCGCTGCCCGTTCTGCCGCGATGAAAGCCGGCGCGCCGAAAATCTTTGCGCGGCAGTCCGGCAAGCCTTGCGTCAGCCATGCGCCTTCTTTATAGACCCGGCTGTCAGCAGCACGCCACAAGGCGCGCCAGCTCCCCTCAGGCGCCCATCGTCTAGCGGTCCAGGACGTCGCCCTTTCACGGCGAAAACAGGGGTTCGATTCCCCTTGGGCGCGCCATGGTTCCAGCAAGCTGTTGATTGCCTGCAAATCAGCGAAATTTTGGCAGGCTGCTCAAAACCTTCCGGCTTTGGCAGGGTGTCCTGCCTCCCTTGCGCCTTTGGCCGTGATCGGCGCTGCCAGCGACGTCTCCAGCGCGCGGCGGATATAGCGCTGGTAAGGAATGCCCTCCGCCCCGGCTTTGGCCTTGACTGCGGCGATGAGCGACGTGGGCAGGCGCATGTTAACGCGGGCGTCCTTGGGGGCGATTTCGAAATGGACCTGTTTGAAACCGGAGAGGTCGTATTCGCTGAGATCGGCGTTCGCGACGAAGTCTTCAGCCGCTTCATCGGTCAGAAGGTCGGGCAGTGTCTTCTTCATATTCGCGAATCTCCCTGGCATGCATGTAGCGGGCGCTGACGGGGCGGATCAGCGACTGACCGTCCTTCTCGCGCAGCGTGAAGGCGAAGAACACCCACCGTCCCGCGCTGTTGCGGCCTATGCCCCGCAGACGCTTTTCTAGCGTCGAATGAGCAAGATCAGGAAAAATACCAAAGCCGCCGCGAACGACTTCTTCGATTTCCGCAATCGAAACACCGTGACGCTGGCATTTCCCCAGATTGCCCGCGTCCCAGTTAAAGCCGTCGATCTGCATCGCAAGGTCTCACTTGTGTGTACAAATGTCAATCTAAAACACCCGGCTTCTCTGACTGCCGGATATCCGGCGCCATAGATTGCGGATGGGTTGGCGCGGCTTGCGTCAAAGGCCGACGCGCGATTCCGCTCACATCTTTGGGCGCGAATTCGAGCCTGCCGCGCTTGAACTGGGAAAAGTCAAGCTGCGACAGGTCTTGCGCGAGAAAGGCTTCGGCTGATTCATCGCTTGTCATTACCGGTACTGTGCGGGGCGCTATGATCATGGTGTGTCATTTTCATTGAACGGCGCGAGCCGTATAACACGATCTATCCACACAATTCTATTTTTGGGCATCGCGGTTTTTGAAATTGCGTGTTGACTCCTTGCCAGACCCCACTTCATGATCATGGTTTGTTCGTATTTGTTACTACGAGCGCTCAATGTCCCTTCTGACCAACGATCCGATGACCCAGCTGGCCTTCTCGGTATACGAGAACAAAGGTGTATTTGCCATCCTTCTGGGCTCCGGGATTTCGCGCGCAGCCGAAATCCC
>JANLPP010000103.1:0-6953 GCA_031367295.1 Hyphomicrobiales bacterium | reverse complement strand
GGCGACGTCGAGGCGGCGATCACCCAGAAGGTCAACGCGCTGGTCATATCGCCGCTTGACGTGAATGCCATGGCCCCGGCGCTGGAGCAGGCGGTGAAGGCGGGCGTGCCGGTGGTGACCATCGACCGCCAGGTGCGCAATGTGCCCGGCATCCTGCATCATGTCGGCGCCGACAACGTCAAGGGCGGCGAGGCGCAGGCTGACGCCATCATCAAGGATTTCCCCAATGGCGCGAAGATTTTCCACCTGCAGGGCCAGCCCGGCGCCGGCCCGGCAATCGACCGCAACAAAGGCCTGCACAATGTGCTCGACAAGGTGAAGGACAAGTACCAGATCATCTTCGAGCAGACCGCCAATTTTTCGCGCGCCGAGGCGCTGCCGGTGACCGAGGCCGGCATTGCGGGCAAAGGCAACCCCAATGTCATCGTCTGCGCCAATGACGACATGGCGCTGGGCGCGATGGAGGCGGTGCGGGCGCGCAAGCTGGAAGGCGTCGCGGTCTATGGGTTTGACGCGCTGCCCGAGGCGTTGAAGGCGGTCAAGGACGGCACGCTGAAGGCCACCATCGAGCAGTTCCCCGGCGAGCAGAGCCGGCGGGCGATGCGCGTCGCGGTGGCCTTCGCGCGCGATGGCAAGAAGCCGGACGCGCCGGTTGACCTCATCACGCCGATTGCCATCACCAGGGAAAATCTCGACAAGGCGGAGCGGCTGGGCGAGGTGAAGTAGGCCTGTAACGCCCCAGCAGCGCGGTTGCGCAACCTGTCATCCCGGGCCGCGAAGCGGACCCGGGAACCAGGGGTTGCAGCGCGCGGCTCCGGGTTCCGGGTCCGCTTCGCGGCCCGGAATGACACTCGAGTTTATTTGCCGGAACTCGCATGACCACCCCCCTGCTCGAAATCCGCGACGTGACCAAACGCTTTCCCGGCGTGCTGGCGCTTGACGGGGTGTCGCTGAATGTCGCGCCGGGCGAGGTGCACGGGCTGCTGGGCGAGAATGGCGCGGGCAAATCGACGCTGCTGAAAATCATTTCCGGCGCGCAGCTGCCCGACAGCGGCGAGATTGTCTGGCAGGGCCGGAAAGTCAGCATTGCCAGCCCGTTCGCGGCGCAGGCGATGGGCATCGTCACCATCTATCAGGAGTTCAATCTGGTGCCGACGCTGAGCGTCGCCGAGAATATTTTTATCGGGCGCGAGCCGCGCGGCTTTGGCCCGTTTATTGACTGGCGCAAAATGCGGGCCGACGCGCGCGCCATCATTGAGCGCGTCGGCCTGACCGTTGATCCGCAAACCGAGGTCTCGCGCCTGTCGGTGGCCGAGCAGCAGATGGTCGAGATCGCGCGCGCGCTGTCCATCGACGCGCGCCTGATTATCATGGATGAGCCGACATCGGCGCTGTCGCAGAGCGAGGTGACGCGGCTGTTTGCCATCGTGCAGCGGCTGCGCGCGCAGGGCGTCGCCATCATGTTTGTGACGCACCGGCTGGAGGAGGCGCTGGAAATCTGTGACCGGGTGACCGTGCTGCGCGACGGGCGCCTCGCCGGCGTGCGCGAGCGCGCCGGCCTGACCATCGCGGCGATCATCGAGCTGATGGTGGGGCGCGCCGCCTCCGAGCTTTACCGCCGGCCCGAGCGTCGCCACGCGGCCGGCGCGCTGCGCCTGTGCGTGCGCGGCCTCTCGACCACGCCCGGCAGCAGGCGGCTGCGCGGCACGCCATTGCACGATATTGACCTTGATGTGCGGGCCGGGGAAATCCTTGGGCTGGCCGGACTTGTCGGCGCGGGGCGCACCGAGCTGGCGCGGGCGATTTTTGGCGCTGACCCGATTGCGTCCGGGCGCATTGAGGTTGACGGACGCCCGGTGAACATCCGCTCGCCGCGCGATGCGATTGCCGCCGGCATCGGCCTGGTGCCGGAGGACCGCAAGCGCCAGGCGCTGTTTCTGCAACTGGCGATCCGCCCGAATTTTTCATCCGCCTCGCTCGGTTCATTCGTGCGGGCAGGCGTGTTTGTTGACGAGGTTGCGGAAGCAAAGGCGCTGGAAAACTACCGCCAGTCGATGCATGTGCGCATGACTGGCCCCGAGCAGAAAATTGCCAACCTGTCCGGCGGCAACCAGCAGAAAATCGTGCTGGCGCGCTGGCTTGAGCTGAAGCCCAAAATCCTGATCGTTGACGAACCGACGCGCGGCGTCGATGTTGGCGCGAAGGCCGAGGTGCATGAGTTGCTCGACGCGCTGGCGGCAAGCGGCATCGCGGTTATCGCCATCTCGTCCGAGCTGCCGGAAGTGATGGCCATCGCCGACCGGATCGTCACATTGCGCGAGGGCCGCATCAGCGGCGAGCTGCAGGCGCATGAGGCGACGCAGGCGCGGCTGATGAGCCTGATGACATTGAGCGGGCAGGCATCGGGCGGGCAGCCGCGCGCGGCATAGCAGGGGCAGCCGCGCGCGGCAAAGCAAGGGCAAGGGCGGATGGCAGCGGCAGAACGCATCGAGATCAAGACGGACACCGGCACGCGGCGCTTCTGGGCGCTGGCCGCGTCCTTCGCGCCGCTGATTTTCCTGCTGGTGCTGATGGCGGTTTTCGCCATTCTGGAGCCGCGCTTTCTGGACAGCACCAACCTGTTCAACGTGATGCGGCAAATTTCGATCACCGGCCTCATCGCGCTTGGCATGACCTTTGTCATCCTGACCGCAGGCATTGATCTTTCCGTCGGCTCGCTGCTGGCGGTGTCAGCGATTGTCGCTGCCGGCATCGTCAAGGGTTCGGCCGGCAACACATTATCGCTGGATCCCGACGCGGTCAGCGGCAACCCGTGGTATTACGGCATGGCGGCGGCCATCGCGGTTGGCCTGCTTGGCGGCCTGTTGCAGGGGCTGGGCATCACCAAACTTAAGGTGCCGCCCTTTGTGGTGACGCTGGGCGGGCTGTCGGCGTTTCGCGGCCTGACACTGTGGTATTCGAACGGCGGGCCGATTTCGGGTTTTGAGGCTGACATGCGCTGGTGGGGCCAGGGCCAGATTGGCCCGGTGCCGGTGCCGGTCATCATCTTTCTCAGCGCGGCGCTGGTCTGCCATATCGTGCTGCGCTACACGCGCTACGGGCGGCACGTCTATGCGGTGGGCGGCAATATGGAGGCGGCGCGGCTGTCGGGCCTTGCGGTCGACCGCATCACCCTGTCGGTCTATGTTGTCGTCGGCTTTTTTGCCGGCCTCGCCGGTTTTGTGCTGTCGGCACGGCTCAATTCAGCCGAGGCGGTGGCGGGCATGGGCTATGAGCTGACGGTCATCGCCTCGGTGGTGATCGGCGGCACGAGTCTTTTCGGCGGCTCGGGATCGATCGGCGGCACGGTGGTGGGCGCGGTGCTGATCGGCGTGCTGGTCAACGGCCTCGTGCTCAACAACGTGTCGTCCTATATCCAGCAGATCATCATCGGCCTGATCATCATCGCGGCGGTGGCGTTTGATCGCTATGTGAAAACGCAGCGCGCGGTTTGAGCTGTTTGGGGGCGGTGGTGCTGTCCCCATAGGCGCTAACTTTAGCACGAATCTCGCCGTCTTGGCCGGCGAGAGTCGTGTTTTGTGATCTTGCCCCTGTTTGTCGTCTCCCTTAGCCGCACGGATCATGCCGCGAGTTTTCGCGCCGTGGCAGCGAACCCGGCCTTTGAGGCGCAGGTTGCGAGCGGGTTGGGCAGCGGCTGCTCGACGCCCGGCACCGCTGTCTCCATGGCAAGGCCGAACCACGGATTGGTAACGGAAAGCGGCGCGATTTTTGAGAGCCATCGAGCGCCGCCGTCAGCAGGCGGCGCGACGTACGGATCGGCACGCCAGCGGCCCCCGCAGGCCAGCACTCGGATGGTTTTCGGCTACCCGGAAAGGCCCGCTACGCGAGCGGATCAGCGCGCCCGCGCCGGCTGAAACCGCGCTGGCTGGCCCGGCGCGAAGTAGCGCGTCAGGGCATAAATCACCAGCAGCGTCCCGGCCCAGGCGGCGAGCTGGAGCAGGCTTGGCCGGTCGGCGTAGCCAACCAGCGTGTGCAGCGCCCGGCCGGCGAGGCTTTTTTCGGACAGCAGCGCCGACGTGTCCCACACCTGCTGGCTGAACAGCTCGGTCACCCCTGCGCGCTGCAGAAAATCCACCGACTGCGAGGCCATGCCCGCCGCCAGCAGCGACAGCAGCACGGTCGTCACCGCAAACAGATGCCGCGCCGGAATTTTCAGCAGCCCCAGATAGGTGAGAGCGGAAACCGCCGCGCCCAGCGCGACGCCAATAAAACCGCCGGTCAGCATTTCCGACTTCGACGAGGCCTCGGAAACCGCGACGCCATAGAGAAACAGCACCGCCTCCGCGCCTTCGCGCAGCACCGCGACGCCGACCACCACAGCCAGCGCCAGCAGCGTCTTCGAGCCGTTCATCACCGCAGCCCCGGCCGCCTTGAACTCGGCGGCGAGCTCGCGCCCGTGCCGCGCCATCCAGATATTGTGCCAGACCAGCATGACCACGGCCAGCGCCAGCACGGCGGCGTTGAACAGCTCCTGCCCCGCGCCCTCAAACAGGCCAGCAATGGCTCCGGCGAACACCGCCACGAGCACCGAACCAGCGACACCTGCGCCAAGACCGCCGGCAATCCAGGGATTGCGGGTCGGCACATTGCGGGTTGCCGCCAGCACAATGCCGACAATGAGGCCGGCCTCGACAATCTCGCGGAACATGATGATCAGGGCGGCAATCATGGCAGTTATGCTTTCTTGGTCAGCCTTGCACGGCCTTATTCGACAACGACATAGCCCTTGACGGTCTCTTCCTTATATTCGTTGACGAACAGGTAGCGGCCCGGTTTCATCGCTCCCACCCGCACGATGATCTCGCCGCCGGCCGCGACAATCTTCTCGATCTTGAGGTCTTTGGCCTCAATCTCGGCGGCGGCAGTCTCCTTATTGAAGAATTTCATGGTAAAGGGCTTGTCTGCCGGAACCTTGACCTCCGCCGGCGTGAACACGTCACCCTTCAGGGTCACCTCAAACTGCGCCGCAGTGTCGGCCAGGGCGGGCGTAGCGGCGAAGCTTGCGGCGGCAAGACTTGCGGCGGCAAGCGCGGCGAGGGTCAGAACGCGGACGCGGAAATTCTTCATAGACATGTTCGAAACCTCAAGTTGCCAATCGCGCGGGTTTCCGGCAGACGGTTCCCCCTATATGGTGCGTTTGTAGGAATTGTGGACGACGACAGTCAACAATTATAATTTGGAAACGTTACAAACTGGCTTGGCAGGGTCAGCTTTATCAGATAATCAGGCTCTATGTGGTTAAATCAGCAAACTCTTGACGCCATCAAGATGATGTCGGCCCTGACGCGGAGCTGGCCGGCCTTCGTGCGCGCTGCCGATCTCGCCCCCAAAACCGGCGTTTCGCTCACCAACATCCACAAAACCGCCCATGTGCTGGGCCAGGCCGGCCTCGTTGAGACCGTGCGCGGCCCGCACGGTGGCCTGCGTCTCGCCCGCGTCGCCAGCCATATCGCGGTCAGCGAAATCGTGCGCGCCTTCGAGCCAAAGGACTGCCCGGCGAATTTCCTGATGCCTGGAGCCGGGGAAGCCATCTCCGCGCTGTTGTTTGAGGCGCACCGGGGCTTTTTCCAGCCGCTGGAAGCGGCGAAGCTGTCGGAGCTTGGGGACGCCGCCAGCGTGCCATTGTAGATTTGTCGGGCAGTGGATCCGAAGCAGCTTGCGTGGAAAGGACCTGCCGCCCACAGCCCCCCAAAGCTCCATGTGATCCCGGCTCGCGCGCGGTGTTCCAGAAACGGCGCAGGGTGATGACGGGTTCGTCGATGGAAAAGATGATCCAGAATGTTGTCTGCCCGACCCGGAACAGCTTTGCCCGGCAGGGCGCGCCGGTCTCCCTGAAAAATGCGTGGCGGTAAAGATTGTCGAGCAGTTCGTCGGTCAGGGCGCTCTCGAAGCGCATGTAATGCCTGAGCGCGAGCGCTGCTCCGAACTGCGTCAGATATTTGAAATAGTCTTCATTATCCTCGACAAACTGTGGCAGGCAGAGGAAAGAAAACTCTGTGCTTACGGGACTTTTACGCCGGTGATTTTTTCAAATGAAGAGCGCATTTCAGCCTTCAGCGCCGCGCCGCTCAACGCCCTGCCGCGCCCGGCGCGCCTGTCCGCCTCGCCCCGCGCGAGCGAAGCCGCAAGCTGCGCGCGTGCCGCCAGTGTGACCATCGGCAGCTCTTCGCAGGTGGTGACCGGCTCTATGGTCATGCCCGGTTTTGGCGCGCGGTCTTGCCGGGAACGTTCGGTCTTTGCGATTGTCATGCGGCAATCATACCATGCAGCGCCCAAAAGCCAACAGCTCGGCTGCCAGTGTCTCCGCGCCGCCACGGGCGGCTTTTCGAGCACCGTTTCCCGCGACAGCGCGGCAACTGATGGCAGAGACGGAGATTTTCTGCGCGGTATCAACGGCGCTTGAGCAATGCGCCGCAAGACTGTATCGCCTCACCTCACTTGTGCAAACTCTGGAACCACCCCCCATGCCCACCCCCATCGACGGTCCCCGCCTCGCCCCAAAATCCGGCGCGGCCAAGCAGCTTGTGGTGTTTCTTCACGGCTATGGCGCGGATGGCAACGATCTTATAGCCATTGGCAAGCAGTGGCAGGCCTGGCTGCCAGACGCCGCTTTCGCCTCGCCGCATGCGCCTGAGTCCTGCCCCGGCGCGCCGCGCGGCAAGCAGTGGTTCGCGCTGGGCTCGGCGCGCGAGCAGAGCGACCGCTGGGCGGGCGTCAACACGGCGCAGCCGGGACTGGACGCCTTTCTGGATGCCGAGCTGGCCAGATCTGGCCTTGATCCGTCAAAACTGGCGCTGGTCGGCTTTTCGCAAGGCACCATGATGGCGCTGCATGTTGGCCTGCGCCGCGCCCGCGCGCCAGCCGCAATTCTGGGTTTTTCCGGCACGCTGGTC
>JANLPP010000068.1:0-3373 GCA_031367295.1 Hyphomicrobiales bacterium | reverse complement strand
ATCAATCGCCTGCGCTCCGCCAAAAAAAGCCTCGGCACCCGACCAGTCGTCCAGCCACAAATCAGTCGAATCAGTTTCCATCCAAAGCTTGAATCACATCGCAAACCCCGCGTGAATCCCTTATCTTAGCGCCTATGGGCCTCTGGCCGGCTCTTCGCCTGAAAAGCCGGCCAGAGGCCGGCAGTCCAACGCCTCACTCCAGCCGCACGCTCACACTGTCCGTCATCCCCGACGCGTCCATCACTGATACGCGCGCAAAGCCCGCTCCGTCCGGCGTCCATGAGGATTGTCGGCGGATCTGCGCCTCGCCGACCGGCTTGCCGTTAACCAGCCATGTCAGCGGCGGCGCGCCGCCCTGGGCTTTGAGCGCCAGCGGCGTGGCCTCACCGGAACCGCGCTGCGTCAGGCCAAGGTCGATGCGCGCGCCGTCTGGCGGGTAGGCGATTTTCAGCGGCGGCAGCGCATTGGCCTCCAGCGTGCGGGCCTGGCCCGCGCGCAGGCTGCGCAGCGGCGGCGGCAGGCCTTCGGGGCCACGCACCACCAGCGCGTTGGGCGGCTGCTTCACAATCTCGATCTCGCGCCCGAGCCGCGCAAAGGCGTCGAACAGAATCGGCGCCGCCGAGACGCGGCCGATCAGCCCGGGAGACGCGCCATTGTCGGGCCGCCCCAGCCACACCGCAATCGTGGTGCGGCGGTCAAAGCCGATGGCCCAGGCGTCGCGGTAGCCGTAGCTTGTGCCCGTCTTGAAAGCGATGCGCCCTGCTGCCGCATTGGCGGGCGGCGGCGCGCCGCGCAAAATATCGGCGACATACCAGGCGGCGACCGGCTCGGCGATCATCTGCTCCGCTGCGGGTTTCAAAGGTGCGTCCAGCCGTTCGACAAGGTCGGGCACCGAGCCGCCGCGCGCCAGGCCCGCATAAAGCCGCGCCATATCGGCGAGTTTTATGCCAAGGCCGCCAAGGCCGATGGCAAGGCCCGGCGGCGCATCCTTCGGCAGATCGATGGTTGCGCCCGCCTCGTGCAACCGCGCAAGAAAATGCGAAGGGCCGACATTGGAGAGCAGCTCGATGGCGGGCACATTCAGCGAATATTGCAGCGCCCGCCGCGCCGAGACCGTGCCCTGAAACGACAGATCGAAATTTTCGGGCGCATAGACGCCATAGCGCGCCGGGCGGTCATCCAGCTGCGTCTCGGGATGCGCGATGCCGCGCTCGAACGCCAGCGCGTAGATGAAGGGTTTCAGCGCCGAGCCGGGTGAGCGCACCGCCTCCGTCATGTCAACCGCGCCGCCGCGCGCGGTCGAAAAATAATCCGACGAGCCGACATGGGCGCGGATTTCGCCGGTGAGATTGTCGATGGCGAGAATTGCGGCGGAGAGTTTTGGCCCCGCCCGCTCCGCGCCGTCTTTTGCCAGCGTTTCAAGCTGCGCCTGCAAATGCGCGTCAAGCGACAGGCGGTGCACGCGGCGCGCCGGGTCGGCCCGCAGCGCCGCCTCGGCGGCCAGCGGCGCCAGCGCGGGGAAGGGTCGGCGCGCGCCGGGCACCGGATCGGCGAGCGCCTGCTCAGCCTCGGCCGGCGTGATGACGCCGCGCGCCAAAGCCCGCGCCAGCACACGGGCGCGGGCGGCGCGGGCGGTCGGCGCAAAGCGGTCGGGTCGGCGCGTTTCGGGCGACTGCGGCAGCGCGACGAGCAGCGCCGCCTCGGCAATCGACAGCCGCTTCGGCTCCTTGCCGAAATAGGCGATGCTGGCGGCGCGCAGGCCCTCAAGGTTGCCGCCATAAGGCGCGAGCGCGAGATACAAATTCAGTATCTGTGTTTTTGACAGCTGGCGCTCCAGTTGCCAGGCCCGCACCGCTTGCCGGAATTTTGCGGAAAGGCTGCGGTCCTCGCGCGGCTCCAGCAAACGCGCCACCTGCATGGTCAGCGTCGAGCCGCCCGACACCACATGGCCGCTTGTCGCCATCTGCCCGGCGGCGCGGGCGAGCGCGCGGTAATCGACGCCGTGGTGCGTGGCAAAACGCCCGTCCTCATAGGCCATCAGCAATTGAAAAAATTTAGGGTCCACATCCGCCCGCGTCAGCGGCAGCCGCCAGCGGCCATCCTCGGTGGTGAAGGCGCGCAGCAGTTTGGCGTTGCGGTCAATGACGATGGTGGACGCGCCTTGCGTCACATCAAGGTTGAGCGGCGGCAGTGACGCAAGGTAGCGCTCCCAGCTCCACGGGATGACGAGCGCCAGCGTGAAGAGGAGGAAGGCGAAAGTGGCGATGGCGCGGGGCGCCTTCCCTTCTCCCGCAGCGCGGGAGAAGGTGGCGCGAAGCGCCGGATGAGGGCGGTCAGGCTGCATAAATTCTGCTTATGTCACTGCCAGCGGCACCACCCTCACCCCAGCCCGCTCCCGCAAGCGGGAGAGGGGGCAGATTCGTCGAGGCTTCGCTCACTTCCCCGCCACATCCACCACGCCATAGGCCGTGCGGCCAAAGCGCTCGGGCCGGTACATGTCTTCCACCGTTGCCGGCGGCAGAACGTAGTGCCCAGGTGCCACCGCCCGCACGATATAGGCGACGTTGAAGGTCGCGGCCTGGCCGCTGTCGCGGTCGAACGAGGCGACGAAGCGGTCGTCCTTGTACTCGGTGTGGCTGGCCTCAAGGTCTTTCTTCAGCCAGTCGAGGCCCGCAACCGTGCCGCTGTCGACCAGATTGGGATTGTCAATCTCAAGCCCCGCAGCCAGATGATCGACAAGAATCAGGCGCGCATAATTCGCCTCCTTCTCGGTGATTTTCAGCACCACCACCAGCCGGTCATTCTGCTTGACGCTCACCGTATCGAGCTTCTTGCCATCGAGCCGGTAGAACGAGCGTTCAACCTCATAGCCCTGCGCGGCCGCAGGCTCCGGCGTCCCCGGATGGCCCGATGTTGTCAGCACCACGCGGGCGGGCGCGGTCGTGCTGTTGTTGACGATGGTCACCGGCTTTGCCTCAAGCGCGGCCTCGCGGAAGGTGCGGTAATACGCGCCCTTCTTCGCCTCGCCATTGACCGTCAGCGACAGCGCCTCGGTTTGGCCGGCCAGCGCCTGCGCGGCGATGACCATCCAGGCCTCTTCCTGCGTCGAGGTGTAGCGCGCGATGTTGCGCGCGTCTTCCACCACCACGCTGGCGCGGGTCAGCTCGCCGCCGCTCTGGCCTGACTCGGCCAAGAGCGCCAGCGTTCCCGCGCCGTCACGCAGGCGCGAGCCGTAATCGGGACGCGAATATTTGTCGTCCTTGATCTCCTTCAGCCGGTCGAGCGCCGAGGCAAACACCTGCGTCGCGCGGCCCTTGTCGCCCAGCAGCGCAAAACTTGCCGCCAGCTGCGCCCGCGCCATCGGGCTGGCAAA
>JANLPP010000056.1:0-9137 GCA_031367295.1 Hyphomicrobiales bacterium | reverse complement strand
AAGGTTTGGTGCCGCAAAGAGGAATCGAACCCCCGACCCCATCATTACGAATGATGTGCTCTACCAACTGAGCTATTGCGGCATGGCCGGATCGGCGCACTGGCTGCCCGGACCGGGCAATCTCTTAGACAGGTTGGGACTGCATTGCAAGAGTTGCGGCGGGTCAAAAAACCGGCGCTCAGGAAAACCAGGTGCGTTTGGGCTGCGCCTCGCCGTCCTCCGCCTGCGGTCCCGGATCATCGGGCGCGCGGGCGCGTGCGGGCGGCGGCGCTTGCGCGGCTTCGGCGGGCATGCCGGGCTGCCCGGGCGCCGGCATCGGGACAATGGCCAGCGCAATTTGCAGGGGTGCCGGGCCCGCCGCCTGGGCTACCGCTTCCGGCCCCGGTTCGGGCGCGTGGTCGAGGGCGGCAAGCTGGCCGGGCGGCAGCTGCCACTGAAACGCGTCCAGCCGCCCGGTGACGGGCGAGATCGGGTGCCAGCGGTCCGAGATGACGCCATCGGCCATCCATGCTGCATCGCGCGGCGCGCGGCCGGCGCGGCCCAGCCATTCGCGCGCCATGCCTGCCGGGCTGTCAGCGGCCTCCTCAAGCTCCGCCATCAGCAGGCACGCGCGCGCGCCTGGCCGCTGGCCCGCGTTGGCCAGCGGCGCAAGCACTGTACGCGCCAGCTCAAAGTTGCGGGCGGCAATTGCCGCCTTTGCCACCATCAGGGCCGATTCGGCATGGTCCGGCGCAAGTTTCGCCAGTGACCGCGCGCGCGCGAGCCGCTCGGCGTTGGAGGCCCCTGGCTGCGCGCCGACATAGGCGGCCGCCAGTTCGGGATGCGGCGCGATGCGCCAGGCGTCCTCGATCAGGCGCTCGGCCTTGCGCGCCTCGCCGGTGGGATGCATCAGCCGCGCCGCCAGCGTCACGGCGGGCACAAGGCCCGGGGCGAGCTTTGCCGCCTCGCGCGCCAGCCGCAGCGCCTCACTGCTGTCCGCCGTTTCAAGGTCGAGGGCCATGGCGGTTTTCAGCACCGCGCGCTGGCGGGCCGCCGCGGTCTTGTCGATAAGCCTGGCGCGCAGCTTCTTGTCGACCAGGGTCAGAGCCTCGCCCCAGTCATGCTGGCTGGTGCAGCGGTCAAATACCGCATCCGCCGCCCAGGTCGCCGTGCTGATCTTCTGGGCCTCCAGCGCATGGTGATGCGCCGCCGTCTCATCGCCGCGCCGCAGCGCCTCAATATGCAGGCCGCGGTGGCCGAGCGCCCGTGCCTCGGGCAGGTCGAGCATGGCCGCAAATGTCGCTTCCGCCTGCTGGCGGTCGCCGCCCAGCTGGGCGGCCTGGGCTTGCAGCAGAAGCGTCAGCGGGCCATTGCCGAGC
This sequence comes from Hyphomicrobiales bacterium, assembly GCA_031367295.1. Classification (GTDB taxonomy): domain Bacteria; phylum Pseudomonadota; class Alphaproteobacteria; order Rhizobiales; family Beijerinckiaceae; genus JANLPP01. The sequence continues at coordinate 7,779 of JANLPP010000056.1, read as the reverse complement.
AGGCGCTGGGCCTCGCGCGCCTGCTGGCGCGCATCCTGCACATGGCCTGCGCCAACCGCCACAAGGCCGCGCGACAGGGCTGCATAGCCTTTGGACTGGCGGCGGCCCCGGGCAGCAAATGCCAGCAGGGCCGGAATGCGGAAAATGAAACGCGCCAGCGTCCATAGCAGCATGAATGCCAGCGCCACCAGCGCGAGGCCCGCCAGACCAACGCCCAGCGATGTCTCGATCCTGTAGCCCTGCCAGTTGACAAGAATGTCGCCGGGCCGGTCAGCCAGCCAGGCCGCGCCAAGACCCAGCAGGCCGACAAGCAAAAGAAAGATCAGTGTGCGAATCATGCGTGTGTTCCGGCGAGGGTCAGGATTTAGGCTTGCGCAGGCTGGCGATGGCGCTGGCAAGCATGGACCGCGCCGCCGCCTCGGCTGCAAGGCGGGCGGTGACAGTTTCGGCCCAGGCTGCGGTGGCCTGGCGGCTGCGCTCCGGCAGTTTCTGCCACAGGCCGAGCGCCGCCGCCGCGTCGCCTTTCGCCAGCGCGCCCGAGACGCCTTGCGTGAGCTGCGCGGTTGCGGCGTCCGCCGGTGACTGCGGCGGCGTGATTCGCACCAGCTGCGGCGAGACGGCGATGAGCTGGCTGAACCAGCCCTGCGCCGGTTTTGGATCAGCCGCAGGCGCGGGCGGCGGCGTCTGCGCGCTTTGCAGGCCCGCCGCAAAATCTGTCATGAGCGCGCCCGGCGCGGGCAATCCCTTGTCCGCGAAAACCTGCAACGTGGCCACGTCGCGGGCATCGGCACCCAGCGCGGCAGCGGCGGCAAGCTCATCGGCAAAGCCGGCCGGGCGTGCCAGATTCTGCACCAGCGCCTGCGCCACAACCACGAGAGCGGCGGCGTTGGCCGTACCTGCGGTTTGCTGCTCGACAGCGACGCGCGCCCCGGTCTTGGCGGTTTCCGGCTCTGGCAGCGCTGCCTTTGCCGCTTCCGCTTTGGCCATGGCAAGCGCCGTCTCCAGTGCCGCCAGACGCGATTCAAGCGGCGCAAAATCTGCGGCGGCATTCGCTGCCGCGTCGCCCGCGGGCGGAGATTCGGGCGGCTTGCGGCGGGTTTCTCCCAGCAGTTCGGTTTTTGCAGCAGTCAATGCCGCGTCAAGCGCTTGCGTCCTGGCCAGCGCCTGTTCGGCGAGTTGCCTCGCCGCCTGGGTGTCAGAGCGGTCGCTGGCGGCAGTCTTTTGAGCGGCAGCACGCGTTTCCTCAAGATCGCGGGCAAGATTTGCGACAAGCGCGGCAGCCGTGGCTGTCAGACGTTTGTCGAGCGCGCCAATAGTATCAAGCGGGGCGGCAGCGGCAATTTTCCGCTCCAGCACTGCGAGACTGGCCGCGACAGCGGGGTCAGGCACCGGAACGGCTGGCAGCATCCCATGCAGCAGCGTTACGGCGGCAGCGCCGATAATGCCGCCGGTCACGCCTGCCAGCAGCAGAGGTCCAAACGCGCGGGGGCGCGGCACAGGGCTGACGACCGCGGCTCGTGGCGGTATCGAGGCCGACTGATCTGGGGCAGGCACTGCGGCAGTTGATTCGGCTGGTCCGGTCTGGTGCGCTTCCATGGCCGCCGCCACGCTGTCGGCCGCTTGCAAACCATCGGCCGCTTGCCCGGCATCAGCGTCTGGCGGCTCATGCCGCATGATTTGCGCGAGTGTTGGCATGTCCTGCGTGAGTGTTGGCATGATTTGCGCGAGCGTTGGCATGTCCTGCGCCGCAAGCTCGTCCGCAACCTCCCTGGCGGGGCCGCTCCCCTGTTCCGGCGTGATCGGCGTCTGTGACATTAGCCTGCTTTCGAACGCGTGGCGATGCTGTGCTCTGACCTGCCTTAGCACAAGGCTGGGCCTTTTGAGGGCAAATCTGGCGATTCAGCGCTCGCCCTGACAGGCCCCGAGCAGCGCAAACAGCGCCGCCTCGTCCGGCGTGGCGGCAATGTCCATGCCGGCCCCGCCAGTCAGCGCCAGAGCTGCCGCAACGTCCTGCGACAGGCAAAGATGCCGCAGCTGCGCAGCCTGCCCGGCGAGGCCGGCGGCATCCGCAAGCTGCATGAAAATGACGGCGGAGCGGGCGGAATAGTGCAGAACGGCATCAATCGCCCCGGCGCGGAGGGCGCCCGCTGCGGCAGGCGCAAGCCCGCTGGCGGCAATGGCGTCATAGGTTTCGGCGGGCACGCAGCGCAAACCTTCCGCCGCCAGCAGGCCGACAAGCCCGCCCTTGCGCATACGCCCGGCCAGATACAGCAAACGCGCGCGTTCCGGCGCATGCTGCGCGGCAAGGCGTGCCAGCGCCGCCTCGCCGCCATGCGCCGCATAAACCTGGTTTAGCCCGGCGGCCCGCGCCGCCGCAGCGCTGTGCTCGCCGACGGCATAGGCGGGCAGCGCGGCGATGCGCGCTGCCTGCGCGGCGTCCAGAAACCGCACCGCATGCGCGCTGGTAATGACAACCCCGTCAAAGGCCCCATCCGGCCAAAGCCAGTCCAGCGGCGCGATTACGGTAACCGGTGACACAACAACCGCGTGACCCATGGCGCGCAGCCGCCCGGCGCTGGCCGCAGCCGCATCAGCCGCACGGGTCAGCAGCAGGCGCATCCGCTAGCCGGTCAGGAACATGCTGGCGGGCGCGCGGCTGCGGATGTCGCGCCCGGCCTCAAGGCCGATTCGCGCGCCGTCCTGCGCCGCGCCCGACAGGCGCGCCTCAAATACCTGCGCGCCATCAAGGCTGAAAATGGCGCCACGAAATTCGAGTTTACCGCCCGACAGGCGGGCGTGCCCGGCAATGGGCGTGCGGCAGGAACCGTCGAGCACATCGAGAAACGTGCGCTCGGCCGCCAGCGCCTCGCGCGTCTGCCGGTGCAGAACCGGCTCCAGCGCCTGGAGCGTCCGCTCATCATCCGCGCGTGCGGTGATGGCGATGGCGCCCTGGCCGACGGCGGGCAGAAAATCGTCAATATCGAGCAACGCCGTGGCGCGATGGGCGAGGCCGAGGCGCTTCAGGCCCGCTATTGCCAGCAAGGTGACATCCACCTCGCCGCTCTCCACCTTGCGCAGCCGTGTCTCGACATTGCCGCGCAGCAGCTGCGGCCGCAAATCCGGGCGCAGGCGCAACATCATGGCCTGGCGGCGCAGCGAGGCTGAGCCCAGCGTCGCGCCAAACGGCAGGCCCGCGATACTGCCCGCTTTGGCGCAAATCAGCGCGTCACGCACATCCTCGCGCGGCAGATAGCCTGCCACCACAATGCCTTCGGGCATGCGCGTCGGCAGATCCTTGGCCGAATGCACGGCAATATCAATCGCGCCCTCCAGCATGGCGGCGTCAAGTTCCCTGGTGAACAGGCCTTTGCCGCCGACCAGCGCCAGCGCCCGGTCCTGAATCTGGTCACCGGTCGTCTTGATGATGCTGATTTCAATGTCCTGCGCTGCCCGGCCATGCGCCTGCGCCAGCAAGCTCTGTGTTTCGTGCGCCTGGACCAATGCCAGCGGTGAGCCGCGGGTGCCCAATTTGAGCCACGAACTGGAAGCCATAAAAATCGCCTGCCATGCGGGATGCGTCAGCCGCCCCGGAAGTTTGATGTTTTGCCGCAGAGTGGTCTATAGGGTCAGCATAATATTTCAAGCTTTGGCCGCGCCCTGCGCGCAGCCCACATATTTCGGGGACTTGATGCGGGTTCTGGGCATTGAAACGACTTGTGACGAGACGGCCGCCGCCGTGGTCGCGCTGAAGCCCGGCGGCGGGGGCGAGATTCTGTCCAATGAAATCATGAGCCAGATTGCCATGCATGCGGCCTATGGCGGCGTGGTGCCGGAGATTGCGGCGCGCGCGCACCTCGACGTCATCGACCGGCTGGTTGCCCGGGCGCTGGAAAAAGCCAATGTCACCTTCAAATCCATTGACGCGATAGCCGCCGCCGCCGGGCCGGGCCTGATTGGCGGCGTGATGGTGGGCCTGACCACCGCCAAAGCGCTGGCGCTGGCGCTGCACAAGCCATTTGTGGCGGTCAACCATCTTGCCGCCCATGCCTTGACAGCGCGGCTGACCGATAATGTGCAGTTTCCCTATCTGCTGCTGCTGGCCTCCGGCGGCCATACGCAGATCGTGCTGGTGCGCCAGCAGGGTGACTATGTGCGCCTCGGGACAACTATTGACGACGCGATTGGCGAGGCTTTTGACAAGGTCGCCAAGCTGCTGGGCCTTGGCTATCCCGGCGGGCCGCAGATCGAAAAACAGGCTGCGGGCGGCAATGCCGAGCGTTTTGCTTTTCCCCGCCCGATGGCGGGACGCCCGGTTCCGGATTTTTCCCTCTCAGGCCTTAAAACCGCCGTGCGGCTTGAGGTGGAAAGGCTGAAGTCCGCCAGCCCGCAGGATGTGGCGGATATCTGCGCGTCATTTCAGGCGGCCGTTGTGGACATGGTGATTGACCGCATGCGGGCAGGCCTTCGCCTGTGCCGGGCGCAATATGGCGTGCCCAACGCGCTGGTGGCGGCCGGCGGCGTCGCCGCCAACGGCGCGATACGGCGGGCCCTGCAGCGCTTTGCTACCGAGAGCGGCGTGCGCCTGATTGTGCCGCCGGTCAACCTGTGCGGCGACAACGGCGCGATGATCGCCTGGGCGGCTATCGAGCGTTTGCAGCATGAGCCGCCGGACGACATGACCTTTGCGCCGCGCGCCCGCTGGCCGCTGGACCACCGCATGGACCTCAACAGCAAATCGAAAGCCTGACCGCGATGCGCGCCGCGCCCATTGCGGTGCTGGGGGCGGGCGCGCTGGGCACGGCGCTGGCGCAGACGCTGGCGTGTGCGGGCCGCGAGGTGAGCCTGTGGGGCCGCGACAGCGTACAGGTCAGCGCGATAGAAGCGGCGCGCGAGAACCGCCGCTATCTGCCCGGCGTGCCGCTGCACGCGCAGGTCCGCGTCACTGCCAGCCTGGCTGCCATCGCGGACGCGGGCCTCCTGATCGCCGCCGTGCCGACCCAGTCGGCCCGCGCGCTGCTGGTGCAGGTTGCGGCGCTGCGCCTGCCGCCAGTGCCGCTTGTAACCGTTGCCAAGGGCATTGAGCAGGGCACGCATCTGTTCATGTGCGAGCTTATAGAAGCCTGCCTGCCGGGTTTTCCGCCTGCGATACTTTCGGGGCCAAGCTTTGCCGCCGACCTTGCCAACGGCCTGCCGACGGCGCTGACACTGGCAAGCCGCAACATAGGGATGGCAGAGGCGATTGCGCAGTCGCTGGCGGCCCCGCCGCTGCGGATCTACCACACCAGCGACGTTCGCGGCGTCGAGATCGGCGGGGCGGCCAAGAATGTGCTCGCCATCGCCTGCGGCATAGCGGCGGGCTGCGGCCTTGGCGCCAGCGCGGGCGCGGCGCTGGTGGCGCGCGCTTTTGCCGAACTCACCCGCTTTGGCGTGGCCTTTGGCGCGCGCGCGGAAACGCTTACCGGCCTCAGCGGCCTTGGCGATCTCGTGCTCACCTGCAACAGCCCGCAGTCGCGCAACTACGCGCTGGGGCTTGCCTTGGGGCGCGGCCAGCCGCTGGCGGCGGCGCTGGCGCAGGGCAAGCTGGCGGAAGGCGCGGCGACCGCGCGGACTTTGATCCAGATGGCGCGCGGGGAGGGTGTGGACATGCCGATTTGCGCGGCGGTGGACGGCGTGCTGAATGCGGGCGGTGATGTGCGCGCGGCGGTGGAAGCGCTGCTGGCGCGGCCGCAAAAAGCGGAAGACTGAGGAGCGGGCACTATGGCGTACTGGCTGTTCAAGAGCGAACCGGAGGCCTGGTCGTGGGACCAGATGGCCGCAGCTGGAGCAACAGGCACATCGTGGAACGGCGTGCGCAATCATACGGCAAAGCTGCACATGATGGCGATGCACCTGGGCGACCAGGCGTTTTTCTACCATTCCAACGCGGGCAAGGAAATTGTCGGCATCGTCGAGGTGTGCAGGCTGTATTATCCTGACCCCACCGACGCCACCGGCAAATTTGGCATGGTTGATTTGCGTGCGCTGCGCGCATTGAAAACGCCGGTGACGCTGGCTGCGGTCAAAGCCGATCCGCGCCTCGTCAAAATGTCGCTGGTCGCGTCATTCCGCCTGTCAGTGCAGCCGGTGACCGACGCTGAGTGGACGATGGTATGCAAGCTGGGCGGCGTGGCCGCGAAGTGAACCGCGCATTGGAGCATTGCCATGTCGTTTGAACCTGTCACCTATCTAGCCGTCCTCATCGCCGCCGTCGCCAGCTTCATCGTGGGCGCGCTCTGGTATGGCGCGCTGGGTCGGCGATGGATGCGGGCGCTTGGCTGGAGCGCGGCGGAAACACAGGCGAATGCAAGGATGCCCGCTGGCCCGATGGTCACGTCTTTCGCCGCCGCGCTGGTCATGGCCTTCGTGCTGCGCGGCGTTATCGGGCATCTCGGGCCGGGTGCAGCGACGCTGCGCAACGGCCTGATTTCCGGGCTGTTCATCTGGGCCGGTTTTGTTGTCACGACGCTGGTGGTCAACAACGCCTATGCCCGGCGCAGCGTGATGCTGTCAGTCATAGATGCTGGCCACTGGCTGGCCGTGCTGCTGGTGCAGGGCGCAATCATCGGCGCGATGGGGTGATACCCTCAGCTTGAGCGCTCATCTGGCGCGCGAGCGTCATTGCGAGCGCAGCGAAGCAACCCAGACCGTGCCACTTGTGACTCCTGGATTGCCTCGCTGCGCTCGCAACGACGGCGAATATTTCCTGCCGTTCATAGAGAAAACCTGCCGCAATCAGCCATACAAATCCGCCCGTGTCGGCGGCAGGCCGACAGACCCCTTCACCCGCTTGGACGACAGCGTCTGGTACAGCCCGCAATTGTTGCGCTGGAAGGTGATCGAGCAGGCGGCGAGATAGACCAGCCAGATGCGCGCGATTGTCAGGCCGACCTCTTTGACCGCCGCGTCCCAGTTACGCACGAGATTGTCGTGCCACATGCGGCAGGTGCGCATGTAATGCTCGCGCCAGCATTCAACATCGTGAATCTCGAAGCCGGCTTTTTCGAGACTGGTGACGGTGCGGCCGATGTAATCCAGCTCGCCGCCAGGGAAAATATATTTTGTCAGCGCGGCAAATTCCGTGCGCTTTTTGCGCGTCTCCGTCGCCTGGCTCTTGCCGGGGCGCGTGATGGCGTGGTGCAGAAACAGACCGCCCGGTTTCAACGAACGGTGCGCGGTTTTGAAATAGGTCGGGTAATTGTCAATGCCGACATGCTCCAGCATGCCGATGGCGGCGATTTTGTCGTAGACGCCTTCGACATGGGCGTAGTCTTTCAGCTCAATCCGCACCTTATCCGACAAGCCAAGCCGCTTGATCTTGGCGTTGGCGTAGGCGACCTGCTGTTCCGACAGCGTCACCCCATAGGCCTTCACGCCATAATGCTGCGCGGCGTAGCAGGACAGCGCGCCCCAGCCGCAGCCCATGTCGAGCATGGTCTCGCCCGGCTTCAGCCGCAGCTTGCGGCACACCATGTCGAGTTTCTGAAGCTGCGTCTTGTCGAGATCGTCATCCCAGTCGTGAAAATACGAGCAGGTGTAGACCATCTCCTTGTCGAGCCAAAGTTCATAGAAGGCGTTCGACACATCGTAGTGGTACGAAATATTTTTCTTGTTCGCCGCCGCGCTGCCGTCGCTCTGTTTTTCATTGGCGACGCTTTCCAGCGGCCACGGCCCGCCGCGCGGCACAAACAGGAATTTCGCCGCTGTCTTGAGCGCGAGTGACTTGTTCAAAGATTTGCGCAA
>JANLPP010000011.1:0-9840 GCA_031367295.1 Hyphomicrobiales bacterium | reverse complement strand
TTTGACGGGCGGGCGCTGAAACGCCGTGCCGCCTATGACCGGGCGCGGCTGGGCATCGCTTATGTGCCGCAGGGCCGCGAAATTTTTCCGCTGCTGTCGGTGAAGGAAAATCTTGAAACCGGCTTTGCCCGCCTGCCGCGCAGCGAACGTGTGATTCCCAACGAAATTTTCGACCTGTTTCCTATTCTGAAGGACATGCTGTACCGGCGCGGCGGCGATCTCTCCGGCGGCCAGCAGCAGCAGCTTGCGATTGGCCGCGCGCTGGTGACGCGCCCGCGCCTGCTGCTGCTGGATGAGCCAACCGAAGGCATCCAGCCCTCCATCATCAAGGACATCGGCCGCGCCATCGTCTACCTGCGTCAAAAGGGCGACATGGCCATCGTGCTGGTGGAGCAGTATTTTGAATGGGCGCGCGATCTGTGCGACGATTACGCGGTGATGGACCGCGGCCAGGTAGTGATTGCAGGCGCGCGGGCGGACATGGACGAGGTGGCGGTGAGGAAAGCGCTGTCGGTGTAGGGGAGCGGCTGTTTTTTTTGCTGGATTGTGATACACGCAATAGTCCCTGCGCAACCGGTGCCGCCATGCTGATTGAAGCCATACATCCCGAAATCGTTCAAACTATCAAGACAACGATCCACACGATGTTACGTGATCATGACATCACCGGTATAGATGTTGAGGCACGGGAAGACTTTGCCGGCGACGATTCAATTTTTATTGACGTGCATTATCGCCTGAATGATGTGCCGTTCGATCCCAGAACGTCCTCTGACGTGCTGCTCGAAATCTCGGACAAGGTCTATGGACTTGGGGACAAGCGCTTCCCATACATTATTCACCACCTGGTTGATGGTCAGCGTGTGAAAACCTGAGCCATGGCGCATGCGTTGATCTCCAGTGCCCGCAAGCTCCTTGCAGGCCAGCCGGGCCTATGGGATTTACGGCGCTGCGTAAGCAGTGCCTATTACGCCTTGTTCCATTTTCTGTGCCAGAAATGCTCGGACCATTTCGTCAGTACAGATTCAGTCAAATTTGCACGCGCCAGACGCCAGGCGTATCTCTCGCTGGACCATGGCGCGGTAAAAGCAGCCTGTATTGAAGCGCGCGATCCGGCCAAAGGGTTTCCCAAAGGCATTGTTCGTTTTGCGATGACGTTTGGACAATTGCAGGCCCGGCGCCATGAAGCAGACTATGACCCGGAAACGCAGCTTACCCTGGCGATGGTCTCTGATTTGATTGAGGAAGCCGAACAGGCCATGTCCAGTTTTGAAGCCGAGGATCAAGCACATCAGAATGCATTCATTGTGCTGGCAGCGCTCCGGAAACGGGCGCGCATGTCATAGCCGCCTTTCCAGGCGCTTGATTCTTTGTTCTACAGCACGATCTACTGTGATCGGGGAAGCCCAAACCTCGGCAGGCGGATATTGCTTCGGCTGCTCAGGTCGCGCGAATTCTGCTGGATGCCATCCAAAAAGCTCATAGGAGCGGAAGCGCAAAACCAGCTTGATTTCAGTGTGATGATCCGTAAGGCTTGCCAAAGGTGCAGGCAACAAGACCAAGTTGCCGAGCGCCGTATGGTAGCGCTCATCGTAACATGTATTCGGCCATATGTGGCATACGGCCATGCCTGTACAGCCCTTATTTGCTTTGGGAAATATTGCCTGTTTTATTGCAGTGTTCGCCTTCGAATTGTCGTCAAATATAATTCCATCTTGGCTTTTTGTTCCTTTTATTTCGTCGACCTTGCCAGCACGCGCACGCCGGGTATCTGGGTACCATACAGCGTTCTGGTTCAATGCGGCAACGCGCGAAAACACGTCGGGATTTACCCATATAGAACACCGCGCAACAAGGCGAGTCAGATCAATGTTCAGTGCTTCGAGCGCTTCCGCAAGAATTACGCTTCCGTCAATCATTTCAGCGCCTAATTTTCAAAAAGTTCTTAAGTCAGATTGCATCATGTTCCCGCTCCCTCACCCCCACAGCTCGCGCGCTGGCGGGTACAGCACGCTGCCTTCATAGCGCAGGCCCTGCGGGCGGTCGCGGGCCAGCAGCAGGGGGCCGTCGAGATCGACGAAGCGGGCGCGCGGCGTCAGCAGCACGGCGGGGGCCATGGCCAGCGAGGTGCCGACCATGCAGCCGATGAACAGGCCAAAGCCCAGCCGCTCGGCCGCGATCACCAGCGCCAGCGCCTCGGTCAGGCCGCCGGTCTTGTCCAGCTTGACGTTGATGGCGTCATAGCGGTCGCGCAGGCTTGCGAGGCCGTGGCGGTCATGCACGCTTTCGTCTGCGCAGACCGGAATGGCGCGCGGCAGGGCGGCCAGCGCGGCGTCCTCGCCGGCGGGAAACGGCTGCTCGACCAGCACCACGCCCGCCGCAGCGCAGGCCGCCATGTTGGCGGCCCAGGTCTCGATGCGCCAGGCCTCGTTGGCATCGACGATCAGCTCGCTTTCAGGTGCGGCGGCCCGCACGGCGGCGATGCGCTCCGGGTCACCCTCGCCCGCCAGCTTTATCTTGAGCAATGGCCGCTGTGCCGCTGCGGCTGCCGCCTGTGCCATGGCTGCGGGCGCGCCAACTGAAATCGTGTAGGCTGTAACCACTGGCAAAAGCCGGTCGATCCCTGCCAGCACATAAGCGGGCACGCCGGAGAATTTGGCGTCAAGGTCCCACAGCGCGCAGTCCACAGCGTTGCGCGCCGCGCCGGCGGGCAGCAGCTGTTGCAGGCTGTGCCGGTCGGCCCCGGCCTCGATGGCGGCGCGCACGGTTCCGATGGCATTGACGACGCTTTCGACGCTCTCGCCATAGCGGGCATAGGGCACGCATTCGCCGCGCCCGCGCGCGCCGCCGCGGGTGACCGAGGCGGTCACCACAACGCTTTCAGTGCGTGAGCCGCGCGCAATGGTGAAGGCCCCGGCGATGGGAAAGCGCTCAACCGAGACGGTAAGTGTTTGCTGCATGTGCCCTCTTGCGCGCCCCTGTGGCCAGCCGGGCTGCTCCCGCTGGCACTGATTCCGTTCGCGCCCAGTTTGCGCGTCCCGTGCGGCTTTGCCCAGTCTCGACTTAATCCGCGCCCCAAACTATGAGAGGTCCTGTGACCGGCGCGGGGCCGCGCGCCAGCTGGAGCATCATGCGCTTGACCGCCCGAAACGCCGCCGGACCCGCCGCCCGACCCGCCGCCATACAGGCCGCCAGCCTTGCACCCGCCAGCCCGCCTGGCTTTTCCGTGCAGCTGGATCAGGGGGCCGTGCGGGTCAGCCTTGCGGGGGTCTGGACCTCGCAAACCGCGCATGCGGCCGAAACTGTCTGCGTGGAGATGGCCAAGGCAGTGCAGGGCCAGGCCCGGGTTGAGCTGGACCTTGCCGGGGTCGAGCGGCTGGACACGGCGGGGGCCTGGCTGATCAGCCGCATCGGGCAGGGGGCGGCGGACAGCGGTGCCAGCGCCAGTTTTGCCAACGCGAATGCCGAGCACGCGGTGCTGCTGGAGGCGGCGCACTACCGCAGCTTTGCCAGGCCCCAGCCAAAATCCGGCTCGCGGCTGACGCAGCTTTTTGCCGACGTCGGTTTTGCCGTGGTCGCCGCCGGGCGCGACCTTGTGCATGGCATCGCATTTCTGGGCGAGCTGATTGTCTGTTTTGCCCGCAGCATGGCCAATCCCAGGCTGTTTCGCGGCGCCTCCTTTGTTTTTCACATGGAAAGCTTCGCCTACCGCAGCGTGCCTATAATTGCGCTGATCAATTTTCTGGTCGGCGGCATTGTCGCCCAGCAGGGCATTTTCCAGTTGCGGCGCTTTGGCGCCAGCACGTTCGCGGTGGACCTCATCGGCGTGCTGGTGTGCCGCGAGCTGGCCGTGCTGTTGACCTGCATCATGGTTGCGGGCCGTTCCGGCTCCGCGATCACGGCTGAAATCGGCTCGATGAAAATGCGGGAGGAAATTGACGCCCTGCGTGTGATGGGCCTTGACCCGGTTGACGTGCTGATCGCGCCGAGGGTTCTGGCGCTGATCGTCAGCCTGTGCCTGCTGACCTTTGTGGCCGACATATCGGCGATATTCGGCGGCATGGTCGTGGCCTGGGCCTACGAGGGCATGAGTCCGACCATCTATCTGGAGCGCCTGCAGACCGCCATCGGCTGGAACACCTTCATGGTCGGCATGATCAAGGCCCCGTTCATGGCGCTGGTGATCGGGCTGATCGCCTCGATCGAAGGGCTTGCTGTCGGCGGCTCAGCCGAATCGCTGGGGCGGCAGGTGACGGACTCGGTGGTGAAGTCGATTTTCATGGTGATCGCGCTCGATGGCTTGTTCGCCATGTTCTTTGCCGCCATCAACTATTGAGCCAGGCATGAGCGTCCCGCAGCAGAGCAGTCTTTCCCCGCCAGCCCCCGCAGCGCCGCGCGAAATGGCCATTCGGGTGCGCGATATTCATGTCAGTTTCGGAACCAAGGCGATTCTGAAAGGGCTTGACCTTGATGTCTACCGCGGCGAGGTGCTGGGATTTGTCGGTCCCTCCGGCAGCGGCAAGTCTGTGCTGACCCGTGTCATCCTTGGCCTTGTGCAAAAGCAGCAGGGATCGGTCGAGGTGCTTGGCCAGTCTCTGGAAGGAATGGGGGCAGAGGGTCGGCGCGAGCTGGAAAAGCACTGGGGCGTGCTGTTCCAGCAGGGCGCGCTGTTTTCGGCGCTCAGCGTCAAGCAGAACATCCAGGTGCCGATGCGCGCCTGGCTGAACCTGTCAGCGGGCCTGATGGACGAGCTGGCGATGCTCAAGATTGCCCTGGTGGGCCTGCCGCCCGACGCGGCGGACAAGTTTCCCTCCGAGCTTTCCGGCGGCATGATCAAGCGCGCGGCGCTGGCCCGGGCGCTTGCGCTCGATCCGGATATTGTCTTTCTGGACGAGCCGACATCCGGCCTTGATCCAATTGGCGCGGGCGAATTCGACGAGCTGATCGCGACATTGCAGAAGACCCTCGGGCTGACGGTGTTCATGGTCACGCATGATCTCGACAGTCTTTATGCGATTTGCGACCGGGTTGCGGCGCTGGGCGAGGGAAAGATTATTGCGGCAGGGCCTGTCGGGGAGCTGGCCCGCTCGCAGCATCCCTGGCTCAAGGCCTATTTTCACGGAAAACGCGGCCGCGAGCGGGGCGGTGGCCCGGAATGAGGAAGTTTGGTAGAAGCGCTGACGTGATTGCGACATTATTTGCGATAATGACTGTCGTGTAACCGGGACACAAGACGCTGTATGGAAACCAAGGCCAATTACACACTTATCGGCGCGTTCACGCTAGGCATTATCGCGGCGGCGTTTGCGTTCGTGTTCTGGTTTTCCGGAGCGCGGTCGGTGCAGCGCAACACCTATTCGGTGATTTTTAACGGCTCGGTCTCCGGGCTGACGCGCGGCAGCCAGGTGCTGTTCAACGGCTTGCGCGTCGGCGAGGTGACGCTGATTGACATCATGGAAAATGACCCCAGCCGGGTTGAGGCGATGATCAGCGTCTCGACCAGGGCCAAGGTCACGTCTGACACCCGCGCGCGGCTGGAGTTTCAGGGCCTGACCGGCGTTGCGGCCATTGCGCTGACCGGCGGCAGCGCCACGGCGGATAACCTCAAGCCGGTGCCGGGCACGCTCTATCCGATCATTTTTGCCGAGCGCTCTGATCTGCAGAACCTGCTGGAGACCGTGCAGCGGCTCTCCACCAAAGCCGATTCGATCATGGAAAAGGCCGACAGCCTGCTCGGGACCAATTCCGCCGCGATCAACCAGACCGTGCAGAATGTCGAGACTTTTTCCAGGGCGCTGTCGGACAATTCGGCCGGGGTCAACACCTTCCTGACCAGCATGGCCGATGTCGGGCGCGCGCTGTCGCCGCTCAGTGTCAAGCTTGAGGCTCTGTCGGGCGATATTGACCTGCTGGTGAAATCGGTTGAGCCGGACCGCGTGCGCGCCACGGTCGCCAATGTCGAAAAATTCACCGGCGCGCTGGCAGGCAATGAGGGCAGTATCAACGCGATGCTGGCGGATGCGGCGGCGGCGGCCAAAAAGCTGAGCGAGACCTCGGTCAGGCTCGACACGGTGCTGGCCAGCGCCAATGAGGTGATGAAGGGCATTGATCCGGCGAGGCTCACTGCGGCGATTGACGGCGTGGCGCGCGTTGCCACGAGCGGCGCGAAGGTGCTGGACGCGGTGGACCCGGCCCGGGTCAGCACGCTTGTCGCCAATGCCGACGTTTTTGCGGCGGCGCTGGCCAAAAACGCCTCCAGCATTGATGCGCTGATGGCGGATGCGGCTGGCGCGGCAAAGCAGCTCAACGCGGCGAGCGGCAGGCTGGACGGCGTGCTGGCCGGCGCGGGCGAGACGCTGAAGGCGCTGGATGGCGCGCGGCTCAGCGCGGCGCTGGACGACATCGGCAAGCTGGCAGCCAGCGGCGCGAAGGTTGTGGGCGCGGTTGATCCAGACAAGGTCCGCACAATGATTGACAGCGCCAGCGCCTTTTCCACCACGCTGGCGAGGAACGAAGCCAACATCAATGACCTGCTGGCAGACGCCGCAGGCGCGGCAAGGCAGCTTAACGCGTCGAGCGGCAAGCTTGACGCCGTACTTGCCAGCGCGGGCGAAACGCTGAAAGCGCTCGACGCCGCGAAAATCCGCAGCGCGGTGGACGATTTCAGCAGGACGGCGGCGAGCGCGGCGCAAGTGGCCCGCGAGATTGACCCGGACAAGGTCCGCAACATGATTGACAGCGCCAGCGCCTTTGCTGATGTGCTCGAAAAAAATCAGGCCAACATCAATAATCTTCTGGCTGACGCGGCGCTGGCGGCCAAGAACCTTGGCGGGGCAAGCGGCAAGCTCGACGGCGTGCTGGACAGCGCAGCCGACACACTGAAGGCGCTGGACGCGGCGAAAATCCGCAGCGCTGTGGACGATTTCAGCCGGACGGCGGCGAGCGCCGCGCAGGTTGCCCGCTCGGTTGACCCGGACAGGGTGCGCAGCATGATCGACAACGCCAGTGCTTTTACTGATGTGCTCGAAAAGAATCAGGCCAACATCAATAATCTTCTGGCTGACGCCGCCATCGCCGCCAGGAATCTCGGTGTCTCCAGCGGCAAGCTGGATGGCGTGCTGACCGGCGCGAGCGACGTGATAAAAGGCCTCGATCCGGCAAAGATTTCCGGCGTCGTCGACAATGTTGTGCGCTTTACCGGCACGCTCGACGCCAACCGCGAAAATATTGACGTGATGCTGCGCGACGCCACCACGCTGGCGACAAAACTCAACGCCTCCGCTGACAGGATTGACGGCGTGCTGAAAGGTCTTGATGGTTTTCTTGGCGGCAACAACAATTCAAAAGGCATGTTCAACGACATTGCCGAGGCGGCAAAGGCCATCCGCAAGCTGGCCGACAATCTTGATGGCCGCACCAGGGAAATTACGTCTGGCATCAACCGCTTCACCGGAACCGGCTTTCGCGAATACGAGGCGCTGGCCGCCGATGGCCGCCGCACCCTCAATGATCTCAACCGCGCCGTGCGCTCGCTGGAGCGTAATCCCAGCCAGCTGATTTTTGGCGGCAAGCCGGCGATCCCGGAATACAAGGGCGGGCAGTGATGCAAGCGGCGTGAAATTTGACGTGTGGGGTCTCGCAATCGCAGCTTATTCCGCCGCGCCGATCTCCAGCGCAATCTCGCCGACGCCTTCAATTGACCCCGCCAGCCGGTCGCCCGATGTCACCGGCCCGACCCCCGCAGGCGTGCCGGTAAATATCAGGTCGCCCGGCACGAGGTGATAATAGTGCGACAGATGCGCGATGATGCCGGGCACGTTCCACACCAGCTCCGACAGGTCGGCGTCCTGCCGCTGCAAGCCATTCTGGCGCAGCTCGATGCGACCGGCACCGGGGTGGCCAATCTGCGCGGCGGGCATGACCGTGCCAACCACGGCGCTGTGCTCCACGTCCTTGCCAAGGTCCCAGGGCCGCTGCTTTGCCCGCTCGGCCAGTTGCAAATCGCGGCGGGTCATGTCGAGGCCGCAGGCATAGCCATAGATGGCGGCCCGCGCATTGGTCGCGCTGACGCGGAATGCGGGCGCGCCGATGACCACCACCAGCTCCATCTCATAGTGGAAATTAATGGTGCCGGGCGGGTAGGGGATGATGGTGCCCGACTGGGTCAGCGCGCTGGGACTCTTGGTGAAATAGAACGGCTTTTCGCGGTCAACCGTGTGGCCCATTTCCCTCGCATGTTCCTCGTAATTGCGGCCGACACAAAAAATGCGCGCCACCGGCGCGCGCGCGTCGCTGCCATGGATCGGCAGGGTGGGCAGCGCGAGCGGCTCAAAGATCAGTCTGGTCATGGCGGTTGATGTCCCGTATCTGGCGGTGGCGCGCCCCGCCGCCTGTATAAGGCTCCGCGCGCAATTCAGGAAACGTGTTTTTCATGGTTCATGCAGCCGCTGACTCGCCCTTGCCCAAAACCGCCGCCATTATTGGCGGCGGCCCTGCCGGCCTGATGGCGGCGCAGGTGCTTGCGGCGGCGGGCGCCTGCGTCACAGTCTATGACCGCAGCCCCAGCGTGGCGCGAAAATTCCTGCTGGCCGGGCGCGGCGGCCTCAACCTGACGCATGGCGAGGACATGGGCGCTTTCATGCAGCGCTATGGCAAGGCCTCGGGCGCGCTGGCGGCGGCGGTGGCGGCCCTGCCGCCACAAGCGGTGGTGGCCTGGTGCGAGGCGCTGGGCCAGCCGACCTTCAAGGGCAGCGGGGGGCGGGTGTTTCCCAAAGCCATGAAAGCCTCGCCACTGCTGCGGGCCTGGCTCGCGCGGCTGCGCGGCGCGGGCGTCGCCTTTGCGCCGCGCCACCTGTGGCAGGGTTTTGACGCGGCGGGCGCGCTGGTGTTTTCCGGCCCGGGTGGCGCAAGCGTTGCGGTCAGGGCGGACGCAACCATTCTGGCGCTGGGCGGCGCAAGCTGGCCGCGCCTTGGCTCGGATGGCGGCTGGGTGGCAATACTGCAAGGGCAGGGCGTCGCCGTGTCGCCGCTGCGCCCGGCCAACTGCGGCTTTGACATCGGCTGGAGCGCGCATTTCCGCGAACGCCACGCCGGCGCGCCGCTGAAAAACATCGCCGTCACAGTTGCGGGGCATCGCCTGCCGGGCGAGGCGATGATCACGCAGGACGGGCTTGAGGGCAGCGTCATTTACGCGCATGCCAGCGCGTTGCGCGAGGCTTTGACCGGCGGCCCGGCGATGCTGGAAATTGACCTCAAGCCGGGCCTGTCCGGGGCCGCGCTCGCCGCGAGGCTGGGCAGGCCGCGCGGTGGCCAGTCCTTTTCCAATCACCTGCGCAAATGCGCGGGCCTCGATCCTGCCGCCATTGCCCTGCTGCGCGAGAGCGGCGCGCCGCAGGCGATGGACCCGGCGACGCTCGCCCGCCATATCAAGCATCTGCCCTTGCCGGTGCAGGCCGCCCGCCCCATCGCCCGCGCCATATCGACGGCAGGCGGTATCGCGTTTGCCGGACTGGACGCCGCCTTCATGCTGAAACGCCTGCCGGGCGTGTTTGCAGCGGGCGAAATGCTGGACTGGGAAGCGCCGACGGGCGGGTATCTGCTGCAGGCGTGTTTCTCAACCGGTGCCGCAGCCGGGCGCGGCGCGGCGGCATGGCTGGGGCTGGACGCTGCGGTCAGCGCAGCGTGACGGCGCGCCAGAAATGCGGTAGCTTGCCAACATGAAAGACGAATGAACCATGGCTGCATTAGACTGGTCCCAATGCCCCGCAGTGGAAAGCGTGCCCGGCAAGGTGAGCGGCGCATGGGTGTTGCGCGGAACCCGCATGCCGGTAAAGACGCTAT
>JANLPP010000005.1:0-4469 GCA_031367295.1 Hyphomicrobiales bacterium | reverse complement strand
AGTTTTTCGTATCGTGGCTTAATGGCAGGCAGATCGGACAATGTATGAGATTTGGCAGGCAAACCACTCTGCGCCAGCGCATCCAGATGCAGGGCATTGGCGTTCATTGCAACCGTCCGGTCACGCTGACGCTTCATCCAGCCGATGCAAACTGTGGAATTGTTTTTGAACGCACGGGCCTGCCGGGCGGGCGCAATGTGGTGATTGAGGCCAATTGGTCAAAAGTGTCGATGTCGCGGCTGTGCACTGTTATCGGTATTGGTGTTGAAGGCTCTGTCTCCACCATTGAGCATTTGATGGCCGCGCTGTCCGGCCTCGGCGTTGATAATGTTAAAGTTGAAATCGACGGACCGGAAATGCCGATCATGGACGGCTCTGCGGCCGCTTTCGTGGAGGCGATTGACCGCGCTGGCATCGCCACCCTGGCCGCGTCGCGCCGATACCTGAAAATTCGCAAACCGGTCCGTGTTGAGGAAGGGCGCGCCTATTCTGAATTGCGTCCGGCAGCGCATGGGTTCCGCCTCGAGGTCGAGATTGATTTTTCCGCCAAGGTCATCGGCCGGCAGAAAAAAACCGTTGATCTTGATGCGGGCAGCTTCCGCCGCGATATTGCCCGCGCCCGGACGTTCGGTTTCCTGCACGAAGTCGAGCAGCTGTGGAAAATGGGCTTTGCGCTTGGCTCGTCGCTCGAAAATTCCGTCGCGCTCGACAATGACCGCATTCTCAATCCGGAGGGCCTGCGCTTCTCCGACGAGTTCGTCCGCCACAAGACGCTGGACGCGGTTGGCGATCTTGCGCTGGCCGGCGCGCCGATCATCGGGGCCTACCATTCCTATTGCGGCGGGCACAAAATGAATGTTGCCGTGCTGGCGGCGCTGTTTGCCGACACGGATGCTTTCGAATTTATCGAGGCCCCGGCGCGGCGTGAGGCTGGCCATGCCGAACTTGGCATCGCCGCAATGTCGGCCTACGCGCCGGACATGAACTGATACCAGCGTCCCTGAACTTTGACACTGCGGCAAATCCAGCCGCCATTGCGAGCGCAGCGAAGCAACCCAAAGGCCACATGCGCGACTCTGGGTTGCTCAGCTTTGCGCGCAATGACGGCGGGTGCTTAATCGTCGCTCACCCCGCCAGCAGCGCCTTGACAAACTCACCCACTCCCGCGCTCACGCGCTCGCGCCGCAGGCGCTCGGCTTTCAGTATGACCACCACCTGCGCGTAGCTCGCCTCAAGATCATCATTGACCAGCACAAAATCATAGGCGGTCCAGCGCTGTATCTCGTGTCTTGCCGCCTCCAGCCGCTTGTCGATCACCTCGCGCGCATCCTCCGCCCGGCGCAGCAGGCGGGCGCGCAATTCCTTCATTGAGGGCGGCAGGACAAAAATCGTCACCACATCGGCGGGGGCCTTGGCGCGCACCTGCGCGGTGCCCTGATAGTCAATGTCAAACAACATGTCGCGGCCTTGGCGCAGCACCGCCTCAACCGGTCCGCGCGGTGTGCCATAGGCATTGCCATGTACCTCAGCCGATTCCAGCAGATCGTCCGCCGCACGCATGGCATCAAACTGCGGGCGGCTGACAAACCGGTAGTGCACCCCGTCCATCTCACTGGAGCGTCGCGTGCGCGTGGTCACCGACACGGAAAGCGACAAGTCCAGCGCCCTGTCCTGCACCAGCATGCGGGTCAGCGTCGTCTTGCCTGCGCCGGAGGGCGAGGACAGGATCAGCATCAGGCCGCGGCGGGCAATGGCAGTCATGCGTGTGAATCACTCGACATTCTGGACCTGCTCGCGCAATTGCTCGACCTGCGTCTTCAGGTCAAGGCCAATAGCGGTGAGGCCCGCGTCATTTGACTTGGCGCACAGCGTGTTGGCCTCGCGCGAAAACTCCTGCGCCAGAAAATCAAGGCGGCGGCCAACCGCGCCGCCTTCCGCCAGCAGCGCGCGCGTCGCTTTGGTGTGGGCGTGGAGGCGGTCGATCTCCTCGCGGATATCGGCCTTGGCCGCCAGCAGCACGGCTTCCTGGTGCAGGCGCTGCGGGTCCAGCGGGCTGGCGCCGCCGGTCAGCAGGGCGATGGTGTGATGCAGCCGGGCGCGGATGGCGTCGGCGCCCCGCGCCGGCGCGTGGTCGGCAGCCGCTGTCAGCCGGGCAATCTGCGCCAGCCGCTCGCTCAGCACCGCCTGCAAAGCCGCGCCCTCACCGCGCCGCATCGCGACCAGCGCGGCAATCGCCGTGTCCAGCCCGCCCAGCGCGGCCGCCTGCGCGGCGGCCAGCGCAGCCTCGTCCTCGCCCGCCTCAAAAACCTCCACCACACCGCGCACGGCGAGCAGGCCGTCAAGCGAGGCCGGCCGGATCTTGTGCGGGTCGAACGGCACATCCTGCAGTGCCGCAACCAGCGCGGCCAGCACCGCGCGGTTGATGCGCACGGCGGCGGGGGCGGCATCCCGCTGGATGGCCAGCGTTGCATAGCAGGTGCCGCGCGCCAAAGCCGCGCCAAGTTTAGCCCGCGCGGACGCTTCAATCGCGTCAAAGCCGGAGGGCAATCGCAGGCGCAGGTCCAGCCCCTTGGCATTGACCGTCTTGACCTCCCACGCCCAGCGGTAAGGCGCGTCGACGCCGCTGCTGCGGGCAAAACCGGTCATGCTGGCGAGCGTCATGCGGGTTGTCTCCTTTTGCCAACATAGGCAATACAATCAGTGCCGCATTCCGAATTCGACGATTAAGGCGCAGCGGGCCGCAGCTATGCCTCTTGACTGGACACCCACCAAACTATCGTATGGGCGAAGCATTTACCTGTTGTATTCGACAGCTGGGTTGGAGGCATCTCGGTGGCAATACGGCTTCGACAAATAGTGCGTGCGCCGAAATCCAATATCTCCATTGGCAAATGGCAGTCTGGCAAAGTGCCACGAACCGCATTTCCAATGGCAAAGCAAGCCTATGGACTCGGAAGTTCATTTCGATGGTGCGTGATCGAATTTTCGGCAATTGGGCGAGAGTATCGCCTTTTGGTGGTTTTGCACCTTCAAAAACAAAAATTTGAAGCGGTTATGGGAACTTTGGAAAATGGTTCGTTGAGAATTATATGTTCTTTGGAGTATCATGCTACGGAACCGGGGTGGCATTGTCATGCAGCCTGTGAGGACATAGCGACTTTGCCGGTTGGCTACCGGAGGGGGCCGTGGGTTCGGCGGATTCCGGCAGCGCGACACTTTCATGCGGAACTGGAATTCAAGATTGAGAGTGAGCAGGCGGCCCAGCGCCGAGCTTTTGCGTTCTACCAGATCGAAGTTGAAGGCACGCTGCTATGAAAGAGGAAATCTGCAAGGCCTTTTGCGACGCAATCCGCATAAAGGAAGTTCCTATCGGACTGGCTGTCAGCACCTCTCTTAGACGCTCAGATGGCGACGCGGTTGGATTTTACGTTGTCCGGAATCGCGCTGAACCAGGCCTCGCTCATTTAGAAGATGATGGGACCACAGTCCCCTATCTTCAGGCGGCAGGCGTGGACTTTGAAACTCAGACCAGAGAAAAAGCTTTTACCCAGATTCTTGCTGAGTATGGCGCGCATTATGACAGCGACGAAGCCGTGATCCGTACGCCCGAATTGCTGGAGCGCGATCTCCCACGTTCCGCTATTGGCTTTGCAACGCTGTTACTGCGACTTTCGGATTTTCTCTTGCTCAGTCAAGATCATGTTGAAAGCGCCTTCAAAGACGATGCGAAGAAACGTATCCGCGATGCTGTAGGCGAGCGCGCGGAGATTTCAGAAAATGAAGCCGTGAGTGATGCGCTTTCAGATGCAAAGCCAGATTTGGTCATACGCGCCAAAGGAAGAGACCCCGTTGCAGTGTTCCTTGCTCAATCGCAGCAACGCGTGAATGATGCTATATTTTTGCAAATGACTGCGTTGTTGAAACCACAGGAGCATTTGGCGGTTGTTGCCCTGCTTGAATCTGACAACTCTATACCTGCCAAACTTAGGCAACGAGCCTCAAATTGGCTCGCGGCCGTTCCTGTGTTTCGTAACGACGAGGATCAGGCAGTGCGCCGCGTTGTTCGCGAAGCAATTGGATCCCATGCGACGCTTCACTGACGCCCCCCTCACATCCCCTCGGGCCGCCCCGCCACTGTCACCAGCATTTTGCCGCCGCCGAGCAGGCGCTTGGCCACCCGCCGCGCGTCGCTCATGCCGACGGCGGCGATAAGCGGGTTGCGCTGGTCGAGATAGTCCACGCTAAAACCCTCGCTTTGCAGGCTCACCAGCTGGTTTGCGATCTTGCTGGATGAGTCAAAACGCAGGTCATAGGAGCCGATCAGGTATTTCTTCGCCTTGTCCAGCTCCTCATCTGTCGGTCCCTTGCCGGCAAGGTCAGCGATCTGCTCCTCGATGACGGCCAGCGACTCGGCGGCGCGCTCGTTCTTGGTCGTGGTGCCGCCCGAGAACATGCTGGTGTGGTCATTG
>JANLPP010000004.1:0-1838 GCA_031367295.1 Hyphomicrobiales bacterium | reverse complement strand
CAGCCGCTCGCCCAGCACCGCTAGCAGAGCCGCGCCCTCACCGCGCCGCATCGCGACCAGCGCGGCAATCGCCGTGTCCAGCCCGCCCAGCGCGGCCGCCTGCGCCGCAGCCAGCGCAGCCTCGTCCTCGCCCGCCTCAACCACCTCCACCACGCCGCGCACCGCGAGCAGGCCGTCAAGCGAGGCGGGCCGGATCTTGTGCGGGTCGAATGGCAGATCCTGCAGTGCCGCAACCAGCGCGGCCAGCACGGCGCGGTTGATGCGCACGGCGGCGGGCGCGGCATCCCGCTGGATGGCCAGCGTTGCATAGCAGGTGCCGCGCGCCAAAGCCGCGCCAAGTTTAGCCCGCGCCGACGCTTCAATCGCGTCAAAGCCGGAGGGCAATCGCAGACGCAGGTCCAGCCCCTTGGCATTGACCGTCTTGACCTCCCACGCCCAGCGGTAAGGCGCGTCGACGCCGCTGCTGCGGGCAAAACCGGTCATGCTGGCGAGCGTCATGCGGATTCCTGACTTGTGGGGCGCAGCCAATCCGCGCGCCGCCGGAATGTTAGCACGCAATATGGTGGCTTGCTGCTCGCCGACGAGCGGTGCTGCAACGGAGAGGCTAGATTCGGTGAGCAAATTTCCATCGACACCGGCATCAATTTATACGAAACTAAGAAAATCTTAATTTCGTGACAGTGATGGCAACGACAGGTGGCAACCAGATGACTCTCATGCGAGTGCGCCGCGCGGCACAGCTTACACTGCCTGCCGATGTGCGCCAGGCGCTCAATGTGCAGGAAGGTGACTATCTTGAAGCGCACATCGTCGCCGATGGTGTGTTGCTGAAGCCGGTGTCGGTCGTCGAGCGCAAACGCGCCTGGCAGACCATTGAGGCCACGCTGGCCGGAGTGACAGACCTTGGCATCGCAGCCAGTGCGGATAACCGGACTGAAGAAGAAACTATTGCCGAGGCTGTGACTGCCTACCGTCTTGAACAGAAAAATGCATAAGGCTGTTCTTGATACGACAGTACTGGTGAGCGCCTTTTTGCGCCCGGTGCAGGGCGGGGCGGCTTATGAGGTCTTGCGGCTGGTTGATGCGGGAGCGTACGACCTCTATCTTTCCAACGATATTCTGGAGGAAATCGCTGGCGTTTTGTTGCGTCAGGGCCGAATGCGGCTGCGGTATCTTTATGCTGATGATCAGGTCATTGCTTATTGCCAAAATCTTGGCCGTCTTGCGCACATCGTCGATGATGTGCCGCTAGTTCAAGTTGTCCGCGACCCAAACGACGACATGATTATCGGCTGCGCTTTGGCTGCCCGCGCTGATTACCTCGTATCGCGCGACAAGGATTTGCTGTCCCTGGGCAGCTACGAGAGTATCGCGATTCTGACACCAGAAGCCTTTTTGCAACTATTGAGACCGGCAGCTGAATTGTGAAGCGAATTTGGGCCAATCAACACTTTTGGGTCAGCACCGCCCGCCCCCCTCACATCCCCTCGGGCCGCCCCGCCACTGTCACCAGCATATTGCCGCCGCCGAGCAGGCGCTTGGCCACCCGCCGCGCGTCGCTCATGCCGACGGCGGCGATCAGCGGGTTGCGCTGGTCGAGATAGTCCACGCTAAAACCCTCGCTTTGCAGGCTCACCAGCTGGTTTGCGATCTTGCTGGACGAGTCAAAACGCAGGTCATAGGAGCCGATCAGGTACTTCTTCGCCTTGTCCAGCTCCTCATCTGTCGGTCCCTTGCCGGCAAGGTCAGCGATCTGCTCCTCGATGACGGCCAGCGACTCGGCGGCGCGCTCGTTCTTGGTCGTGGTGCCGCCCGAGAACATGCTGGTGTGGTCATTG
>JANLPP010000514.1:0-2304 GCA_031367295.1 Hyphomicrobiales bacterium | reverse complement strand
GTCGGCGCGGCCCTCAAGACACGGCGCCGCGCGGCAGCGGGGTTGCTGGCGTTCAATCCGTATCTCGCTTTCCCACCGTCGGTGACGCCCAACCCTTCGTTCAAGCGGACGGCTTCGCCGCCGCTTAACTCAAACGTTAGGTTTCACAACAGCCCCTCTTGCACAGGTTCGCGCGCAGGTTCGGGCGGCAGTAGTGGCGCCTGCCGCTGCGCGTTTTCGATGCGCTCGCACGCGATGTCAAAGTACTGACGCTCTCGCTCAATACCAATGAATCTGCGGCCGGTTTCAATGGCCGCAACCCCGGTACTCCCGCTGCCGGCGTATGGGTCGAGCACAATGGCCGCTTGTCCCACCTTCGCCACATCCATACACCAAGCCATGAGGGCCACCGGCTTCTGTGTCGGGTGGTAGTGCTGCGAGTTTTCTGTCGCTCGCGCGAATCCCTGCCAGCAATGCTTGAACACCCGCACCGCACCGGGAACGCTGCACCATGCCAATTCGGCCTCTGAAATAAAGGCGCTTCCATCTGGTCTCCGCTTGTCCCATACCAACCACATCCCGCGCGGCAGCGCGTCTGAAAAGTGGTTCGCGCCGAACATCACAACGGCCGAAGTGCCAAGCCACATCGTCGGGTCAAACGCAATGTCGTCGCCGACGATTGGCATGTAGTCGTTTTGCCCCAATCGCTTCGCCCGTTCAACACCGCCAGGCTTGAATCGCGTGTATCCAGCGTCCCATCCAATCCCGTAAGGTGGATCAGTCACGACGGCATCGAATGCGGGCAGCAACGGCAGCACCTCGCGGCAGTCCCCGTGCCACAGCTCTGCGTTCCCGATCACTACTTTCTCTGCCATCATCATTCCTTCGCGCTTCGGCACCAGTGAAACCTAACCCTTCCATCGAGGCGACACCCTACGGGTGCGCCTCATGTCAAACGTTAGGGCGCATTGCCTCGTGGCCGGCAGTCAATATGGCATGCAGAATGTCGTCATGCCCTGTGGCTGCGAACAGCACTCCTTCCATGTCTAATTGCAAGAGCGCCTTGAGGGTCTCTCGTTGCTTCGCGCACCGCTCACGCTCTGCGGCGACGGCACGGCGCACATGGTTGGTAATCTCCTGCTCCATCACATCGGTCGGAATGCGAATTTTTACGCACGCACTCAGTCGCTCAATGTCGCGGTGCTGCTGCTCAAGCACATCCGCTAGCGCACCGTAGCGCTTGGCCTCCACGAGCTTTTCGGCCCCTTCATGCGTGCCAAGCAAGCCAATAGCCTGGTATTGCGCAAAAGCCTGCCAGTCTCTCGGTGTCAAAATCATCTTGCTTCTCCAAAATGCGCTCTAACCCGCCCATCGAGCGGACTTGTTCCGGGGTACCTACACAAGCCGCTCATGCGGCACGTTAGACGCTGCTCCGCAGATGCGCTTCGCGATGTGCACAATGCAAAGGATCGAAGCGTCGAGAACTATGGACTTTGAGAGGTCATCGACTACGAGGCTTGCGAGCGTGGTCTTGCTTATCGGCTTACGCAGGTTGCAGCGGGCTGTCCGCGCTGCGCCGGCCAGCGGACGGGTATCGTCCTTCAACCGAGAGCAAAGATCGCGGTGCCACGCGAACGGAGGCAAAGACCGGCGTACTTCAACCAAGAGCAAGAGCGAGGTGCCTTGCCTCCGCACTCACCGATCGCGGTGCTTTGCGAAGGTTGCTGTCGAGAGTGGCTTCGCGTAGCCTCGCTTTGCAATGAACAGAGCAAATTCAGTTTCAGGCTTGCTCCTGGCGGCCGAGGTGGCTTGGGCACTGCATATCATGGCCGCGTCTAACCCTGCGGTCAAGCGGACAGGCAACGGGCTGCGCCCGTCGCCTGCCGCTTACCTTGAACGTTAGGCCCTCCTTTGGCCCGAATTCAGTGGTCATGCAAGCGCAGCAATCGGCCCGTTCGTTTTGCGCGGCGAGCCATTCGTCAGCGACTCTCACCTCATCGTTGGTCGCGGGCCGTCCGTCCGCTGGCGGCCGGCGCGCCACCGCAGCGGGCTATCAGCCTTCCTGCCTTCCCCGCGCCTGCGGCACTCGCACTCGCTCTCTCACAGCGAGTCGTCCTGCGCCTTCCCGGATTTCCGGTGTCGTCGCGGGCCGTCCGTCCGCTGGCGGCCGGCGAACCACCGCAGCGGGCTATTAGCCTTTCTGCCTCCCCCGCGCCTGCGGCACTTGCACACGCGCTTTCACAGCGAGTCGTCCTGCGCCGACCCGGACTTACGGTGCTGTCGCGGGCCGTCCGTCCGCTGGCGGCCGGCGCACGACCGCAGCGG
>JANLPP010000434.1:0-1785 GCA_031367295.1 Hyphomicrobiales bacterium | reverse complement strand
GACGAGCCTGCGGCAGGTCCTTCACCTGCCGAGCGCCGCGACCTCGTCGAGATTTTTCACTTGCTGCCAGCCTGTATCAGCTTCATCATCATCAAGCATGATCTCGATGTGGCGCTGCACGTCTCAAGCCAGGTGACGATGATGCACAATAATCGCATTTTCAAGGAAGGCACGCCGGAGGAAATAGAGAACGACCCGCAAGTCGAGGACATCCGGGTGTCAGCCGCCATGCGCAGATTGCCAACGCAGAAGCCATGCCGGACGCGGGTGTGCGACAGGCCACGGACCGGGTGTTGTAGATCCAGCGCGGCGGCGATGGCACGGAAGCGCCCGCGCAGCGCCGATTGCACGCGCCTTGATTGACGCCGGAGAATGAGATGGACAAAAACGCAGCGGCCAAAAGGTCCAGGCTCGAAACCATGTTCGCGATTCCGCTTGCCGAACGCATTGGCCGCACTGCGCTCATCGTCGGCACCTTCGACACCAAGGGCCGCGAGCTGAATTTTCTGCGCGACCGCCTGCGAGCACTGGGCATCAAGACGCGCACGGTCGATGTTTCGACCTCGGGCAAGCCTTCCACCGCCGATGTGCTGCCCGCGCAGGTGGCAAGCGCCCATCCGCACGGCCAGTCCGCCGTGTTTTCCGGCGACCGCGGCACGTCGGTCGGCGCGATGGCGGAGGCTTTCGCCCGCTGGATTGAGCGCGAGCGCGACATCGGCGGCATTATTTCCGCAGGCGGCTCGGGCGGCACTTCGCTGGTTACGCCAGGCATGCGCAAGCTGGCCGTCGGCGTGCCCAAAATCATGATCTCGACCATCGCGTCCGGTGATGTGGGCCGCTATGTCGGCGCGTCCGACATCATGATGCTGCATTCGGTTGCCGACGTGCAGGGCCTCAATTCCATCACCGAGCGCGTGCTCGGCAATGGCGCGCATGCGCTGGCCGGCATGATCGCGCAATTGCCAACGCGCGAGGCGAGCGCGGCGCGGGCGAGGGCCGCCCGCCCCGCCATCGGCATCACCATGTTCGGCGTGACGACGCCCTGCGTGCAGGCGCTGGCGAAGCGGCTTGAGGGCGATTACGACTGCCTCGTGTTTCACGCCACCGGCACGGGCGGGCGCGCCATGGAAAACCTGGCCGACTCCGGCCTGTTGACCGCCATGATCGACGTGACGACAACCGAAATCGCCGACATGTGTTTTGGCGGCGTGTTCGCGGCGGACGCTGACCGTTTTGGCGCCGCGATCCGCACGCGCCTGCCCTATGTCGGCTCGGTTGGCGCGCTGGACATGGTGAATTTTGGCCCGCGCGCGGCGGTGCCGGAACAGTTCAGAAACCGCAAATTCGTCGTGCATAATCCGCAGGTGACACTGATGCGCACGACGCGCGACGAGAACCGAGTTATGGGCGAATGGATCGCGGGTCGGCTCAACCAGATGGAAGGGCCGGTGCGCTTCCTGTTGCCGGAGAACGGCGTCTCGGCGCTCGACACGCCGGGCCAGGCGTTTCATGATCCGGAAGCGGACAATGCGCTGTTCGAGGCGCTGGAGAAAAACACACGGCAGAGCACGCAGCGCAGGGTTGAGCGTGTAGCCGCGCATATCAATGATGACGTATTTGTGGAGGCGCTGGCGGCGGCGTTCAGCAGCATCGCGCCAAAGCGCGATGTGGGCAAGACGGTCACGGCTGCTGCGAGGAAGAGATGAAGACGATACAAAGACTTTCGCATTGCCGAGTTTCTGCGGGGCGTTTCCTGCGTGCCGAACAGTTCGCGTGCGCTGCTCG
>JANLPP010000428.1:0-1638 GCA_031367295.1 Hyphomicrobiales bacterium | reverse complement strand
GCAGGGCGGCATCTCGGCCTCGCTCGGCAACATGGGGCCGGACGACTGGCGCTGGCACATGTATGACACGGTCAAGGGTTCCGACTGGCTCGGCGACCAGGATTGCATCGAGTATCTGTGCCGCAACGCCCCCGCCGCCGTGTATGAGCTGGAGCACTGGGGCGTGCCGTTTTCGCGCACGGAGCAAGGCAAGATTTACCAGCGCCCGTTCGGCGGCATGACCACTGACTACGGCAAGGGCATCGCCCAGCGCACCTGCGCCGCCGCTGACCGCACGGGTCACGCCATCTTGCACACGCTCTACGGCCAGGCGCTGCGGGCGAAAACGGAATTCTTCATCGAATATTTCGCCATCGACCTCATCATGGACGAGGCGGGGCGCTGCTGCGGTGTCGTCTGCCTCAAACTTGATGACGGCTCCATCCACCGCTTCCGCGGCGCGCTCACCATGCTCGCCACCGGCGGCTATGGCCGCGCCTACTTCTCCGCCACCTCCGCCCACACCTGCACGGGCGACGGCAGCGCCATGGCCTTGCGCGCCGGCCTGCCGTTGCAGGACATGGAATTCGTGCAGTTCCATCCCACCGGCATCTATGGTGCGGGCTGCCTGATCACCGAAGGCTCGCGCGGCGAGGGCGGATATCTGACCAACTCCGAAGGCGAGCGCTTCATGGAGCGCTACGCGCCCTCGGCCAAGGACCTGGCATCTCGCGATGTGGTGTCGCGCTCGATGACGATGGAAATTCGCGAGGGCCGCGGCGTCGGCAAGCTGAAGGACCATATCTACCTGCACCTCGACCATCTCGACCCGAAAATCCTGCATGAGCGGCTGCCCGGCATTTCCGAAAGCGCCCGCATTTTCGCTGGCGTTGACGTGACCCGCCAGCCGATCCCGGTGATCCCGACGGTGCATTACAACATGGGTGGCATCCCGACCAATTTTCATGGCGAGGTGTTGACGAAGGTTGGCGGCAATGCCGACACCATCGTGCCCGGCCTGATGGCGCTGGGCGAGGCGGCCTGCGTTTCCGTGCATGGCGCCAACCGCCTCGGCTCCAACTCGCTGATCGACCTTGTGGTGTTCGGGCGAGCGGCGGGCCTGCGCGCGGCGCAGCTGGTCAAGCCGGGCGAGAAGCAGGCAGAGCTGCCGGAATCCTCCGCCGATCTCGCCCTGTCACGCCTCGATGGTTTGCGCAACGCCAATGGTGGCACGCCGACAGCCGAGCTGCGGCTCAAGATGCAGAAAATCATGCAGAGCAACTGCGCCGTGTTCCGCACCGGCGCAGTGCTGGAGGAAGGCTCGAAGCTGATTCACGACGTGTGGCGCGACAGCGCCGACATTCGCGTGACCGACCGCTCGCTGGTCTGGAATTCCGACCTGATCGAGACGCTGGAATTTGACAACCTGATCGCGCAGGCGGTGGTGACCATGGACAGCGCCCTCAACCGCAAAGAGTCGCGCGGTGCCCACGCCCGCGAGGATTTTGCCGCACGCGATGACCAGGAATGGATGAAGCACACGCTGGCCTGGATTGACCCGGAAAAGCAGGCCGTGCGGATCGATTACCGCCCGGTGCATACCTATACGATGTCGAATGACGTGGCGTATATCAAGCCGAAGGCGCGGGTGTATTGAGG
>JANLPP010000404.1:0-2179 GCA_031367295.1 Hyphomicrobiales bacterium | reverse complement strand
AAAACCTGTACGCCGAATGGGCAAAAAGCAAAGACGCCGCCCGAAACGAGGACGCTCGCTTTCTCGGTTGGGTGAAAAGTTGTAACTGCCCAGGTCGCCGTACCCTGCACGAAGCTTGACCTGTGAGTCTGGACATGAGTCAAGCTCTCCATGTCCGAGCCGGCTCCTGATTCGCACGAGACTTCTGCACCGGTTTCACCGGACGCGATCATTGCCGCGCTGCAGGCCGTGATCGTGGAACTGCGGCAACGGATCGCCGAGCTGGAACGCCAACACGGTCTGAACAGCGCCAACAGCGGCAAGCCGCCATCGAGCGACGGGCTGAAGAAGAAGCCCGCCCGCGTCAGCAGCCTGCGCGAGCGGTCGGGTAAAAAGCCCGGCGGGCAGCCGGGGCATCCCGGCAAGACGCTGAGCCGCTCCGTGTCGCCCGATGTCACGGTCGATCATTTTCCGAGCGCCTGCGATGGCTGCAGCGCCGCCCTGAGTGCGGCTGATGCCAACGGCCACAGCTCTCGCCAGGTGTTCGATCTGCCCGAGCCCCAGCCGCTGGTTGTGACCGAGCACCGCGCCCATCACTGCCGGTGTCCGGCCTGCGGCACGCAAACCCGCGCGGCGTTCCCCGCAGGCGTCAACGCACCGGTGCAGTACGGCGCACGGATCACGGCCTTCGTGCTCTATCTGCTGCATTATCAGCTGCTGCCCGAGAAGCGTCTGGCGGCGCTGATGGCCGATCTGTTCGGCGTGGCCCTGGTGACGGCAACCATCGCCGGCATGAGCCGGAGCTGCGCCGCGCGCTTCCAGGATTTCGCCACCACCGTGCGCGATTGCGTTGCGGCGGCGCCGGTCAAGCATCTCGACGAGACCGGATTTCGGATCGGCGGCAAGACGCAATGGCTGCATATCGCCTCGACCATCTGGCTGACGTTCTACCGCATTTCCCAAAAGCGGGGCAGCCTGCCGGACAGTCTGACGGGCATCATCGTGCACGATCATTGGAAACCGTATTACACCTTGCAGGGTGTTTTGCACGCGTTGTGCAATGCGCATCATTTGCGGGAATTGAAGGCCCTGATCGAGATCGAGAAGGAAGATTGGGCGCGCAAAATGCAGCAGCTGCTGCGCCGTGCCTGTCACGCGGCCAATCGCGCGCGCGATCGGGGCGTGGCGATGTCACCATGCCTGATCGGGCTGTTCGAGCGCCGTTACGACGCCATTCTCGCGGCCGGCTTGGCGTTCCATGAGGCCCAGCCGACGCTGATCCCGGCGGCCGTGAAAGCCCGCCGCCGTGGCCGCCAACCGCGACGCGTCGGACACAATCTGCTGCTGCGGCTCTCCACCCGCAAATCCGATGTGCTGCGCTTCTTGTCAGATCCCACCGTGCCATTTACCAACAATCTGGCCGAGCAGGATGCTCGGATGATGAAACTGCGCCAGAAAATCTCCGGCGGGTTTCGCTCCGAGGACGGCGCGGCAGACTTCGCCGTCATCCGATCCGTCCTGTCCACGGCAAGAAAGCAGGGTTGGAATTTGCTCCACACCCTGACCGCCGACCCGGCCCGCTTGCGCGCCGCGCTCCGCCTCGCCTGAGGCCGGTTGCGGCAGGAACCTGGGCAGTTACGAAAATTCAAACTGAGACACTACCCGAGAGCCACGGGGCTTGAACGGAACTTGCCCCGACAGCATTGTGTCTCATGACAGCCACGGCCAAGTCAGACGTGAACGGCCAGGGTCTATTGGAGGCACAGCATGATCTTCAAGCGCGATAAGACGGGGCCTGGCGGCGACGGCGGCGCGATGCCATCCGCGTCATCCGTAGCGCTAGGCGGGGCACTCGTCCCCGCGCCCGCGCATCCAGCCTTGTCGCCTGACCGTTTGCGGTTGATGGCCGATCCCGCCCGCCTCGGGTTTCGCACGACGGCGGACCTCGAGCCGATTTCCGGGCTGATCGGCCAGGATCGCGCGCTGAAAGCCATCGAGCTCGGCGTCAATATCCGGCAATACGACTTCAATATCTTCGTGCTCGGGCCGCCCTCCGCCGGCAAGACGACAGCGGTGCGGGCGTTTCTCGAAAAGAAGGCTGCGACCCGCGCCGCGCCGATGGAATGGGTCTACGTCAACAATTTCGACAATCCCATGAAGCCCAAGGCGCTCTCCTTGCCGCGTGGCCGGGCGCGGACGC
>JANLPP010000423.1:0-23180 GCA_031367295.1 Hyphomicrobiales bacterium | reverse complement strand
ATTGGCAAGGTGGGAAAAATAGCTGAAGGCCCGCACGATCTGGGTGCGCCGGGCGTTGGAAAGCCCATCCAGAATTGCCACAAGCTCGGCCCGCGCTGCGGCATCCTCATCACGGTGGAAGCGGATGGAGGTCTGGCGGATACGCTCGACCGTGCTGAAAACTGCCGCGCCCTCCTGCTCGCGCACAGTGTCGCCAAGCAGGCGGCCGAGCAGGCGGATGTCCTCGCGCAACGGCTGGTCTTTTTCGTCGGAGGCAGCACTGTCTTTAGAGGCAGTGTCCTGGTGCATCGGCGTGTCCGGCATGGCGTGCGTTCTCGTGCAGGTTTCGGCCGGCGTGGAATTGCAGGGACCGGAGGCGACGTTGCACTGCACAATCCATGCCATAAATGCAAGTTTTCGCCTGTGCCGGGCGACACTGGCGCACGGCCGCTACCGGCTCGCAAACAAGGCCACACTGCGCGCAGCGACACAGGCGGCGCGGCCGGGTTGTGCGGGCTGCAAAACCGTGGTGTCGATCATTCTGCGCCAGCTCTTTCCAGTGTCAGCGACTGGCAATACAATATCGACAGCGCCCTGTCCGGCATTTAGCGCCACAACAACGCGGTCTTGACCGCCGGTGTCGGCCGGCGCGGCAAGCGCCGCGACAAGACAGCGGTTTTCCGTATTCTCCCAATCGCTCACGGTCATAGTGCCGCCGGCAGGGGTCAGCCAGACGATATCCGGCGCGCTGGCC
The DNA here is from genome assembly GCA_031367295.1 of Hyphomicrobiales bacterium. Classification (GTDB taxonomy): domain Bacteria; phylum Pseudomonadota; class Alphaproteobacteria; order Rhizobiales; family Beijerinckiaceae; genus JANLPP01. Next base: position 22,447 of record JANLPP010000423.1, on the reverse strand, counting down.
CCTGGCACTTGCCCGCCAGTGAGGAAAAGATCGGCGGCCAGCGCCGGATGCGCCGCCCGCAGTCGGGCCAGTGCCGCGACAAAAGCCGCCAGCTCCGTGTCGCCACCACTCCAGTCAAGCCAGGACAGCGCATTGTCCTGCGCATAGGCGTTGTTGTTGCCGCCCTGCGAGCGTCCAAGCTCGTCGCCCATCGACAGCATCGGCATGCCGCGTGACAGCAGCAAAGTTGCAATGAGGTTGCGCGCATCCTGCTGGCGGGCGGCCATGACGCTGGCGTCATCACTTGGGCCTTCAACGCCATGGTTCCAGCTGATATTGTCCCCGGTGCCGTCGCGGTTGTCTTCGCCATTCGCCTTATTGTGCTTGCGTTCGTAGGACACAAGATCAGCAAGGCTGAATCCGTCATGCGCGGTGATGAAGTTGATGCCATGCGAGGGCCTTGCCTTGCCATGGCGGAAAATATCGGCGGAACCCGCAAGCCGTGTCGCCATTTTGCCGGCCATGCCCGCATCGCCGCGCCAGAACCGGCGCGTGTCATCGCGGAAGCGGTCGTTCCACTCAGGCCATTCAGGCGGGAAATTGCCGAGCTGGTAGCCGCCCGGCCCGATGTCCCAGGGCTCGGCGATCATTTTTAATCCGCGCAGGACCGGGTCGGCCGCGATGGCGGCAAACAGCGGCGCGTTGGGCTTGAAGCCGTCGGTGCCCCGCGCCAGCGTGGCGGCAAGATCAAAGCGGAAGCCATCAATGCCGCCCTCAACTGCCCAGACCCGCAGCGCGTCCAGCGCCAGCGCCAGCACCGGCGCGCGGTCAAAGGCGAGAATGTTGCCGCAGCCCGCGTCATTGACATAGTAGCGGGCGCAGTCAGACCGCAGCCGGTAATAGCTGGCATTGTCGAGGCCGCGCAGCGACACGGTGGGGCCAAGCTCGTCGCTCTCGCCGCTGTGGTTGAGCACAATGTCGAGAATAACCTCGATGCCCGCATCGTGCAGCGCGCTGACGCAGGCACGCACCTCGACAAAGCCGCCGGGCGCGAGCAGCGGATCAGGCGCGCAGAAGCCGACAGGATTGTAACCCCAGTAATTTGTCAGGCCGAGCGGGCCAAGATGGCGCTCGTCAATCCAGGCGGCGGCGGGCATGATCTCGACGCTGGTGACGCCGATGCGGGTGAGATGCTCGATGCTGGCCGGATGCGCCAGACCGGCGAAAGTGCCGCGCTGCGCGGGCACGATGACCGGATGCAGTTTTGTAAAACCGCGCACATGCAGCTCGTAGATCAGCGGTGCGGCGCGGCGATGCGCGAGCAGCGCTGGCGGCGCGTGATGCGGCGCGGCCTGCACGATTGCTTTGGGCACAACGCTGGCGCTGTCGCGGTCATCGCGCGAGAGGTCGCCGTCGGCATGGCCGCGCTGGAAACCATACATCAGGTCATGCAGGTCAAAACGCTGGTTCAGCGCGCGCGCGTGCGGGTCAACCAGGAGTTTTGCCGGGTTGAAACGGTGGCCATTGAGCGGATCATGGGGGCCGTGCGCGCGCAGGCCGTAAAGCGTGCCCGGCGGCAAGCCGGGGATATCCGCGTGGTGGATGTCGCCGCTGCGCTCGGACAGCGTGATGCGCTCAAGCTCGCGCTCGCCTGACGCGTCGAACAAGCAAAGGTCGATGCGGTCCGCATGGGCGGAGAAAACGGCGGCGTTGACGCCAGTGCCCTGCGCCGTGACGCCGAGGGGCGAGGGAGCGCCTGCGGTGAGAACGCGCGTCACTGGAGAGACGGACGCGCGGTAACCCTCTCCCTGCGGGAGTGGGTCGGCCCGCAGGGCCGGGGTGAGGGGTTACAATGCCGGGAAGTTTCGTGTGTTGCGGTCCGAGCTAACGCCGCAGATTGCAACCCCTCACCCCGCGCTTCGCGCGACCCCCTCCCACAGGGAGAGGGTCGGCCCTCGCCGCCGCCGCTCACGTCACCACACTCGGTTCCGTCCGCCCCGTGTGCCCGGCAATATCCGCCAGGCTGCGCGACAGCGCGATCAGGTCCGCCAGCGCTTCCGGCGTCTCCGCGCCATGCCTGGCCGCGTCCGGCTCAAAGCGCTCGATATAGACCCGCAGCGTCGCGCCCGCAGTGCCGGTGCCCGACAGGCGGTAGACGATGCGCGCGCCGCCTTCGAACAGGATGCGTATCCCCTGCGCAGCGCTGGTCGAGCCATCGACCGGATCGTGATAGGAAAAATCGTCAGCGTCCGCGACGCGCAGCGCGCCAAAACTCTGGCCCTTGAGTGACGCCAGCCGCCCGCGCAGCTTGGCCACCAGCGCGTTTGCGCCGACACTCTCCACCTCCTCATAGTCATGCCGGGCATAATAGTTGCGGCCATAGATGGTCCAGTGCTCGCGGGCGATGGCGGCGACGCTCTGCTTGCGCACGGCCAGAATATTGAGCCACAGCAGCACCGCCCACAGGCCGTCTTTCTCACGCACATGGTTCGAGCCCGTGCCCGCACTTTCTTCGCCGCAGATCGTCACCTTGCCGGCATCCAGCAGATTGCCGAAAAACTTCCAGCCAGTCGGCGTCTCGTACAGGCTGATGCCGAGCTTGGCCGCTACCCGGTCCGCTGCGCCGCTGGTGGGCATGGAACGGGCGATGCCAGCAAGCCCCGCCTTATAAGCCGGCGCAAGATGCGCGTTGGCGCAGAGCATGGCGAGACTGTCGGAGGGCGTGACGAACAGGCCCTTGCCGATGATGAGATTGCGGTCGCCGTCGCCGTCGGAAGCGGCGCAGAGGTCGGGGCCATCGGGCGACATGGCGAGGTCGTAGATGACTTTGGCATGCACAAGATTGGGATCGGGATGGTGGTGGCCGAAATCCGGCAGCGGCTTGCCATTGATGACCGTGCCTTTAGCCGCGCCCAGCGCATCCTCAAGGATGGCGTGGGCGTAAGGCCCGGTCACCGCCGACATGGCGTCAAACTTCATGCGGAATCCGCTTTTGAACAAGGCGCTGATGGCAGGAAAGTCGAACAGGCCCTGCATCAGCTGGCTGTAATCGACGACGCTGTCGGCGACTTCGACATCCGTGCCGCCAACGCGTGTCATGCCGATGCGGTCCAGGTCAATATCGGGCGCGTTGTCGATGTGATAGGCGGCGATGGTTTTGGTGCGGGCAAAAATCGCGTCGGTGACGGATTCGGGCGCGGGCCCGCCATTGCTGGCGTTATACTTGATGCCGAAATCGCCGTCCGGCCCGCCGGGGTTGTGGCTGGCGGACAAGATGATGCCGCCAAACGCCTTGCGCTTGCGGATGAGATGCGAGGCGGCGGGCGTGGACAAGATGCCGCCCTGCCCGATGACGACGCGGCCAAAGCCATTGGCGGCTGCGATTTTAATGACCTTCTGAATCGCCTCGCGGTTGAAATAGCGCCCGTCACCGCCGACGATGAGGGTTTTGCCCTTGAAGCCTTCGAGCGAATCGAAAATCGACTGGACGAAATTCTCCAGGTAGCGCGGCGTCTGGAAGACGGTGACTTTTTTGCGCAGGCCGGAGGTGCCGGGCTTTTGATCGGCGAAGGGCGTGGTTGGAATTGTGGTGTTCATTGCTTATAAAACTCCCGTCGCCGTCTTGGCCGGGCTTGTCCCGGCCACCCACGCCCCGCCGCTTCTTTCATCTTCGAGTAGTGTTCCGGCCCCGCCGCGTGGATGGTCGGGACAAGCCCGGCCAAGACGGCGCACGGAGGCGTATCAGGAAACTATCCGAACATCACCCCCGCGCGTCCGCAGCAGCGGCCTTGTACAAATTCGCGTAGTGCAGCGCAGGCCTTGCCCAGCTCACATCGCTCCACATGCCATTGTCCTGCATCTGCCGCCATGCCGCCTTGTCCGCCCACAGCCGGGCGGTGCGGTCGATGGCGCTTTCCAGCATTTCCGTATTGACCGGCGCAAACTGCACGCCGGTGGCGACGCCCGCGGCCAGCGCCATTTCGCTGGCGTCGATCACTGTGTCGGCAAGGCCGCCGGTGCGCGCCACGACCGGCAGGCAGCCGTAGCGCAGGGCGCAGAGCTGCGTCAGGCCGCAAGGCTCGAAGCGCGAGGGCACCAGCAGCGCGTCGGCTCCCGCCTGCATCAGATGCGCAAGACCCTCGTCATAGGCGAGTTTTACCCCGACGCGGCCGGCGTGGCGCTGCGCGGCAGCGGCAAAGGCCGCCTCCAGCGCTGTGTCCCCGGTGCCAACCAGCGCCAGCTGCGCGCCGGAGCGCAGCAGCGCAGGCAGCGCCTCAAGCAACAGGTCAAGCCCCTTTTGCCACGACAGGCGGCTGATAACGGCGAACAGCAGCGCGTTGGGATCGTTTCCCAAACCCATCGCGGCTTGCAGCGCACGCTTGTTGGGCGGGCGCAGGTCGAGCTTCTGGGCCGAAAACCTGTTGGCGATCTGCTTGTCTTTGGCCGGGTCCCACACGCCGGTGTCGATGCCATTCAATATGCCCGACACTGAGGCGGCGCGGGCGCGCAGCAGTTTGTCAAAGCCCATGCCGCCAACCTCGGTGCGCAGCTCAAAGGCGTAGGTCGGCGAGACAGTGGTGACGCGGTCGGCCAGCTGCAAGGCGGCCTTGAGATAGCTGACCTGGTTAAAATACTCGACACCCTCAAACGTGAAAGCGCGCGGCGGCAGGCCAAGCTCGGGAAACATCGCCGCCGGAAACGTGCCCTGAAAGGCGATGTTGTGGATGGTGGCGACGCTCGCGGCGCGGGGCTGGCCAGCATAGTGCAAGTAGGCTGGTGCAAGCCCCGCCTGCCAGTCATGCGCATGCACCACTTCGGGCGTATAGGCGGGCAGCAGGCCCAGGCCGAGGTCCGCGCCCGCGCGCCCCAGCGCTGCGTAGCGCCGCGCATTGTCCGGCCAGTCTTTGCCGTCCGACCCGGTGTAGGGGTTGCCCGGACGGTCGTAGAGCTGCGGCGCGTCAAGGATAAACAGGTTCAGCCCCTTGACCCTGGCGCTGAGCAGGCGCGCCGGGCCGCCAAACAGACTGGCATATTCATGTGCGACCACAGGCTTCTTCAGCACCTGCATGATGGCGGGATAGCCTGGCACCAGGGTGCGCATGGCGACGCCCTCCTTGGCCAGCGCGGCGGGCAGCGCGCCCGCAACGTCAGCCAGGCCGCCGGTCTTCAGCAGCGGAAAGATTTCAGAGACGACAGAGAGGACGTGCATCGGTTCAGGTCGCGAGCCGGTCGATCATCGGCTGGGTGATCAGGCAGACGCCCTTCTCCGTGCGGCGGAAACGCCTGGCGTCAAACTCCGGATCCTCGCCGACCACCAGCCCGGGCGGAATTTTGACACCCCGGTCGATGACAACCTTTGTCAGCCGTGCCGAGCGGCCGATGTTGACATAGGGCAGGATGACCGCGCCATTGACCTTGGCGAACGAATGCACGACGACGCCGGTGAACAGCAGCGAATGCCGCAGCTTTGACCCCGACACAATGCAGCCGCCCGACACCAGCGAGCTCACCGCCTCGCCACGCCGGTAGTCCTCGTCGTGCACGAATTTGGCGGGCGGCGTGATTTCGACATGCGTCCATATCGGCCACGAACGATCGTAGAGATCGAGGCCAGGGATGACGTCCGTGAGATCAATGTTGGCTTCGTAGTAGGCGTCCACTGTCCCCACATCGCGCCAGTAGGCTTGCGCCTCGGCCTCGGAGCGGATGCACGACTTGGCGAAGCGGTGCGCCACCGCTTTGCCGTGCTTGACGATATAAGGGATAATGTCCTTGCCAAAATCATGGCTCGAATGCGGGTCGGCGGCGTCGCGCGCCAGATGGTCCATCAGGAATTTCGTCTCGAAGACATAGATGCCCATTGAGGCAAGCGCCATCTCGGAATTGCCCGGAATGCCCGGCGGGTCTTTTGGCTTTTCCAGAAAGGACTTGATGCGGTCGTCAGTGTCCACCGCCATCACGCCAAAACCCGCCGCCTCCATGCGCGGCACCTCAAGCACGCCGATAGTGACATCAGCGCCCTCGTTGACGTGCTGCTGGAGCATCTGCTCGTAATCCATCTTGTAGATGTGATCGCCAGCCAGAATGACCATGTAGGTCGGCTCATAGGTCTCGATAATGTCAATGTTCTGATACACTGCGTCCGCCGTGCCCGAGTACCAGGAGGTCTCGGATATGCGCTGGCTGGCGGGCAGAATGTCAAAGCTCTCGTTGCGCTCCGAACGGAAAAAACCCCAGGCCTGCTGCATGTGGCGGATCAGGCTGTGGGCCTTGTATTGCGTGGCGACGCCAAAGCGGCGGATGCCGGAGTTGAACGCGTTCGACAGTGCGAAATCAATAATGCGCGACTTGCCGCCGAAAAACACCGCCGGTTTGGCGCGCTTGTCGGTCAGCTCCAGCAGCCGGCTGCCGCGTCCGCCCGCCAGCACAAAGGCCATGGCGTTGCGCGACAGCGGCGCCGGCGTGCGGATGGATTCGGCTTTGACTTTTGGTTTGGCGGCTATTGCTGCTTTCATGGCTGTTCCCCGTTCAAAGTTGCTGTCGCCCGGTTCTTTGAGACCGGCTAGGATTCGCTCCACTGGAAATAAAGCGTGGCCAGTGGCGGCACAGTGATCGTCGCCGACGCCGGCAGTCCGTGCGAAGGCTCGGCACGCGCCCGCACACCGCCCATGTTGCCCGAGTCCGTGCCGCCGAAAGCGGCGCTGTCACTGTTCAGGATTTCTTTCCATATGCCCGTCCTCGGCAGGCCAATCTTGTAGCCGCCGCGTGGCACGGGGGTAAAATTCGTCACGCAGACAAGTGGCGGGCCGCCTGCCCCGTCATGCCGCGCCCAGGCGTAGACAGAATTCGCCGCGTCATCGGCGACGATCCACTGAAAACCCTCCGGCTCGCAGTCCCGCGCGTGCAGCGCAGGCGTCGCGGCATACAGGCCGTTCAGCACCTGCATCAGCGCGTGCACGCCCTTGTGCGCAGGCGCGGCGAGCAGGTCCCAGTCGAGGCCGGCGTCAAAATTCCACTCGCGCCTTTGTGCAAATTCCTGCCCCATGAACAGCAGCTTCTTGCCCGGATAGGCCCACATGAAGGCGTAAAAGGCGCGCAATGTCGCGAATTTCTGCCAGTCGTCGCCCGCCATCTTGGCCAGCAGCGAGCCTTTGCCGTGCACCACTTCATCATGCGACAGCGGCAGCACGAAATTTTCCGAGAAAGCGTAGAGCAGGCCAAAGGTCATCTTGTCGTGATGCCAGCGCCGGTACACCGGATCCTCTGCAAGATATTGCAGCGTGTCGTGCATCCAGCCCATGTTCCACTTGAAACCAAAGCCGAGGCCCCCGGCATGGGCGGGCTGCGACACGCCGGGCCAGGACGTCGATTCTTCCGCAATCATCATGGCGCCTGGATGCGCGCCGTAGACCAGCGTGTTAACCTCCTGCAGAAAAGCCACCGCTTCCCGGTTCTCGTTGCCACCTTCGGCATTGGGCAGCCATTCTCCGGCCTTGCGCGAATAATCGAGGTAGAGCATCGAGGCGACCGCATCGACGCGCAGCCCGTCAATATGGAACTTCTCCATCCAGTAGAGCGCGTTGGCGGCCAGTACATTGGCAACCTCGCGGCGGCCAAAATTGTAGATCGCCGTATTCCAGTCCGGGTGGAAGCCGCGGCGCGGGTCGGCGTGCTCATACAGCGCCGTGCCATCAAACTGGGCAAGTCCATGCGGATCAACCGGGAAATGCGCGGGCACCCAGTCAACAATAATGCCGATGCCCGCCTTGTGCGCCACATTGACGAAATGCGCGAAGCCTTCCGGCGATCCAAAGCGGCTTGAAGGCGCAAACAGGCCGACCGGCTGATAGCCCCACGAGGCGTCGAGCGGATGCTCGGACACCGGCATCAGCTCGATGTGGGTGAAGCCGAGGTCCGCCACATAGGGCACCAGCTCAGCCGCCAGCTCGTCATAGGTCAGGAAGCGCCCGTCCGGCCGCTTCCACGATCCAAGATGCACTTCATAGGTGGACATCGGCGCGCGGCGGTGGTCGCGGCTGGCTCGGCTCTGCATCCACGCGCCGTCGCCCCAGATAAACGGCTTGCCATGCGCCACGACCGAGGCGGTGCCGGGCCGCAGCTCGCTGGCAAAGCCGAACGGGTCGGCCTTGAGTGGCAGCAATTTGCCGTCCGGTCCCAGAATCTCGAATTTGTAGAGCGTGTCCGGCCCGACACCGGGCGCAAAAATCTCCCACACGCCGCTGTCAATGCGCTTGCGCATGGCGTGGCGGCGGCCATCCCAGTCATTGAAGTTGCCGACAATCGACACGCGCGCCGCGTGCGGGGCCCAGACGGCGAAATGCGTGCCAGCGACGCCCTCGCGCGTCATCGCATGCGCGCCGAGCTTGTCAAACAGCCGGTGATGCGTGCCTTCAACCAGCAGGTAATCGTCCTTGTCGCCGAGCACACCGGCAAAGGCGTAGGGATCGTCAAAGGTCCAGCTGCCCTGGCCGTTTGTCGCCCGCAGGCGGTAGGCGAAGCGGTCCTTGCGCCCGGCGGCCGCGCCTTCAAAAAAACCGTCCTTGTGGCGGCGCCCAAGACTGGCGATCAGCGATCCGTCTCGCCCGACAGCCTCAACAGTCTCGGCACCCGGCACCAGCGCCCGGATAACATAGGCCCCGCCCGCTTCGTGCAGGCCCAGCACTGCAAAAGGGTCGCCATGCGTCGCGGCCAGAATGGCGTCAATCGCGGGCTTTGCTGCTTGCCAGGTCGCCCGCGCCATACCCCTTACACCTCCGGCAATGGCACATCCCAAATCTCGCCCGCATATTCGCGGATGGTCCGGTCTGACGAGAACCAGCCGGTGCGGGCGGTGTTGAGTATGCTCTTCTGACGCCACATTGCCTGATCCCGCCACAGACTGTCCACTGATCTTTGCGCTTTCCAGCAGGAATCAAAATCAGCGCAGACCATGAAGTGGTCATAGAGCTTCAGCACGGTGGCAATCTCGCGGAACCGCGTCGGATCCTCGGGTGAGAACAGCCCGCCGCCGATGGCCTCAATGGCACGGCCCAGACGCGGCGAGGCGCTGATCGCCCATTGCGCGTCAATGCCTTTGGCACGGCGCGCCTCGACCTGGTCCGTGGTCAGGCCAAAGATGAAGATGTTTTCCGCCCCGACATGGTCGCGGATTTCCACGTTCGCGCCGTCAAGCGTGCCAATGGTCAGCGCGCCGTTCAGCGCCAGCTTCATGTTGCCGGTGCCCGAAGCTTCCATGCCGGCGGTCGAAATCTGCTCGGACAGATCAGCGGCGGGGATGATCGCCTCGGCCAGACTCACATTATAGTTGGGCAGGAACACCGCCTGCAGCTTGCCCTTCATGCGCGGGTCGGCATTGACCTTCACCGCCACGTCATTGGCCAGCTTGATGATCAGCTTGGCCATGGTGTAGCTTGGCGCGGCCTTGCCCGCCATAATTTTCACGCGTGGCGCGAACTCCTTATTGGGCTCGTCGCAGATGGCCTGATAGAGCGCGATAGTTTCAACAATGTTCAGCAACTGGCGCTTGTATTCGTGGATGCGCTTTATCTGCACGTCAAACAGTGCGGATGTGTCAATGCGGATACCCGTGCGGTCTTGCACCACAGCTGCCAACGCTTTCTTGTTGGCGGCGCGCTGCGCGGCAAAACGCTCCTGAAAGCTGGCGTCAGCAGCAAACGGCTCCAGATTTTTAAGCTCCCCGGCATTGTCGAGAAACTTCTCGCCCACGGCGTCCACGATCAGCCCGGTCAGCGCGGGATTGGCCTGGTACAGCCAGCGGCGAAAGGTGATGCCATTGGTCTTGTTGACGATGCGGTCCGGGTAAAGGCTGTGCATATCCTTGAACACGGTCTCGCGCATCAGCCCGGTATGCAGGGCCGAGACGCCGTTGACCTTATGCGAGCCCAGAAACGCCAGCGGCCCCATGCGCACGCGCCGCTCGCCATGCTCGTCAATCAGCGACACCGAGGCCATCAGCCGGTCGTCGCTTCTGCCAGCCGCGCGCAATCCGTCAAGATGCAGCTTGTTGATGACGAAGATGATCTGCAAATGGCGCGGCAGCACATGCTGCATCAGCGGCACCGGCCAGGTCTCCAGCGCTTCGGGCAGCAACGTGTGGTTGGTGTAGCTCAGCGTGGCGCGGGTGATTTCCCAGGCCTGCGCCCACGGCACGAAATGCACGTCCACCAGCAGGCGCATCAGCTCGGCCACCGCAATGGCCGGATGGGTGTCGTTGAGCTGGATCGCCTCATGCTCGGCAAGGCCGCGCAAGTGCCCATGCAGTTCCAGATGGCGGCGCACGAGGTCTTGCAGTGAGGCGGCGGTGAAGAAATATTCTTGCCTTAGCCGCAGCTCCTGCCCGGCGGGCGAGGCGTCACTGGGGTACAGCAGCCGCGAAATCGCCTCCGCCCGGTTGCGCTTGGCCATCGCGCCGATATGATCGCCGCGGTTGAACACCTCAAGATCGACCGGCTCCAGCGCGCGGGCCTGCCACAGCCGCAGCGTGTTGATATGCTTGCCGCGCCAGCCGACAATCGGCGTGTCATAGGCGACGGCGGTGACAATCTCGACCGGATGCCAGACATGCGGCGCGGTCTCGTCCTTGCCGGTAGATTCGGAGGTGCCGCCAAACCCGATGGCGTGGCGGATGCCGGGGCGCTCGAATTCCCACGGGTTTCCCCGTGCCAGCCAGTCCTCGGGCCGCTCCTGCTGCCAGCCGTCCTTGATGCTTTGCCGGAACAAGCCGAAATCATAGCGGATGCCATAGCCCTTGGCCGCCATCTCGACCGAGGCCATGCTCTCCATAAAGCAGGCGGCGAGGCGCCCGAGGCCGCCATTGCCGAGCGCCGCGTCCGGCTCTTCCTGACGCAGCGCGTCAAGATTGGCGCCCAGCATGTCCAGCGCCTGGCGCGCCGTGTCGATCAGCCCCAGATTGCCCAGCACATCAAACAGCTGGCGGCCGATGAGAAATTCGAGGGAGAGGTAATGCACGCGCTTGCGGTTGTCCTGCCGCGCCTCGCGCCGCGCCTCGATCCAGCGCGCCGCGATGCGGTCGCGCAGTGCCAGCGCCGTGGCCATGTACCAGTCGTGCGCCGAGGCGCTCTGCGCTTCCTTGCCGGTTGTCTCGGTCAGCTTGGCGGCGATGGCAGCAGCCAGCGCCGCGGCATTCTCGACTGACCAGTCGGGCGCTGTGGCCTGATTTGCGCCCGCGCCACGCTGCCGTGCGCCTGTGGCAGTTTTCATCAATTCCGCTTCCCCCGTTTGCCAAAACGCCGCGTGCGGCTTCCGCACAGTTCCGAATCACTTCCCCACTGTGGTTTTATCCAGCCAGAAGATAAACGCCAAAAGGTGAAAGCCACCCCAATTTAAGTGTTGCTGGCAACTTTGGCCGGGCTTGCCCGCACGGGCTTGCGTTTGGCGGTGAAGTGCAAACAATGGTGCCCACCCGTTGCACAGGACACTCGCATGGCAGGCAAGGCATTCATTGGCGTTGACGCGGGCACAGGCAGCGTGCGCGCTGGCATATTTGACGCAGCCGGCACATTGCTGGGTGCAGGTCGGCACGCTATTGCACTGTGGCGCGAGGCTGGCGGCACGGCTGAGCAATCGTCGGATGACATCTGGCAGGCGGCAATCTCGGCAGTGCATGACGCCATGCGCGAGGCAGGTGTCAAACCCGGGGACATTGGCGGCATCGGCTTTGACGCGACCTGCTCCCTGGTGGCGCTCGACGCCGCCGGCCGCCCCGCAAGCGTCAGCATGAGTGATGATCCGGCCCGCAATGTCATCGTCTGGATGGACCACCGGGCGCTTGACCAGACCGCACGCATAAACGCCACCGGGCACGAGGTGCTGCGTTATGTCGGCGGCAAAATCTCGCCCGAGATGGAAACGCCGAAGCTGCTGTGGCTGAAGGAGAACAAGCCCGCGCATTTTGCCCGCACCGCGCATTTCTTCGACCTTGCCGATTATCTGACCTGGCGTGCCTCCGGGTCGCTGGCACGCTCAAGCTGCACGCTTGCCTGCAAATGGACCTATCTTGCGCATGAGCGCCGCTGGGCCGATGATTTTTTCCACGCCATCGGCCTTGGCGAGCTGACCGCAAATGGCCATGCGCGCATTGGCACCGACATTGTTGAACCCGGCGCGGCGCTGGGCCAGGGGCTGAGTGCGGCAGCGGCGGGCGATTTTGGGCTTGCCCCCGGCACGCCAGTTGCCGCCAGCCTGATTGACGCGCATGCGGGCGCGATTGGCACCATTGGTGCCCCCGGCGTCAACGGCGCGGCGGAGCCTGCCGAAAACCGCCTCGCGCTGATCATGGGCACCTCCACCTGCGCCATGGCCGTGTCGCGTGAGCCGCGCTTTGTGCCCGGCGTCTGGGGCCCCTATTACAACGCGCTGATCCCCGGCCTGTGGCTGGCCGAAGGCGGCCAGTCAGCGGCGGGCGCGGCGATTGACCATTATCTGCGCCTGCATCCAGCCTTTACGGCCTTGCAACAGGAGGCGGGTGACCGGCTGTTTGAGGTGATGGAAGCAGACATCACACACCCCGCCGGACTATCCGCCGCAGCGTTTCTGGCGCGTGATGTGCATGTGCTGCCTGATATCAACGGCAACCGCTCGCCTGGCGCAGACCCGCATGCGCGCGGCCTGTGGCTGGGAATGAACACCGAGACCGGGCGCGCCAGCCTGCACAATCTGTATGTCGCGCTGCTCTGCGGCCTTGCCTATGGCGTTGCCGACATTATCGACGCGCTTGAGGCGCAGGGCTTCGTGCTGCCCGCCATCACGGTGAGCGGCGGCGCAAGCCGCAGCGCGCTGGTGCGCCAGATACTGGCGGATGCCACCGGGCGGCGCGTGCTGCTGCCGCAAACCAGCGAGCCGGTGCTGCTGGGCGCGGCAATGCTGGGCGCGGTGGCGGGCGGCGCTTGTGCCAGCCTGCCAGAGGCAATGCAGGCGATGGGGCGGACGGTTGCAGAGGTCAGGCCGGCGGGCGGACAAATCGCTGCCTTCCACGCCCGCAAACGCGCTGTGCACCGGCTGATGCAGGCGACCGAGCGGCAAAGCCGGGCGCTTATGGCAGGGTAATCCCGCCTCGCTGCGGGCGGCCACGCGTGCTTTTTTGAAGCAACGCGCGGCCCTTGCCTCAGCGCCCGCCAGTCAGCTGCTTCTGCAGCACTTCCAGCTCTTGCCATTTGCCCTTTGCGGCCAGATCGCTCTGGTGCGGCCAGGTTTTTGGTTCATGGATGGCAAAATTCGGTCCCGCCTCATTCAAGGCGCTTTTGATCCAGTCCGCCGTGCAGGCCGCAAGCTGGGCGAAAGTCCATATGCCGCGCCCGTTGAGCAGCTTTTCGATCTTTGGCCCAATGCCCTCGACTATCTTCAGATCGTCCGGTTTTGCAGGCCTGGCACCAAGCTCCGCGCTCTCGTGCAGCCTCGCGGCATGCGCTGCGCCGTCGTGATGCGGCACAATCTCCTGATTGCGCACAACTTCAATGTTATCGCGCGCCACGCCGGCAAAACGCGTCGAGTCAACCACGCCGAGCGGCCTTGCATGGCTAATTTCGGTGGTTCCGCTCGCCTCCCTGTCACCAAAGCCGACAAACCGCTCGGTGACGATTTCCATCGGGCGGGCGCGCTCGATGATGCGGTCAACCTGCACATCGACATGGCGCTCGATCAGGTTTTCCACCGGGCGCACCCGCTCGACAATGCGGTCAACCTGCACATCAACATGATGCTCGATGATATTCTCGACCGGGCGGACACGTTCAATGATGCGGTCAACCCGCACATCGACGTGATGCTCAATGATATTCTCGACCGGGCGCACGCGCTCGATAATTTTGTCAACCTTCACGTCAACATGGTGCTCGATCACATTTTCAACCGGGCGCACGCGCTCCACGACGCGGTCAACCTGCACATCGACGTGATGTTCAACGAGGGTATACACCGGACGCACGCGCTCGATCACCTTGTCCACCTTCACATCGACAAAATGCTCGACAAGGCGGTGCACCGGCCGCATCCGCTCCACGATTTTTTCGACTGGCACATCAACATGCCGCTCGATGACATGCTCGACCGGACGTATGCGCTCGATGATTTTCTCGACCGGCACATCAACATGGCGTTCAACGATGTGCTCAACCGGCCGCACCCTTTCGATGATGCGGTCAAACTTGACGTCAACCTGCCGCTCAATCAGGTTTTCGACCGGGCGCAGACGCTCGATGATGCGGTCAACCTTTACATCGACATGCCGCTCGATCAGGTTCTCCACCGGGCGCAGGCGCTCGATGATGCGGTCAACTTTCACATCGACATGCCGCTCGATGACATTCTCCACCGGGCGGACGCGCTCGATGATCTTGTCCACCTTCACATCGACATGATGCTCGATCACGTTTTCGACGGGGCGCACACGCTCGACAACGCGGTCAACTTTCACATCAACGAAATGCTCGACCACATTCTCAACCGGGCGAAGGCGCTCGATCACCTTGTCCACCCGCACGTCAACATGGCGCTCGACCACATGCTCCACCGGACGCAGGCGCTCGATCACCTTGTCGATTTTCACGTCAACGTAATGCTCCACGATATGTTCTATAGGCCGCACCCGCTCGATGATTTTTTCGACCCTGACATCAATGAAATGCTCGACAATATGCTCGACTGGCCGCACTTTTTGCAGGATGCGGTGCACCGGCACCTCAATCTCCTCGACGATCTCGATGATTTTCTCGACCGGCTTCAGCACGCGCACCACGCGCTCGACCGGAATCTCCACCTCGACAACCCGCTCGACGATCTTCTCGATCGGCTTCAGCACCTGAACGATTTTTTCGACCTCAACTTCCACATAGACAATCTTTTCGACTATTTTCTCGACCGGCACCGCCTTCTCGACAATCACCTCGACAATCCGCTCGACCAGCTTCTCGACCGGCTTCAAAACCTGGATGATGCGCTCAACCTCGACCTCAACCTCAACCCGGCGCTCGACAATCCGCTCAATCGGCACCGCCCGTTCGATCATCACGTCAATCGGCACGGCCTTGTGCACATGGGTCTCTTGCATGGCAAAGGCACCAAGGCGGCTGAACAGCGCCAGATGCGGCGCGTGATAGTCAAAATAGAAGCGCTCGGAGGCGACCTTGTCACCTGCCCAGTGGCGCGACACGACGCCATTGACCAGCTTTTCCGCGCCATGCTGCTCCACCAGCCTGAACTCGAATTCCGACAGGGTGGCATCGCCATTGGCAGCGCGCGAAAGCAGCCGCGTCGACTTGACCTTGCCTGGCAATTCGCTGATGCGCCCGAGCTGGCCAAGCGAACCTGCGACAGCGTATTTGCCATATTCGCCATGCGCTTCGGACCACTTGCCCTTGACGACCATGTCATCAAGATGCTCCACGATCTCACTTCTGTTCATGCGCGTTTCCCCAACAATTACTGACCCAACACCGAAGCCGACACACGTGCACAATTCATTCTGGCGAGGCGATTGCAGACAGCAGACTAGATCGTAGGCGGGCATGTCCGGCGCTGTCAATCGAATGTGCGCGCGCAACACACAAAAACCGTCTGGCTCCGGCAAATGCTTCTGGAGCGGATTTTTATACAGGATTTCAATGCGCTGCCGGTACGGAATACAGCCGTCCTGCCGCTACCCGCAGCACCTGCCTGGACATGTTCAGACAGGCGTTGCCCGCGCTTCAATAATCACGAAAGCCTGCGCCAGCGGGTGCTCGTCCGTAATCGTGAGATGAATGCAGGCCTCAAAACCGGGCGGCGTGATACTGGCCAGCCGCGCCGCCGCGCCGCCGGTCAAATGCAGTGTCGGCTGGCCGGACGGCAGGTTGACCACCCCCATGTCGCGCCAGGCGACGCCCCGCCGGATGCCAGTGCCCAGCGCCTTGGCACAGGCCTCTTTTGCGGCAAAGCGCTTGGCATAGGTGGCAGCGCGCCCTGCCCGCGCCTCCGCCTTGCGGCGCTCGGTTTCGGTAAAGCAGCGGTGTGTGAAGCGCTCGCCAAAGCGCGCCAGCGTTTCCTCCACACGCCGTATGTCGCAAAGGTCGCTGCCGATGCCGATGATCACCAGGGCTGCCCTCACACCTGCCGCAAGGCATAGCCATCGGCCATTGCGGCGCGCATGGTTTTGACCGCCGCCGCAAGGCCGGTAAACACTGCCTCGCCGACAAGAAAATGCCCGATGTTCAGCTCCGCAACCTGTGGCAGCGCGGCAATGATGCGCGCCGTGTCAAAATCCAGCCCGTGTCCCGCGTGACACTCAATGCCATGGCGCGCGGTATGCGCGGCGGCTGATTCAAGCCGGGCGAACTCTGCGGCGGCTTTCACCGCATCACCTTCGGTCACGGCGTTGCACCATGCGCCCGTATGCATCTCCACCACCGGCGCGCCGATCGACGCGGCAATCTCGACTGCTTCCATTGAAGGTTCGATAAACAGCGAGACGCGGATGCCCGCGCGCCGCAGCTCGCTCGCATAGGGGCGCAGATAGTTATGCCCGGCCCGAACGTCGAGACCGCCCTCGGTGGTGCGCTCGGTGCGCTTTTCCGGCACGAGACAGACCGCATGCGGCTTTGTGCGCAAGGCGATATCGAGCATCTGGTCCGTTGCCGCCATCTCAAAATTCAGTGGCTTTGAAATCGCCGCCTTGAGCCGACTCATGTCCTCGTCGCGGATGTGGCGACGGTCCTCGCGCAGATGCGCGGTGATGCCGTCGGCACCCGCCTCGATCGCCAGCAGCGCGGCGCGCACCGGGTCGGGCAGCGCGCCGCCGCGCGCGTTGCGCAGGGTCGCGACATGGTCAATATTGACACCAAGGCGGAGCGTGGACATGGGCACTTGTCTTTCAGGCGGAGAGGCCGCGCGAACCCGGCTTGACCGCCGGAATCGCTGCCAGCTCAGGCGGCAGGCTGGCCGGATCATAGGCCGGAATGTCAAGGCTCGCCAGAGCAACGCGCGGCACGCCAATATCAGCGCGGCCGCCCGAGCGGTCAATCAGGCAGGCTGCGCCGACCAGCGCGCCGGGATGTTCGCGGATGGCGGCAAGGCACTCGCGCGATGACAGCCCGGTGGTGATAATGTCCTCAACCATCAGCACGCGCGCGCCCGCGGGAATCTCAAACCCGCGGCGCAGCCTGAATACGCCGCCCTCGCGCTCGACAAACATCGCCTTCGCGCCGAGCTGGCGCGCTGTCTCATAGCCGGGCACAATGGCGCCGACGGCGGGCGACACAATAATGTCGATGGTGCCGAAGCGCGCGCGGATTTTCTCCGCCAGAGCCGCGCAGAGCCGCGCGGTGCGCGCCGGATCCTGGAACACAAACATTTTTTGCAGAAACACCGGGCTGCGCAAGCCCGACGACAGGATGAAATGCCCCTCAAGCAGCGCGCCGGCCGCGCGGAACTCCGCCATCACCTCGTCTTGTGTCATCGCGTTCCCGTTTTCCGTTTTGGCTGCGTTACCAGTCCTTGACCGGCCTGACGCTCAGCCATTGACCCGCTCAATCTTGCTGACAATTTTCTTGTTGCGCAACTGCGCGATAATGGCGGTCAGCTGCTTCAGGTCCCAAACCTCAAGGTCGATCAGCATCTCGCGGAAGTCGGCGGAGCGCGACACCATGGCAACATTTTCGATGTTGCCACCATTGTCGCCGATGACACCGGCAATCTCCGCCAGCGCGCCCGGCTCATGCAGGGCGGTGATGCTGATCTGCGCCGGATATTGCTCCTTGCGCTCCGGGTCAATATCCCAGCGCACATCAAGCCAGCGGTCTGTCTGGTCCTCAAAAGCCACGAGCGCGTTCGAATGGATGGGATATATCGTGATGCCCTCGCCCGGCGTAAGAATTCCGACAATCCGGTCGCCCGGCACTGCGCCGCCATTGGGCGCAAAGCGCACCGGCAGATCGCCGCGCAGGCCACGGATCGGAATTGCCTTGTCAGGCTCGGAAGCACGCATTCCAGGAATTTTGAACACCAGCGAGGCCGCCTTTTTCAGGCCAAACCAGCCGCCCTCGCTCTTGTCAGGCGCGGGCCCCGTCAGCCGGTCCTCGCGGAAATCCGGATAGAGCGCTTTAACCACATCGCCGGAGGTCATTTCGCCGCGCCCCAGATCAGCCAGTACATCATCAATGGTCGTGCGCGCGAGGCGCGGCAGCGCGCTCCGCAGTTTTTCATCCGTGTAGGCCTTGCCTGCCCGCTCAAAGGCGCGCTCGACAATCTTGCGCCCCAGCCCCGAATACTGCTTGCGCACCGCGTCTCTGGAGGCACGGCGGATGGAGGCGCGCGCCTTGCCGGTGACCACCAGGGTTTCCCAGGCGGCGGGCGGCGACTGTCCCTTGGCGCACAGAATCTCGACCTCGTCGCCATTATGCAGCTCCGACATCATCGGCGCGGCATTGCCGTTGATTTTTGCACCGACAGCCGAGTTGCCGACATCCGTGTGCACCGCATAGGCAAAGTCGATTGTGGTGGCACCGCGCGGCAGCGCAATCAGCGTGCCCTTGGGCGTGAAACAGAACACCTGGTCAACAAACAGTTCCAGCTTGGTATGCTCCAGAAATTCCTCCGGGCTGTCGCCTTCTGCCAACAGCTCGACGGTGCGGCGCAGCCATTGATAGGCGCGGCTTTCGCGCGACAGCGCCGTGTCGTCCTGGGTTCGCCCGTCTTTGTAAAGCGCATGCGCGGCAATGCCGTATTCGGCGATCTCATGCATGTCGCGCGTGCGGATTTGCAGCTCGGCCCGCTGGCGGCCGGGGCCGACGACGGTGGTGTGCAGCGAGCGGTAGTCATTGGGCTTCGGGGTCGAGATATAATCCTTGAAGCGCCCCGGAACCGAAGGCCATGTCATGTGCACAACGCCGAGCGCGCTATAGCAGTCGGCGGGCGCGGTAACGAGAATGCGGAACGCGTAGATGTCTGACAATTGCTCGAAGGAAATCGACTTGCGCTCCATCTTGCGCCAGACCGAATAGGGCTGCTTCTGTCGCCCCTTGACCTCTGCCGCGATACCGCGGGCACGGAACTGTTCACTCAGCTCGGCCTCGATGGTTTTGATCAGCGGACCGTTGCGGGCGCGCAAATCCTCCAGCCGCGTCAGGATCATCGCATGCGCGTCCGCGCGCAGATGCCGGAACGACAGGTCCTCCAGCTCGTTGCGCATCGCCTGCATGCCCATACGGGCGGCCAGCGGCGCGTATATGTCGAGCGTCTCCTGGGCTATCCGGGCGCGCTTTTCCTCCTTCATATGATGCAGCGTGCGCATGTTGTGCAGCCGGTCGGCCAGCTTGACCAGCAGCACGCGGATGTCACTGGCCACCGCCAGCAGCAGCTTGCGGAAATTCTCGGCCTGCTCAGCGCGTTTGGAGACGAGATCAAGTTTTTTCAGCTTGGTCAGGCCGTCTACCAGATCGCCAATCTTCTTGCCGAAAATCGCCTCGATTTCCTCGCGTGTGGCGGCGGTGTCCTCAATCGTGTCATGCAGAACTGCGGCAACGATTGTCGCGTCGTCCAGCTTCAGGTCGGTCAGGATGGCCGCGACTTCCAGCGGATGCGAGAAATACGGGTCCCCCGAGGCGCGTTTCTGCACGCCATGGGCGCGCATGGCATAGACATAGGCCTTGTTCAGCAGGTCCTCGTCAGCCTGCGGGTTGTATTTCTTGACCCGGTCCACAAGCTCATATTGCCGCATCATCGAGGCAGGGTATCCCGGGCCGCGCTGCCGGAATTGACAGCACGCACGCCAATATCAGCATGTCGCGCGCATCACGCAAGGTGAATAAAAAACCCGCCCGGTTTGCCGGGCGGGTTTTATCAATCCTGACAGCCGGCCTGCGGTGTTTCAGTCGCCGTCATCATCCGATTCAGCCGGGGGCACCAGCCCCTCCAGACCGCGCAGCAGATCTTCCTCGGTCATGCGGTCAAACTGCACGTCACCTGCCGCATCACTTGGTGATCCGGCGTTTGGCATCACCAGCGCTGGAGCGGCCTCCAGTTCGGGCTCGTCAACTTCGACCTGCTTTTGCAGAGAATGAATCAAATCCTCGCGCAAATCCTCCGGAGTCAGCATGCCGTCAGCGATCTCGCGCAGCGCAACCACCGGATTCTTGTCATTGTCGCGGTCAATCGTCAGCGTCGAGCCGGACGCCAGCAGGCGCGCCCGGTGGCTGGCCATCAGCACGAGATCAAACCGGTTCGGGACTTTTTCGACGCAATCTTCAACGGTGACGCGTGCCATGCGGCACCTCTTTCAAACAAGGATGGGTACGGAGTTTCCGGGCTGATACTATGGTGCGCACCGCAAAGCAAGCCTTGTGCCGAAGCGCTATTTTGCGTGCCGGGCGCTCTAGCTTGGCCGCAACGCAGATTTGCCACAATCCAGCTAAAACAGCCGACATCCACAGGCAATGAGTCAGATGAATTTGGTTGAAGACTCAATATGTTAAGTCAGGTTCACAACAAGTTAACTTGACTTTACCCGCCAGTCAGCATTGACTAACACGATGTTAGGATTTTCGGTTCCATTTCGTATTGCGCCGGTTGGCAATCAGGACAGGTCCGGAAGATTCCGGGTCCAAACTCCGGTTTTTTGCAATCCGCCAAGAAGACTTCAAGACTAACAATCGTTGTTTTTTAATGCGGACCCCGATTCACCAATTTGAGAGTTGAACATGGCTGACCTGGAACGAATTGCGTTATTTATCGACGGTGCAAATTTGTATGCTACCGCCAAATCCCTTGGTTTCGATATTGACTACAAGCGGTTGCTGAAAGAATTTGGCGCGCGCGGTCGGCTTGTTCGCGCCTACTATTATACCGCGCTGGTCGAGGATCAGGAATATTCGTCGATTCGACCCCTGATTGACTGGCTCGACTACAATGGTTTTGCCGTTGTCACCAAGCCCGCCAAGGAATTTGTTGATTCCATGGGCCGCCGCAAGGTCAAGGGCAATATGGATATTGAGCTGGCGGTCAACGCCATGGAAATGGCCGACCATCTCGACCATATCGTGCTGTTTTCCGGTGATGGCGATTTCCGCTCGCTGGTTGAGGCCTTGCAGCGCAAGGGCTGCAAGGTGACGGTGGTTTCCACGGTTGCAACGCAGCCTGCCATGGTCGCTGACGAGCTGCGCCGCCAGGCCGACGAGTTCATGGATCTGGCCCAGATGGTCAACCGGATCGGCCGCGACCCGGGCGAGCGGATGCAGCGGGCACCTGAGCGTCGCCCCAGCGCGCCCTATCATGCGCCCGTGCATTCGGACGATGAGATTCTCGACACCTGAGACATGCAGACGCAGGGCTGACGGTTATGTCCGGCGGTTTGCCCCCGGCCTGCGCGCCGGAGCGCGACTGTCCCGCCTGCCCGCGTCTGGCAGATTTTCGTGAGCAGAACCGGGCGCGCCTGCCCGGCGGGCACAACGCGCCAGTCGCCTCATTTGGCACGGCAGACGCCCGCCTGCTGATCGTTGGCCTCGCACCCGGCCTGCAGGGTGCCAACCGCACGGGCCGCCCTTTTACCGGTGACTGGGCGGGCGACCTGCTTTACGAGACGCTGCTGGGTTTTGGACTGGCGAGCGGGGTCTACGCCGAGCGGGCGGACGATGGCCTGACCCTCAGACACACGCTGATCACCAATGCGGTGCGCTGCGTGCCGCCGCAGAACAAGCCAACGCCGGCGGAGATTGCAACCTGCCGGCCATTCCTCGCCGCGACCATTGCGGCCATGCCGAACCTGAAGGCCATCGTCGCGCTGGGCCGCATCTCGCACGAGAGCACGCTGCGGGCGCTGGGCGCAAAGCTGTCGGCTTTCCCGTTTGGCCACGGCGCGGTTCACACGCTGCCGCGCGCCGACGCGGTGCCGCTCGCTCTCTTCGACAGCTACCACTGCTCGCGCTACAACACCAATACGCGCGTGCTGACACCGCAGATGTTCCGGGACGTATTTGCGGCGGTGGTGGAGATGCTTGCAACCCGGTACGGCGAAGGACCTGCAGCCTGTCCACCCGAGCAGCGGTTGAAGCAAGAGATGTGTTGAACTCCCGCACCAAGGTTTCAAGAAACTGCTGCGATGTTTTTGAGCGGGCAGCGCCGCGAATCCAGCCAAAATGAGCGCTCCAGACACGGCTGCGCCCTCCCGCGCTCCTCGCCGGGTTATGGACACAACAAGGGGACCGGGACGCCTGTCGCCGACAGGGGGATAAACCGGTTTTGGTAAAAAGACGCCAGCTACTGGGCGTCCCGGTCAACAGCGGGGGTTCGAAGCTAACGCAAGTCCTCTCTCGTCGGGCTGAACGCCGCCCCTTGCGGAGAAAACGCTCACCTTCCTACCGGATTGCTCCGACGCCAGGCCGTAGTACCTGACGTATGACTTCTCACGCGGGGCCGTACCCGCGAGCGCGCGCAGTTCCGGGCC
>JANLPP010000370.1:0-6433 GCA_031367295.1 Hyphomicrobiales bacterium | reverse complement strand
CAATGGCAAGATCGACACGCTTGAAGGCCTGAAGGAAAACGTCATTGTCGGGCGCCTGATCCCGGCAGGCACGGGTGCAGCCATCAGCAAGCTGCGCCGCGTGGCGACCATGCGCGACGAGATGATCATCGCGCAGCGGGCCGAGGCCTCGCAGGCTCCGCAGCCGGTACCGGCGCTGCCTGCGGCGTGAAGGCGGCGGGTTTCGGGTTGAAGGAAAGGGCTGCCGCGAGGCGGCCCTTTTTTGTGAAGTTGGCTTGTGGCCGGGCCAAAATCTTTGGTGCGTCCTCGAAACGTGCTTGGCGCGCCAGATCCTGATATGCGTTTGAGGGGCGGGCAGCCTTTTCATGTTTGCCGTCCCAGATCGACCCGCAAGGAAATTTCGTCATGCAGCTGACTCTGGAAGCCGAGCAGGAAACCGATGGGCGCTGGATCGCCGAAGTGCCAGAACTTGCCGGCGTCATGGCCTATGGTGCGACGCGCGGCGCAGCAATGGTCAAAGCCGAAGCGCTGGCTTTTCGGGCGCTGGCGGAGCGGCTTGAGAATGGCGAGGCGCAACCGATGCCGATCAGCTTTTCCATCGCGGCGGAATGAGCCGTTTTGCCGCCATCAAGGCGCGCCGAGTGCTGGCGGCGCTGTTGCGGATTGGCTGGCAGGTGAAACGCCAGACCGGATCGCATCGCACGCTTGCGCGGGAAGGATGGCCGGATATGGTTTTCGCTTTTCACGATGCGGAAGAAGTCGGGCCGAGGATGTTGGAGAGAATTGCGAAACACTCGGGGCTGACGCCAGGGGATATGTGACGCGGGAAGGAAAATCACGCTCGGTATGGGCCTTGATCTCAATTGCCGCAGGCGCATTCTACTTTCCAAAATCGAACCTGCATCGATGCCAAAGCGCTTCGGCGTTCTTTTTGTGAATTGTTTTGCTGTCGTCGAAATTGAAACCTGCGTTATTTATTCCGCCATGGAGCGCCTCAACAATCGAGCAGCTTCTCTCAAGTATCGTGCGTTCATAGCCATACCGGAAAGGCGCGACTGGCCCGCCTTTTTTTTCCGCAAACGTTTGTGACAGTGAGTGCGCGAGGTGCTTGTCGCGAACGTTCCTGATTGACGCGAGTTCCTGCGACCCTGCAATGCGGCGCGCCTCAATGACCGCAGCATTCAATCCATTTCGCGTTTTATTGGCCTGCTCCCGACTAAAACCTGCATCTCGCGGATCAAGCCATTTGCTTTGTGTCTCATGCGCAAAAGCCGCGTTCACGTCAGTATCATCGATCAGCTCGACAATCGTTGGTATGCTCTCTGCGGCTTCGGCCGGCTTGTCCCAAATGGTGCAGAGGCGGATGATCTCAAACAGATGCAGGCCACTGCGAAAAATCTTGAACGCTTCAACGGCGCGTGATCCTGAAATCTGTGACGACAGAACGTCAGAATATAGGACGATGGCGTTGTTTTCGCGGAGAGCGATTTGCCAGAGCAGGTGGTTGACCACCGCGTCAGTCTTGACTTTCGCTGCTGCTATCCGGTCCGCGACGGTCATACTATGCAGGTGCTTTTCCCATCTGGTCATAATGTGCCGCTCGCGAGCTTAAGTCCGGGCAACGCAATCGCTCTACTCTCTTGCTAGAATGCCTTCGTGAGCCCAGAGTAAATCTCAGAGAGCTGTGCCTCAACGCCAAGCGCGCTCAGCAACAGCTTCGCGTCCAGCCCGACAAGCTCCTGCGGTTCCGCCGGAAAGTGGCGCGCGACCTCGCCCTTTGCGGGGCGCTGCCACAGCCACATCCGGGCTTCATCCTGCGCCGCGACGAGATAGGCCTCAAGCGAGGGCAGGCTCATGTATTCGGCGGCTTTTTCGCGGAAATCCAGCGCGAGAGACGAGGGCGAGAGCACCTCCGCCAAAAATACCGGGGCGTCTGTTGATAGCGCGGACCATTCAGAACTGGCGGCCTCTACAACAATATCGGGATAGCGGATGTCTTCGCCTATGGCGACAGCAAGGTCAGCAGCAGTCACCCGCCAGACGGCTGGATTGAGGCGCCGACGCAGGGCATAGGCGATTTCCTGGGTGATGAAGGCATGTCCTTTGGTTCCCCCGGCCATCATGATTACGCGGTTTCCTTTCAGCTCAAATCGCCCCTCGCGCGCCTCAACCCAATGCAGGAAGGCGTGCTTTTCAAATTTGAGATCGAGGCGGGTG
Source organism: Hyphomicrobiales bacterium (assembly GCA_031367295.1). Classification (GTDB taxonomy): domain Bacteria; phylum Pseudomonadota; class Alphaproteobacteria; order Rhizobiales; family Beijerinckiaceae; genus JANLPP01. The sequence goes on along the minus strand of JANLPP010000370.1, from coordinate 4,237 downwards.
TTCATGGCAGCACTCCGGGTGCGCGAGACTAGCAGCGTGGCGGCGGGGCGGCAAATACGGCCCTTGTTGAATGGCATGGCTGGCCGCTCAAAGTGTCAATTCATGCGGTTGCACCGATTGGTATTGCCAAGGTGGTGCCTTGCCGCCCGCGCCCTCCGCGTCCATAGTCCGCGCGCAACTTGCCGAGACACCCGCCCTTGACTCATCCCAGCCGCCCCCGCCGCTTTGAGACCATTGCCTTCATCTCGTCCGGCACGCCGGAGGCTGATACCGCGATGGCGCATCTGCGCGCGCGCTATGGCAACACCGACCCTGGCGAAGCCGACCTTGTTGTGGCGCTGGGCGGCGACGGGCTGATGCTGCAGACGCTGCACCGCTTCATGGGCACCGGCAAGCCGATCTACGGCATGAACCGCGGGTCCGTGGGTTTTCTGATGAATGAATATCAGGAGACGGGGCTGACCGGGCGGCTGCGGCGGGCCGAATCCTCGATCATCCATCCGCTGTCGATGCGGGCGACCGACGCAGAGGGCAAGCTGCACGAGGCGCGGGCGATCAATGAGGTGTCGCTGCTGCGCCAGTCGTACCAGGCGGCAAAGATGCGCATCAGCGTCGATGGCACGCAGCGGCTGGCCGAGCTGGTGGCTGACGGCGTGCTGGTGGCAACGCCCGCAGGATCAACCGCCTATAATCTGTCGGCCAATGGCCCGATCCTGCCGCTTAATGCGCCCCTGATGGCGCTGACGCCAATCTCGGCGTTTCGCCCGCGCCGCTGGCGTGGCGCGCTGCTGCCCGACAAGGCGGTTGTGGCGGTTGATATTCTGGAGCCGGGCAAGCGGCCGGTTTCGGCAGTCGCCGACCACTATGAAATCCGCAATGTCGTGCGGGTGGAGATTGCCATGGAGCATTCCACCGGCATGACGCTGCTGCATGATCCGGGGCATTCGCTGGACGAGCGGATTCTGGCCGAGCAATTCGGGCCGTGATTTTGCTGTATCAGGCGGCTTCCGCAAGCTGCGGCGCAGGGTCGCCGGATGGTGCGGCCTCGTCCTGTGCCACCGTTTCGGCTTGCGCTGCTACAGTGTCACCGGGCTGCCCGGCATCTTCCAGCACCAGCACGTCGCCCGCATAGCCAAGCTGCGCCGTCGCCGCCTGCGGCGCGGTAAGGGCGTCGGCGTCCTCGCGCGCGTCCTCCAGCGCCGCCTCGGCGTCATAACGGCGCAGCAGGGCAACAAGGCGTCTGATCTCGGCGCTGCTGATGTCGGCACAGGCGGTCAGCACGCGTTCAATCATCTGCCGCGACAGGCGGACGCTGGCAGCGGCGTCTGGCGCAAAACCAAATTCCTGCGCCGCCTCCAGTGCCGTCTGGAAGGCTGGGAGCAGGGCAGGCGGCATGGCAGCCTTGCGGTACAGCGCGACAAAGCCTGCGCCGCGCGGCTGGCGCACGAATCCGCTGACCCGCGCCTCGGGAAGGCCCGACAGGTCGGTGAGGATAGCCTCAAACAGCGCCTCGTGGCCGCTGAGCAGGCAGCGCAGCGCAAAGCCTGCGGTGAGCACGCCGCTCTTGCGCAACTGCCGGATCAGCGCCTGCGGGCCTTCATGCGGCGAGGTCGCAGCAATGGTCAGCGCAGCTTTCTCGCGCGCCTCGCGGGCCATGCGCTGCGCCCGTTCGGGCACCATCCAGTTGCAGGCGGTGACAAAGTCGGTCAGCGCCCGCGCGGTGGCGCTGACGAGATCATGCCGGAGCACGGCGCACAGGTCAGGGCGGCCGAGCAGCGCCTCGCGCACCTCGCCATCCTCGCCAAAGCGTTCCACTATGCGGCGCATCGAGAATTCTGGCAGGTCAGCGCCCGGATTGACTGCCAATGCGATGACCGCCTCGCGCTGGCCAATCTCGGCGAGCGCCGCTGCGACCGGTGCGGTAAGGCCCGGGCGCAGCGCGATGGCGGCCTGCGCATAAGCGTCACCAACGGCGGCGCAATCGACGAGTTCCGCCTCGCTCAGCAGCGGCGAGCGACCGAGCACAAGGGCGGCGACGCCTGACTGATCATTGGCCAGCGCGCTGATGATATGCAGCGGCGCGTGCCGGGCAGAGGCCAGTGCCTCTGCCAGCGCGCGGCGCACGAGCGGCGAGGGGTCATCGACAAGGCTGGTAAGCGCGGTTTCAGCGGCGCTGCGGTCTTCAGGCGTCAGGCTGGAGTAGAGAAAAGCCCGCGCCAGCGCGCTGGCACCCTCCGCCCGCTCGGCAGCCGGGGCGGTGCGCGACCATAGCAGAAACTGGCGCACGATCATGCGCCCACCTGCGTGGCTGGACAAGCGTCCGGCTGGTTACGATAATTCCCCATTTACCCGACCCCGGTGCCAAGGCATGATTCAATGCCAATGCTTTATCTTGTTGGCTTATGGTAAATGGGCGTTTAAGAGCGGCAGCAAAGACCCTGCCCGGTTTTGGCACATGCCGCGCGGAAGGTCCGCCACTGCAAGGGGCTTGGGGATGGTTGAGAAGTCTGCAAATCCACCCGGCCCGGCTGGCGGGCGGCACCCGCGCGGCGGCATGTTTTTCGAGGATTTCAGGGCCGGCGCGCTCTATGCGCACCGCCTGACCCGCACTGTCACGCAAATGGACAACATGCTGTTCTCCAACATGACGCTGAATCCGCAGCCGCTGCACATCGACCGGCATTTTTGCGCCACCGAGACCGAATGGGGCCAGCCGCTGATAAACTCGCTGTTCACCCTGGGACTGATGATTGGCATGTCGGTCAATGACCTGACGGTCGGCACCACCATCGCCAACCTGGGCATGAGCGAGGTAAAATTTCCCGCGCCGCTGTTTGAGAATGACACGGTGCATGCAACGACCGAAATCATTGGCAAGCGCACCTCAAGCTCGCGGCCCAATGCCGGCATTGTCGAGCTGCACCATCGCGCCTACAAGCAGGACGGAACCCTTGTGGCCGAATGCCGCCGCCAGGCTTTTATCCTCAAGCGGCCGGCATGATGCGGTCATGGCTGTTTGTGCCGGCGGACAGTCCGCGCAAGCTGGAGAAGGCGCTTGGCGGCGCGGCGGATGTGCTGCTGATTGATCTTGAAGATTCGGTTGCGCCAGCGGCCAAGGCGGCAGCGCGCGAGGCGGCGTGCGGTTTTATCATGGCGGCTCGCGCGGCGGGGCGCACGACAAGGCTGTATGTGCGCATCAATGCGCTGGATTCAGGGCTGGCTGACGCGGACCTTGACACGGTGATGCCTGCCGCGCCCGATGGCATCATGTTGCCAAAATGCGGTTCGGGGCGCGATGTCCAGCATCTCGGCACATTGATTGGGGTGCGCGAGGCGCAAAACAGTCTTGCGGATGGTGGTACGCGGATCATCGCCATTGCCACCGAGACTGCTGCGTCGCTGTTCCAGCTTGGCAGCTATGCAGGCGCAAGCGCGCGCCTTGCAGCGCTGACCTGGGGGGCCGAAGACCTGTCGGCGGCGCTTGGCGCGCAGGTGACGCGCCTGCCCGACGGCAGCTACACGCCGCCCTATGCGCTGGCCCGCAGCCTGACGCTGTTTGGCGCGGTGGCGGCTGAAGTTGCGCCCATCGACACGGTGTATCCGGACTATCGCGATCTTGCTGGATTCAAGGTGGATTGCGAGGCGGCCGCGCGCGACGGCTTTACCGGCAAGATGGCGATCCATCCGGATCAGGTGGCGGTGATCAACGCGGTTTTCACGCCCTCCGCGCAGGCGCTCGCCCGTGCTGCGGCGATTGTCGCGGCCTTTGCCGCAGCGCCGGAGGCGGGCGTCATCGGCCTTGGCGGCCAGATGCTGGACCGCCCGCACCTGAAGCGGGCGCAGCGCCTGCTGGCGCGCGCGCCGCACAGTGCTTTAGGACAACTCGACAAAGCTTGAGCGCCACTGCTAGAAGGGGCGCAACCGCGGATCGTGAAGATTCCGCTAAAATATGCATGGCATGCACAGGGGAGCAAAAATGGCGATGGCAATGGCGGCGGCGGCTGACGCGCACCGGCCGATGACCGGCGAGGAAAAGAAGGTGATTTTCGCCTCTTCGCTTGGCACGGTTTTCGAGTGGTATGATTTTTACCTGTTCGGCACCCTGGCCACCGTCATTGGCGCACAATTTTTCAAGGTGACGGACGCGGCAGGCGTGCCGTATTTCAGTGAGGCCACCCAGAATATTTTCGCGCTGCTGGCTTTCGCCGCAGGCTTTCTGGTGCGCCCGTTTGGCGCG
>JANLPP010000334.1:0-1502 GCA_031367295.1 Hyphomicrobiales bacterium | reverse complement strand
AGGCAGCGCGACCGCCGGAATGGTCTGTGCTACCCGTTGAAGTTAGCGCTCACTTGTATGCCCATCTTTTATGCGCATCTTTCTCCATATTGCATTAGTAAAGGATTTATGGCAAGCATTTTCGCTCGTGAGAATTGTGTTAGCGCTCGCATTTGTTAGCGCTCACATTTTAGGCTGCGGAACGACGTCTCTCAGCGTCGAAATGGCAAAGGAATGGCAATGGCCTTATCTGAAAAAACTGGAAAGATCGCCGACGTCCTGATTATCGGGGCGGGCGCCTCCGGCCTGCTGGCCGCGAAGCATTTGACCATGAACGGTTTTGATGTCGTGTGTCTCGAACAGGGTCAAAAAATCGACCATGGCAGCTTCTGGGGTGACAAGCCGGAATTCGAGCTGATGACGCAGAAGCTCTGGCATCCGAATCCGAATGTCCGCGATCTCGAGAGCGACTACCCGATAGACACGACCGATTCGGATATTCCGATCCTCATGTATAATGCCGTCGGCGGCACCACGATTCTCTACGGCGCGCACTGGCAGCGCTTCATGCCGTCAGATTTCCGGGTGAAGACCCTCGATGGCGTGGCCGACGACTGGCCGTTCACCTACGAAGACCTCGAACCCTTCTATGACGAACTCGATATCGAGATAGGTGTGTCCGGTATGGGGGGCGACCCGGCGTTCCCGCAAGGCAAGGCGCCGCCGCTTCCGCCATTGCCCATCGGACGCGTCGGCATGAAAGCGGCGGAGGGCATGAACAAGCTCGGCTGGCATTGGTGGCCGGGGCCCAATTCGATCCTGTCCAAGCCCTATGACGGGCGCAACCCTTGCAGCCTGCGCGGCACCTGCCGCAATGGCTGCGTCGAGGGCGCAAAGGCATCCTTCGATATGATTTATCTGCCGGTTGCCCTGAAGCACGGGCTTCGCCTCATCACGGGTGCTCGTGTACGCGAGGTGATGGTCAACGACGAAGGCTTGGCCATTGGCGCCAACTACGTCGACCGTAACGGCCGTGAACGCCAGCAACTGGCGCGCACCGTGATGGTCTGCTGCAACGGTGTCGGTACGCCGCGCCTGCTGCTCAATTCGAAGTCGGCGAAATTCCCGGATGGACTTGCAAATTCTTCAGGTCTAGTTGGCCGGAATCTCATGCTACATCCCTATTCGACGGTCACCGGTCATTTCGATGAGCCGCTCGAGAGCTGGGTTGGCCCCGCCGGTCAGCCTATCCAGTCCATGCAGTTCTACGAAACCGACGCGGCGCGTGGTTTTGTACGTGGAGCCAAGTGGCACGTGCTGCCGGGTGGCGGCCCGCTCGGCGGCCCGCCGCTTCCCGGAAAACCCTTCGACGAGGCCTGGGGCGGAAGCTTCCACCAGCGGCAGCGCAAGGTGTTCGGCCGCTCCTTTGAATGGGGCATAATGGCCGAAGATCTTCCGGAGGAATCCAACCGCGTGGTTCTTGATCCCAACCTGACCGACAGCGACGGCAACCCTTCGCCGAA
>JANLPP010000308.1:0-6335 GCA_031367295.1 Hyphomicrobiales bacterium | reverse complement strand
GTTGATTTTACCGTGGTTGACATAGGCGCCAAAGCGCCCGGCCTTGACCGTCACCTTGCCGCCTTCAGGGTGCTCACCCAGCTCGCGCCCCGGCGCGGCTGCGCCAAAACGTTTTTCCCCGGTGCCGGTCTCCTTGCCGATAATGAGATCAATGGCGCGGTTGCCGCCAATCTCCAGCACATCATCGCCCGGCCCCAGATTGGCGTAGGTTTTCTGGTGCAGCACAAACGAGCCATAGCGCCCGATGCCCGCGACAATCGGCTCTCCGGATGTCGGGTGTTTCGCCACCTCGCGCGGCAGTGACAGCAGTTTGACTGCAATATCCAGTGTCACATCCTCGGGCTTTTGTCCTTTTTGCAGCGACGAGCGCTTCAGCGCGTCACCCGTGCCGGTCTGCACATAGGGGCCAAAGCGCCCGGCTTTCAGGCTGACATCCTCGCCGGTGACCGGATGCAGGCCGAGTGATCCAGCGCCATCCCCCTCAACCGGACTGGCCTTGTCGGCGGACGATCCTGCCAGCTGGCGCGTGTAGCGGCACTCGGGATAGTTGGAACAGCCGACAAATGCGCCGAATTTGCCCAGTTTCAGCGACAGCTGACCCTTGCCGCAGGCGGTGCAGGCGCGCGGGTCCACACCATCGCCCTTGTCGGGAAAAACGTGCGAGGCAAGCATCACATTCAGGTTGTCGAGCACCTCTGTGGTGCGCAGCTCTTTGGTCCCGGCAATTGCCGCGCTAAAATCTTTCCAGAAAGCGTGCAGCACGTCTTTCCAGTCAATCTCATTGTTGGAAATCTGGTCGAGCTTTTCTTCGAGGTCAGCCGTAAAATCAAACGCGACATATTTGCTGAAAAAGCTTTCGAGGAAGGCGACGACCAGCAGGCCCTTGTCCTCTGCATAAAGCCGCTTTTTCTCCAGCCGCACATATTCGCGGTCGCGCAGCACCGACAGCGTCGAGGCATAGGTTGAAGGGCGGCCAATGCCAAGCTCCTCCATGCGCTTGATCAGCGTCGCCTCGGAAAAGCGCGGCGGCGGCTCGGTAAAATGCTGCGTGGCGTCGATCTTGTCTTTCTTCAGCGCCTCGCCCGCCTGCATCGGCGGCAGGCGGGAAGACTCCTCATCCTCCTCGTCGTCCTTGCCTTCCTGGTACAGCTTCAGAAAGCCGTCGAAGCGCACAACCTGCCCGGTGGCGCGCAGGTCAATTTTGCGCCCGCCGGCTTCCGCCAGAATTTCAACCGTGGTGCGCTCCAGTTCCGCGCTTTCCATCTGGCTCGCTACCGTGCGGGTCCAGATCAGGTCGTAGAGTTTGGCCTGCTCGGGTTCGAGATATTTTGCGACGTGCTTGGGCAGGCGGCTCATCTCGGTCGGGCGCACGGCCTCATGCGCCTCCTGGGCATTCTTGGCCTTGACCGTGTATTTGCGCGGCACGCCTGGCACATATCTGTCGCCGAATTCCTTGCCGATGACACTGCGGGCGGCGGCGATGGCTTCCGGGGCCATATCAACGCCGTCCGTCCGCATGTAAGTGATCAGACCGGCGGTCTCGCCGCCAATGTCAACGCCCTCATACAGCCTTTGGGCGATGCGCATGGTCTGGGCCGGGGCAAGGCCCAACTTGCGCGAGGCCTCCTGCTGCAAGGTGGAGGTGGTGAAGGGCGGATAGGGGTGGCGCCTGGCGGGCTTTGCCTCAACGCTGGCGACACTGATTACCGCCTTGTCCAGCGCCGCTTTAAAGGCCTCGGCCTCCGCGCCCGTGCCAATGTCGAGGCGATTGACCTTCTTGCCGTCGGCGCCAACAAGCCGGGCGGTGAAGGCTGCGCCCGCTTTGGTGCGCAGATGCGCCACCAGCGACCAGTATTCGCGCGGGACAAACTTTTCGATCTCGATCTCGCGGTCGCAGACCAGTCGCAGTGACACGGACTGCACCCGCCCCGCCGAGCGCGCGCCCGGCAGCTTGCGCCACAGCACCGGCGACAGGGTGAAGCCGACAAGATAGTCGAGGGCGCGGCGGGCCAGATAGGCATCGACCAAAGGCTGGTCGATCTGGCGCGGCTTTTTCATCGCGTCGAGCACCGCCGACTTGGTGATGGCGTTGAAGACAACGCGCGACACGGTCTTGCCCTTCAGCGCCTTTTTGGCTTTCAGCACTTCCAGCACATGCCAGGAAATCGCTTCGCCCTCGCGATCCGGATCGGTTGCCAGAATAATATTGTCCGAGTCCTTTGCCGCCCTGGCAATATCTGACAGGCGCTTGGCAGCCTTGGGATCAGCCTCCCACAGCATGGCAAAATCATTGCCCGGATCCACCGATCCATCCTTGGCCGGCAAGTCCCGCACATGGCCAAAGGACGCCAGCACTTCGTAATTCTTGCCTAAGTATTTGTTAATGGTCTTTGCCTTGGCGGGCGATTCAACAATGACAAGATTCATGCCTGCTCCTTGCGATTTCAGGCATTTGGCCCAAAGTATCGCGGCGTTTGGCGCATTTTTGAGGTTGCGGTTTGGAGGGATAAGTGGGTCAGGAGCCTGCGTCTGTCAATGCGCGGCTATTTCTGCAGCGTCATGCGCAATGGATTCCTAATACATTTCCACCATATCTAAGGAACGCCTTAATCCCAAATTACAGTGAGTTGCGTTGTGCGTATCCAGATGGCTGATCCGATTCTGCGAGGCAGGCCGCGCATTGGCGGCAAGCTTGCCGCGCCCCGTGTTGCAAAAATCCAGGCGGCTCAGTTCGGCGGCATATTGCTGTTGTTTGCGGCGGCGGCGCTGCCGCTGACACCGGCCGGGGTCGCGATCAGCAAGCGCATTGCGGGTAGCTCAGATCTTGCGGGCCTCGAATCCGGGCGGCAGCGGTTGCTGGTGTCGGCCTTTGGTTCGGCGGTCGCTGCACTGCCGCCAGCTGAAAGCAGCTCAGCCAAAAATGCCGGAGACCTCGGCCTGTCAAAGCTGGCCGCGTTTATCCCCCGTCTTCAACCGCCACAGACAGGGCTGTCTGCTTCGCGTTTCGGCACCTGGATGGCGTCTTTGGCGGCAAATCCTCAGCTTGATGCCAGGCTGTCTGAGACTCCCGGGCTGTTTCGGCGTCTCGCGCGTTTCGGCTTGAGCGACACGATTGATTTTGATCCGACCGCCTCGACCGGCGCGACGGCTGAGCGCTTGCCACCGTTGGCGCGGCAGAGGCAGGCGAGGCCCGGGTTGCTGCAGGTGATTTCAGCGGCGGCAAAGCAACACCGCAGCACCAAACCGGCAAAGCCGGAATTTGCGGCACAGGCTTTTGTGCCCGGCGGACTCTTTACCGGTCTGCCCGCCTTTCGGCCTGCCGCAGCCGCGCCTTTCGGCCTGCTTCCGGCTGTCGGCGGCCGCCTGCCGGGCAGGGTCTGAAGGTGACGCCCTGACAGCCAGCGCCGCGCCCCTGCGGTGCCGCTAACGTCAAGACAGTTTGATGCAATGACACAGCGATTCTCTAATCTTTTGGGTTCAGCCTTCCGCAAGTGACGCAAGGTGAGTGTAGCCGTGAACGCCAATTGCAGACTTCCACTGGTGGAGACCGTAGACCAGAAACGCGTGCGCGGGCGCGGCTTTGTCAATATGTGTCTGTCCTTCTCCGGCGTATTCATTCTGGGGTTGACAATTTTTCTGCCCTTTGTCGGCGTCGACACGTCGATTGTTCCAAAGATCGGCAGGCTCTTCTCCCCTGCCAGTCTGGAAGCGGGACGCCAGCGCGTGATTCAGCAGGCGGGCAATTTTGTCATTGAGGCTATTCATCTGGCGAAGTCAGGTGCGCAGGACAAAGACCGCGCTTCAGGCCCCAGCCGGCAGAGCGGCGGCGTTCCGAATCATTTTGCGGTTGCTGTCCCGCAGCTGTCGCTGCGGCAGGATTATGCGCACTCCAGTGGTTTCCAGCGGCTGCAGACGAACGGCTACGGGCTGGCGGCATCGTCTGCCGCGTCATTGACCAGCTGGCCCACAGCATCGCTGCCGGGGACTGGCCGGGTGGCTGGCCGTGACGGATTTGCAGGTGCCTTCAAGAGAAAGTCCTACTTCGGATTGTCGGATGATGTCGATTTTGGCTCCACCGCCTTGCGGCCTGCCACTCCGCTGGCGCGGCCGCTTGTGCCCTCAAATGCCTGTCTGACCGAAGCCAGCCGCCTGAAGGCGATTGCCGAGGTGACACGCCTGCGCCGGGTGAGCGAGCCGGCCAGATCCGAATTCATCGCCGACGGCACGCAAGCGCCGCCTGCCGGAAAGCTGGCGCAACCGGCGCGCAAGGCCGGTCGGCTCTGAGGCCACCCAGGTCTTCTGCGGGCTGCGGCTTGCCCAAAGGCCGGGCACGCCTTAATCCGGCTTGCATGAGCACTGCAAACGAACCGGCAATTTTTCCGCACAGGCATTTGCTCGGCATTGAAGGGCTGACGCGCGGCGACCTTCTGGCCCTGATTGACCGTGCCGATGCTGCGGTGAGCATTTCCCGGCAGGTGGAGAAGAAGCGCGCCACCTTGCGCGGGCGCACGCAGATCAACCTGTTTTTTGAGGCCTCGACGCGGACACAGTCATCATTCGAGCTTGCGGGCAAGCGACTGGGTGCCGATGTCATGAACATGAGCGTTGCGTCATCGTCCGTCAAGAAGGGCGAGACGCTGATCGACACGGCGGCGACACTGAACGCGATGCGGCCTGACATTATCGTCGTGCGCCACCATCAGGCCGGCGCGGTGCACCTGCTGGCGCGCAAAGTCGATTGCTCCGTGGTCAACGCGGGAGATGGCGCGCATGAGCACCCGACGCAGGCGCTGCTCGACGCGCTGACTATCCGCCGCAACAAGGGCCGGATTGCCGGGCTTGTTGTCGCTATCTGCGGCGATATTCTGCATTCGCGCGTGGCGCGCTCCAATATTCTGGCCCTGACGGCGCTCGGCGCCGAAGTCCGGGTGGTTGGTCCCTCAACGCTGCTGCCGAGCGGCATCGAGCGCATGGGCGTCGATGTATTCCGCGACATGCGCGCCGGACTGAAAGACGCGGATATTGTCATGATGCTGCGCCTGCAGCGCGAGCGCATGAACGGTGGCTTCGTACCCTCGCCCAAGGAATATTTCCGCTATTTCGGGCTGGACGAGGAAAAGCTGAAACTGGCGAAGCCTGACGCGCTGGTCATGCATCCAGGGCCGATGAACCGCGGCGTCGAGATCGACTCGCTGGTCGCCGACGGCGCACAGTCGCTGATCCGCGAGCAGGTGGAGATGGGCGTTGCCGTGCGCATGGCCGTGCTGGAGGCGCTGGCGCAGCATTTGCCGAATGGATGAGGGCGGTGTGGAAGAATCAGTTGATTTGCGTTGACGGTTCTTGCGGTGCGAATTATTTTGCGCATAGTGATGAGATCGACTGATGGCGGAAACCAGCACCCGAAAAATCAACGCGCGACTCGAACGGGAAGGCTGGACGAAAATTGGCGGGGGTAACCACGACAAGTTCGCCAATTTGGCATACCCGCATGTCCTGATCATAGTCCCCGTCACAAAACGGTGTCGTCAGGCGTCGCCCGCGACATCGCCAGGAAGGCCAAGTGGGTACAATAGAGAAGTCACATGACGGACTACATCGGCATTATTGACGAAGACGCAGGCACCTGGGGGGTGCGGATTCCCGATCTTCCGGGCTGCTATGGCGCGGGCGCGACCGCAGATGATGCTATAAAGGATGCCGCATCAGCCGCCAGGGAATGGATAGCGCATCAGTCGGGCGAAGGCATTGTGGCACCGCACGCACGCAGTGTTGCGGAAATTCTGGGGTCTGGCGACATGGACACAGCTGCGGGTGACGCTGCTGTCGTCATCCCTGTGCTGCTCGACGACGGGCGGACAATGCGCGCCAATGTGACATTTGATGCCGGACTTTTGCGCGCCATCGACGCGGCGGCAAGCCAGCGCGGTCTGACACGTTCGGCATTTCTGGCGAGTGCGGCGCGTGAGAAGATTCAGGCGCGGCGTTAGTCTTACGACCTCTGCCCGGCGCAGACATCGCGCTCGACAGCTGTGGCATTGAGGACGGTCTTGAGTTCCTCCTCCGGGAACCAGCCAAAATTACTGCGCGTGACATAACCCTGGGCGACAAGGCGGCCAAGGCTGGCGGCAAGGCCTTTCGCTGCGGGATTGGTCCAGTCCGCCGGCCTGGGGTTTGACGGTTTCAGGGGGATGCCACCGTGCGCCGCGTCATCGGCTTTCCTGATCCAGAAATCCCGTGTCGCGTAATAGTGATCGATGACCTCCGCCAGAACCTGCTTTTGCGCGGCACTGCACAGCCGCTCGACATTGGTGGTCAGATAGCAGCTGGTGAAGCGG
>JANLPP010000262.1:0-5711 GCA_031367295.1 Hyphomicrobiales bacterium | reverse complement strand
GGCTGTAGCCGATTTCCTTGACCTGGCCGCGCTGGCCGGGATTCTGGAACAGGGTGAAGAGCGCAAGGACCAGCACGAAGATGATGGCCCAGAGGGCGAAGGTCCTGATGTTCGGATTCATGAACGGTCCAGACGTTAAGAAGCTTGTGGCGGAAACCCAGGCACGACAGCCGGGGCATGCGTCCAGAAGCAATGCTGAAGCCAATGTAGGGCTTGCCTGCCCCATTGCCAATAGAATCCGTCATTTTTACAGGCGGTCAGCCTTCAGGATAGTGAAGAAACGTCTCCGCCACCGGCCTGCCCGGCAGCGGCAACGCCCGGGGCTGGCAGTTTTCTGCCGCGCAGGCGCGGAGTCTCGCGCGTGATGGTCAGGCGCTGATTGGCGTCCAAGACCAGAATTGTCCCTGCAAGCGTCGCGCGGAATGGTTGATTCCGGGCCAAAGCAGGCAGAATTCCGGCGCAAAGCCGTTCCAGCCGCTCCAGGCGGGGCTGGACCTGCGGGCCGCAAACCTGCCCGACCAGCGCGCCAGCACAGCGCAGCGCAATTTCCTCTGGCGCATGCAGCAGCGGGCCAATATTGGCAACAAGGCCGCTTTCAAACGGTTTTGGCGCAATCTGCGTCATCATGTCCCGCTGTTGCGCGGCCAGCGCGTCCCGCGCCCGCGCCGCCCGCATCGCCAGCCTTGCCAGCGCTGGCGCGTCCAGCCCCTGCGCGGCAAGCACAGCGCCGAGCTGGCGCAGGCGGGTGCGGGCAAAGCGCGGATCGGCGTTCGACGGATCCTCGACATAGGGCTGCCCCAGGGCTGCGCACAGGGCAACAAGCCGCGCCTTGGGCCACGCCAGCAAGGGGCGCAGCAGCGTCACGCCCGCGTGGCGCGATACGCTCTCCATGCCGGCCAGCCCGTCAATGCCGGAGCCGCGCGCGAGGCGGAACAGCACTGTCTCGGCCTGGTCATCGAGGTGATGGGCAAGCAGGATGTGGTCGGCGCCGCGCGCGCGGGCGTGCGCCGCCAGCAGCGCGTAGCGGGCATTGCGCGCCGCCTCCTGCAGGCGTGTTTTGGGTTTTGCGCCCTCCCACAGCAGCGTGTGATGGACAAAGCCCTGCGCGGCTGACCATTGCCCGACCTGCGCAGCCTCGGCGCGCGCCTCCGTCCGCAGGCCGTGGTCAACAGTGGCGACGCACATCGGCGGACAGCCGGTGCTGTCGCGCCACTGCGCCGCCAGCCGCAGCATTGCCATCGAATCGGGACCGCCGGAAACCGCCAGCAGAATGCCCCGCGCGCCCTGCGCGGACGCGAACAGAGCCGCCACTTCAGCCGGTGATGGCAGGTCCGCGCTCACCGGCGCGGGACTTCCCGCTGCCGCTCAAGGCCCAGCACCTGGCCCAGCTCCTGGCCCAGCACCTGGCCCAGCACCTGGCTCAGCACCTGGCTCAGCACTTGCCGCGCTGAATTTCGCGCTCCGCACTTTTGCGCACGGCGATGGGGGCTGCCGGATATTTGCGCGCCACCTCGCCAAACGTCGCGCAGGCCTGCTCGTTGGCGCCCATCGCCCGCAGCGACAGGCCAAGCCGCAGCAGCCCTTCGGGCGCACGCGACGACCCCGAATAATCCGTCGAGATTTTCAGAAACTGCTCGGCCGCCTCGCGGTGGCGGCCCCGCTGGAAAAAAGTCTCGCCAAGATAGTAGGTTGCGTCCGGCAGGCGGCTGCTGCGCGGATTTTTCAGGATAAAGCCGCGCAGGCCCTGTTCGGCCACTTCATACTGGCCCAGCTTCAGGCTGGCGAGCGCCGACTGATAATCGTCGACCGGACCGGCGGCTGGCGGCAGGGCGGCGGTGACCGATGGCGCAGACAGCGGCGCGCCGGGGATCAGGGCCGGCGGGGTGAGCGGCGCGGCACCCGGATTGAGCGGCTCAATGCCGGAATTGCCCGCCGGACGCAGCTGGCCCGGCTGGCCAAGCTCAACCGGATTGCCCAGCGGATCAGGATCATCGCCGGGGCTGATCGGGCCACCGGGAAGGATGGTTGCAGGGCCAGGCAAGGGCGGGCCGCCAAGCGGCTTTGGCGCGCCCGGCGCGTTGGGCTGGCTCGCCGGATCAAAGGCGTCGCCTGCGGACGGCGGCCTTGCCGGTTTGCGCAGCCCGCCGGGGGTCAGCTGCTGGGCCGGGCCTGCAGCCAGCGGCGGCAGCGGCGTGGCAGGCAGGGCGGCCTGCGCGGCGGGGGCACGCGGCGCCTCGGCTGCGGCACCCTGCTTTACGGGCGCGGGCTTGCCGCCCAGCTCCTGGAAGCGGAAATCCGCGTCGGCCTGCGCCTTGCGCATCTGCTCTTCGAGTTTTTTCTGCTGGAATTGCAGCTGCTCGATCAGCCCGGTCAGCGTCCGCAGCTGATTGTCCAGCCGGTCCAGCCGCACGGCGAGGTTGGCCGCGTCCTGCGCGCGGGCAGGCTGGCCGGGGACACCCATTACGCCAAGCGCCAGAACCGCAGCGATCATGCCTCGTGTGAAAACTGCCATGGAAATCAGCCCTGCCCCGGTGTGCGCCTGCGCCCGGCGCCAGCGCTCTAGCATAGCTGCGCAAGTTCGGCCAAAGTTGGGTGGAGGTGCGGCAAGACCCGGACCGCCGACATCCGCCTGTGGCGAAAGCCGGCCGGAGGGCCGGAGGCCAGCGGTTCAGGGTGTCACGAGTTGCCGCCATTCAGCGCGGTCACCGCGCGGCGGTTTTGCGACCAGCACGAGATGTCGTTGCAGACCGCCACCGGGCGCTCCTTGCCAAAGCTGATCGTCTTGATCCGCGTTGCCGCAACGCCCCGTGCGGCAAGATATTCTTTCACCGCCTCGGCGCGGCGCGCCCCCAGCGCGAAGTTGTATTCGCGCGTGCCGCGCTCGTCGGCATGGCCCTGCACCGTAAAAGCGTAGCTGCCGTAACGGGACAGCCAGGCGGCCTGCTTGTCGAGCGTCGCCTGCGATGTGGCGGAGAGTTCGGTCGAGTCCGACTCAAAAAACACGCGGTCGCCGACGCTGCTGGCAAAATCCTGCACGCTGCCCGGCGCGCCAACGCCAGCGCCGCCGCCTGCCCCCGCGCCCAAGCCTGCACCTGCGCCGCCATCCGCATTGGGATCTGGCGTTTTGGCGCAGGCCGTCAGGGCAAGGCCGGTTGCGACAAAGGCGGCGAATTTCAAAATCCGCATTGCTGGGGCCATCACCATTGAGCTACTCCGTAAGACACTTGAACCTCAAGACACCAGCCCGCCCATGACCTCAAGTTCGCATGACTTCATGTTCGCATGACCTCATGTCCTAGCGGCGGCTGGTTAAGCGAAGGTTCCGTCAACCTTGATTCGCGGTTCACAAAGCCTGTTGCATTTGAGCCAATCAAAGCTGCGGTTAACGGCAGGTTAATGGCGCGGGTGTGGCATTTCCCGCAATGGCATTCCGGCTCCGTTTCGCAGCCCGGGATGACGTCAGTTGAGCAGCGGCCCCCAGGCCGGATCGCTGCCATAGGATGCGGTCGGCACGGCAAACTCGCCGCGCCCGAAAATATCGACCATGTAGACTTTCGATCCCGAAGCGCCGCCCGGATCACGGAAAAACATCAGGTAGAGGCCGTTGGGCGCCCAGGTCGGCCCCTCATTGTGAAAGCCTTCGGTCAGGATGCGTTCGCCGGAGCCATCCGCCTTCATCACACCGATGGCAAATGAACCGGCCTTCTGCCGCGTGAAAGCGATGTAGTCGCCCTTGGGCGACCACACCGGCGTGGAATAGCGCGCGCCCTCGCCAAACGAGATGCGCTTTGCGCCGCCGCCATTCGCGCCCATCACATACAGCTGCTGCGTGCCGCCGCGGTCGGATTCAAACACGATCTGTGATCCGTCGGGCGCATAGGACGGCGAGGTGTCAATGCCGCTGGTGTCGGTCAGCCGCGTCGTTGAGCGCGAGCGCAGGTCCATGGTGTAAATGTTCGACTGCGATCCCTGCGCCAGCGACATGATGATTTTCTGCCCGTCCGGCGAAAAGCGCGGCGAGAAGGTCATGCCGGGAAAATTGCCGACAACCTCGCGCTGGCCGGTCTCGATGTTGAGCAGGAACACCTTCGGATCGTCGCCGCCAAACGACATGTAGGCGACTTCCTGGCTGGTCGGCGAGAAGCGCGGCGTCACCACAAGATCATCGCCCTTGGTCAGGAAATGCACATTGGCGCCATCCTGGTCCATGATGGCAAGGCGCTTTTTGCGATGCTCCTTGGGGCCGGTCTCATCGACGAAAGCGACGCGCGAATCGAACGCGCCCTTCTCGCCGGTGATTTTGGCGAAGATCGCGTCCGAGATAATGTGCCCGACACGGCGCGCGTTGTTGGCATCGGTCGAATATTGCTGGCCTGCCACCTGCTGGCCGCTGGTAACGTCCCACAGGCGGAACTCGGTTTTGAGCCGCCCGTCCGCGCCTTTGGCGCTGCGGCCCGTCACCACAAATTGCGCGTTGACGGTTTTCCACGCGTCGGCCTGCGGCGGTGCGTCGGGGTTGCTGATGGCTTCGGGGAACGATTTCGGGTCAATGGGCGCGAGGAACACCGAGCGGCGGAAGTTGTTGGTGATGATGGCGGTGAGTTTGCCGCCCAGATCGCCCTCGCCCTGAAAATTGGAGATGGCGATGGACACAGGCTGGAAATTGCCGCGCCGGATGTCAAGCGTGCGTTCCTGCGCGGTGGCGGGAACAGCGGCTGTAGTTACAAAGGCAACTGCCGCCAAACCCATGCCAATGCCTGCAAGGGCGCTGCGAAAAATGTTTTTCAATTGCATTTGATTTCCTGTGCAAAATCCCCAATCTCTCCGTCTTGGCCGGGACAAGCCCGGCCAGGACGGCTGTTGTTGCCGCAAGAGCCTCACCCCGTCCGGTCCTCCGGATTCATCCGCAGCAGCCGCTGCCGCCACTGCTCGTAATAGGGCGCGTATTGCGCCGGAATTTTGAGCGGATTGCATTTGCGGATGGCGCGCAATGCGTCATCAGCAAGGCCGCGCAGCGCGGGGTCGGCCGGCGGATTGGTCAGCGATGGCTGGCCGATCAGGCTGCCGTCCGGCGCGTACTGGACACGGATCAGCGGCACATAGCCGTTTGCGCCAATGCCATTGTCGGTCCAGCACTGGTTATACTGGTCCATCATCAGGCCATCGAGCGCTGCCATCAGCGTCGGCGACATTTTGGGAGCGCTCTGCGTGGGCGCGCCGATGGAGGCGGTCTGCGACACCTCGGGCGCGGCGGCCGCTGTCTGGGCCGGCTTGTCGCGGTTGATAATGTCCTTGATGCTTGACGGGTCAAAACTGCGCTGCGGCGTTGGCGCGGGCTGCACGGCGGCGGGTTTTGGCGCAGGCGCAGGCACCGGCGTTGGCACATCCGGTTTCAGCGCGGCTTGTTTCACCGGCTCGGGCGGCTTTGGCTGATCGAGCTGTCTGGCAATCGGGTCAGACTTCGCCAGCGCGGGTGCCGCAACCGCCGGCTTTTCCGCCGGCCGGATTTTTTTGGGTGGCACGGGCACAGGCGGCACTGCCGCCGCAGCGACCGGCTTTGCGGGTTCGGATTTGGGCGGCTCGGGTTTTGCCACGCGCGGCACCGGACGCACCACCATTGGATTATCCAGGTCCTCCGGCAAATCCGGCTCCAGCTTCGCCTCGACGGTTCTGGGCGGCGGCGCGGCCTTCACCGGCTCCGGGCGCACGGG
>JANLPP010000192.1:0-15905 GCA_031367295.1 Hyphomicrobiales bacterium | reverse complement strand
AGCGAAGCGGTCAAGGTTAGCGCGGTGTCCGGCCTTTGATCAAAAGCAGAGCGCCACGCTGCACTCCTGGAAGTTTTTCGTGCCATTGACCACTTATGACGGTGTTGACGGTCATGAGCGCTTATTCTTTCAAATCCGCGCGCACCCGGATGAGTTAACGGCAGCTTTGCAGACTCTGGCTGTCCGCGCTGTGCGCCCGCGCACGGAGTTACATTAGCAACATGTCGCGCCTTGCCGCCGTGACAGGCGCGGCCACGGCGGAGTAGGATGTGGCTCGCGCGCCCCTCGGCCCCCGCAAGGAAATCCAGCTTTTGGCCCAGTCCGCCCCCCCCTTCGTCCACCTCCACACGCATTCCTCCTTCTCCCTGCGCGAGGGGGCGCTGGGCATTGGCAAACTGGCGAAGCTCGCTGCCTATGACCGCATGCCGGCGCTTGCGATCACCGACACCAACAACCTGTTCGGCGCACTGGAGTTTTCCGAGAAACTGGCGAAAGAAGGCATCCAGCCTATCATCGGCATCAGCCTCAGCGTCGAGTTCGGCGACGGCGCGGCGCTGGGGCAGCGTTTTGAACGGGCGGGGGCAGGGCGCGGCGCGCTGGTGCTGCTGGCAGCGTCCGAGGCGGGCTATGCCAATCTGATGCAGCTGGCCTCGCGCGCCTGGCTTGATTCGCTCGATGGCGACAGCGCGCATGTGCCCCTTGCGCTGCTCGCCGCGCATGCAAACGGCCTCATTGCGCTGACCGGCGGGCCGCAGGGGCCGCTCGACCGGGCGCTGGCGGCGGGGCGGCCCGAGATGGCGGCGGAACGGCTGACAAAACTTGCGCCGCTGTTCGGCGACCGGCTCTACATGGAAATCCAGCGCCATGGCCTGGCTGAGGAAAAGCTGGCTGAGCCGCAGCTGATCGCGCTCGCCAACCAGCATGCCCTGCCGCTGGTCGCCACCAACGAGGCCTATTTTGGCGCGCCCGCCGACTACGAGGCGCATGATGCGCTGATCTGCATCGCCGAGGGCGCGCTGGTCAGTGACGGCAACCGGCGCCAGCTCAGCCCCGAGCATTATTTCAAGACGCGGGCGCAAATGGCAAAGCTGTTTTCCGACCTGCCGGACGCGCTCGCCCGCACGGTTGAAATTGCGCGCCGCTGCGCTTACCGCCCGCTGACCCGCAAGCCGATCCTGCCGCGCTACACAGCGCTTGATGGCGCGCCGCTGGACGAGGTGGCCGAGCTGCGCGCGCTGGCGCAGGCAGGCCTTGAAATGCGCCTGCAAGCGCATGGACCCGCGCCCGGTCTTGATGCGCAAACCTACTATGACCGCCTCGCCTTCGAGCTCGATGTCATCATCAAGATGAATTTTCCGGGCTATTTTCTCATCGTCGCGGATTTCATCAGCTGGGCCAAAAACCATGGCATCCCGGTCGGGCCGGGGCGCGGCTCGGGCGCGGGCTCGCTCGTCGCCTATGCGCTGACCATCACCGATCTTGACCCGCTGCGCTTCGGCCTGCTGTTCGAGCGCTTCCTCAATCCCGACCGTGTGTCGATGCCGGATTTCGACATCGATTTCTGCCAGGACCGGCGCGACGAGGTCATCGCCTATGTGCGCCAGCGCTACGGGCGGGACCGTGTCGCGCAGATCATCACCTTCGGCTCATTTTTGGCACGCGGTGTCATGCGCAACGTGGGGCGCGTGCTGGAAATGCCGCTCGGCCAGGTTGACCGGCTAGCCAAACTCGTGCCGCAGAATCCGGCCAAGCCGGTGACGCTGAAACAGGCGATCGAGGAGGAGCCGCGCCTGCGCGAGGCTTCCGACAATGAGCCGCGCGTCGCCCGCATGCTGAAAATCGCCGGCACGCTGGAAGGGCTGTATTCCAATGCGTCGACCCATGCGGCGGGCATTGTCATCGGCGACCGGCCTCTGGCTGAACTGGTGCCGCTCTACCGCGACCCCAAGTCCGACATGGCGGCGACGCAGTTCAACATGAAATGGGTGGAGCCGGCGGGCCTGGTGAAGTTTGATTTTCTCGGATTGAAAACGCTGACGGTGCTGGCCAGGACGATCGACCTCATCGCGCAGCGCGGCATCAAGATTGATCTGGCGGCGCTGCCGCTCGACGATAAAAAAACGTACGACATGCTGGGACGCGGCGAGACGCTCGGCGTGTTCCAGGTGGAAAGCGGCGGCATGCGCAAGGCGCTGGTCGAAATGCGCGCCGACCGTTTCGAGGACATCATCGCGCTGGTGGCGCTCTACCGTCCCGGCCCGATGGCGAATATCCCGACCTATTGCGCCCGCAAGCTGGGCGAGGAAAAGCCTGAATACATCCACCCCAAAATCGAGCCGGTGCTGAAGGAAACCTTCGGCGTCATCATCTATCAGGAACAGGTGATGCAGATCGCCCAGCTGCTGTCGGGCTATTCGCTTGGCGAGGCGGATCTGCTGCGCCGCGCCATGGGCAAGAAAATCAAGAAGGAAATGGACGACCAGCGCGACCGTTTTGTGTCGGGCGCGGTCGAGCGCGGGCTGCTCAAGGACAAGGCCGACGAGATCTTTGACCTGCTGGCCAAATTCGCCGACTATGGTTTCAACAAGAGTCATGCGGCCGCCTATGCGCTGATCGCCTACCAGACCGCCTGGTTCAAGGCCAATTACCCGGTTGAGTTTCTCGCCGCGACCATGACGCTCGACAAGTCGAACACGGATAAACTGGCGGAATTCCGCAACGAGGCGCTGCGCCTCGGCATTGCGGTGGAGCCGCCCTCCATCAACCGCTCCGGCGTGGATTTTGACGTGCATAACGCGGGCGAAGCGGCGGGTACCATTCGCTATGCGCTATCAGCCATCAAGGGCGTCGGCAGCGGCCAGGCCGAGGCGCTGGTCAAGGAGCGCGCCGCGCGACCCTACAAAAGCCTCGCTGATTTTGCCGCCCGCCTCAACCCGCGCGAGGTCAACAAGAAAGTGCTGGAGAGTCTGGCCTGCGTCGGCGCTTTCGACGAGCTGGAGCCTGACCGCGCCCGTGCCTTTGGCGCGGTTGAAAGCATCCTGTCTTTCGCCAACCATGCGCAGGCCGAACAACTGGCAGGCCAGAGCGCGCTGTTTGGCGGCGACGCGTCGGTGACGCTGGCGGTGCCCAAGGCGCAGCCGTGGTCGGCGGGCGACCGGCTGAAGCGCGAGTTTGACGCGGCGGGCTTTTTCCTGTCGGGCCATCCGCTTGACGCCTACGCCGGCGTGCTGGCCAGAATGCGCACGCAGACCTGGGCGGATTTTGCCCGCGGCGTGCGGGCAGGGGCCACCAACGCGCGGCTCGCCGCAACCGTGCTCGACCGGCAGGAGCGGCGCACCAAGTCCGGTTCCAAAATGGGCATTTTTACGTTGTCCGACGCCTCCGGCCAGTATGAGGCGATCATCTTTCAGGAGGGCCTGAACCTGTACCGCGACATGCTGGAAAAAGGTGCCAATGTGCTGCTGACATTGCAAGCCAGCGCCGAGGGCGAGGACATCCGCGCCCGCATCGTTGTGGCCGAGCCGCTGGATAAGGCGGCAGGCAAAGTGCAGAAGGGCCTGCGGGTGTTTTTGCGCGACCCCGCGCCGCTGTCGTCGCTGGGTGCGCGGCTGAAAAGTGGCGGCGAGGTGGAGGTGTCGCTGGTGCTGATGGTGGAGGCTGGCAAGCGCGAGGTGGAAGTGCGCTTGCCGGGCCGCTACCATGTCGGCGGCGCGGTCGGCGGCGCGCTGAAAGCGCTGCCGGGGGTGGTGGCGGTGGAGCATGTGTGAGGGATGCAAGCCGCTGTGTAACACGCCAGTCACGGTTACGTGAAAAGTGCTTCATACAATCTCAGTGTAACTTGATTTTGCCGTGTCGGGCCCATCTGGCAAGGCTTTTCACGCAGCGTCGAATTTCGGAGCGCCGCCAACACTGGAGGAAACCATGACCAAGACCACAGCCGCCCTCGCCCTCGCCGTCGCCATGACCGGTGCTATCGGCATTGCAACATCCGCTCAGGCGTTTGACGCAGCCACTCAGGAAAAGTGCTTTGGCATTGCTCTCAAGGGCCAGAATGACTGCGCCGCCGCAGGTGTCCATGATTGCGCGGGCATGTCGAAGTCGAATTTTGAGCGCGGCTCCTGGAAGGCCGTCAAAACCGGCACCTGTGCCAGCATGAATGTCAAGGGACACAAGGGCAGCCTGACGCCCGCTTGATCCCGCAAATCATCAAACCTTGAGGAGCGATTGCACATGTCTACGATTTCCGCATCCCGTCTGGCTCTAGCCGGTGCCATGAGCGCGGCGCTGGCCACGCTTGTTCTCGCGCCAGCCGCCAATGCGGCTGACACGGAGAAGTGTTTTGGCGTGGCGCTCAAAGGGCAGAATGACTGCGCCGCCGGCGTTGGAACCACCTGCGCCGGCACGTCGAAGGTTGATTATCAGGGCAACGCCTGGAAGCTCGTGCCCAAGGGCACCTGCACGGCCTTGAAGCGCCCCGATGGCAGCGTCGGCAGCGCTGAGGCTATCAAGAGCTGATACTGCGGCGCGGCGGGCTTTTGCGCGCCGCGCCCGGTTTCTGGAGATGTTCGCATGACCACGCATCCACAGATCGCGCCGGGCATCGGGGTCGGGCTAAAGCCGCAGCATCTGGCCGCGATTGCCGCCGCGCCGCCGCCGCTGGCCTTCTTTGAAGTGCATGCCGAAAATTACATGGGCGCGGGCGGCGCCCCGCATGCGCAGCTGACCCATATCCGCGCAAACTACGGGCTGTCGCTGCATGGCGTCGGCCTGTCCATCGGCGGGGCAGGGCCGCTCGACCAGGAGCACCTTGCCCGCCTTGCGGCGCTCAACAGGCGCTATGAACCCGGCCTGTTTTCCGAGCATCTGGCCTGGTCGACGCATGAGACGCAGTTTCTCAACGATCTTCTGCCAGTGCCCTACACTGCCGCCACGCTGGCCAATGTCTGCGCCCATATTGACCAAGTGCAGACGCGGCTGGGACGGCGCATGCTGCTGGAAAACCCGTCGACCTATCTGCTGTTTGAAGCTTCGGAGATGAGCGAGACTGATTTTCTGAAGGAAGTGGCGCGGCGCACCGGCTGCGGGCTGCTGCTCGACATCAACAATGTCTTCGTGTCGGCCAAAAACCACAACCAGAATCCCTTCGCCTACATCGACGCGTTTCCGCTTTCGCTCGTCGGTGAATTCCATCTTGGCGGCCATGCCGAAGATGTGGACGAAGACGGCGCGCCGCTGCTGATTGACGCGCATGACCGCCCGGTCGCCGATCCGGTCTGGGCGCTTTACCAATACACGCTGGCCCGGCGCGGCCCCGCGCCGACGCTGGTCGAGTGGGACAATGACGTGCCCGAATGGCCGCAGCTGCTGGCCGACGCGATGCGCGCGCAAGACTGTCTTCAAGACTGTCTTGACGCCGAGCGGGCGCGCCGTCATGCGGCCTGAGTTCAGCGCCGCCGCCTTCGCCGCCGCCGTTCTCAATCCGGACGCGCCGCCGCCGCCGGGCCTGACCAGTCACAGCGGGCGCGGCTCAGTGCGGCGCTTCGAAGTCTACCGCAACAATGTGCTCAGCGGGCTGACGCGCTCGCTCGCAACACGCTTTGCGGTCTGCGAGCGCATTGTCGGTGACGAATTTTTCCGGGCGCTGGCGACAGAATTCGTCCGCCGGTCGCCGCCCGCCTCGGCCATGCTGATGCAGTATGGCGGAGATTTTGCGGATTTCATCGAGGCGTTTGAGCCGGCGGCGGAATTGCCCTGGCTCGGCGATGTGGCGCGGCTGGAATTTGCCTGCGGCCGCGCCGCCCATGCGGCGGACGCGCCGCCGCTCACCGGAGCGGACGTCGCCGCCGTGCCGCAGGAAGACTGGGGCGCGCTGCGGTTGCGCCTGCATCCGGCGGCTGAGCTGCTGCGCTCGCGATGGCCCGTTGTCACAATCTACCGCATGAACCGTCCGGACGGTGAACCCGCGCCAGTGGATTTCAGCGTGGCGGAAGACGCGCTGGTGACGCGCCCGCTGTTCGAGGTTGACGTGCGCGCCCTCAAGCCCGGCGGCCATGAGTTTTTTGCTGCCATCGAGTGTGGTCAAACGCTGGAGGACGCCACGCTCGCAGGCGCGGCCATCGAAGGTTTTGACGCGTCGCAGGCCCTGGTGACATTGCTGACCTCCGGCGCATGCCTGAGCCCTGGAGATCGCGCATGAGCTTTGGTATGAGCCTTGGCAATTCCGCCCCGCTGCGCCTTTACGCCGCCTTTGAGCGCGCCTGCGCAAGAATTCCGTGGTGGCCGGTGGCGCTGGCGCTGCGCCTCGTCATCGCGCATCCGTTCTTCGTTTCCGGCCAGACCAAGGTGGACGGCCCGCACTATGGCGGCGTATGGCAGGGGATCGACTTTACCTTCAAACTGCCGACTGGATTGCGTGACGGCATCGTCGATCTGTTCGCCAGCGAATACAAGCTGCCTTTGCTGCCGCCAGCTCTTGCCGCCTATCTCTCGGCTTTCATGGAACATGCGTTGCCCGCGCTCATCGTGCTGGGCCTGGCGACACGGCTGTCGGCTCTCGGCCTGCTGGTCATGACCATGGTCATCCAGATTTTTGTCTATCCCGACGCCTGGTGGACGGTGCACAGCTATTGGGCTGTCATCCTGGCCGCACTCATCGCCAAAGGCGCTGGCGCCGTGTCGCTCGACCGGCTGCTGGGGCGGGCGTGACGGGCGCGTCCGCCGCGATCACGCTTACGTCAATTGGAGTCGCGCCAACGTGATATGTGGCGCTGGCCCGCGCCGCCTAT
The DNA here is from genome assembly GCA_031367295.1 of Hyphomicrobiales bacterium. GTDB lineage: Bacteria > Pseudomonadota > Alphaproteobacteria > Rhizobiales > Beijerinckiaceae > JANLPP01. The sequence goes on along the minus strand of JANLPP010000192.1, from coordinate 9,120 downwards.
CATGGCTTCAGCAGCGTTGCCGCGATGGCAAAGCGTTGCAGACCGCCGCAGCCTCGAACACTGGAGACGCACTTATGTCACATGAAGCCTGGAAGCGCGCTCGCCGCGCCCTGTTTGCAATCGGCATTTCAGCTGCGGCGGGGGCAATGACGCCGCCAATGTCGGCGTTCGCCTTTGAGGAAGCCTCGGCCAGCGCCGTCAACGTCGATAAGGACGGCCTCGCCATCCGCGGTTATGACCCTGTCGCCTATTTCACCCTTGGCAAGCCGACGCCCGGCGACGCGCAGTTCACCTCGGCCTTCGAGGGCGCAACGTATCGCTTCTCCACCGCCGCCAACCGCGACGCTTTCGCCAAGGAGCCGGCCAAATACGCGCCTGCCTTCGGCGGCTTTTGCGCCCTTGGCACGTCGCTCGAGAAGAAATTCGACGGTGATCCAAACCTGTGGAAAATCGTCGACGGCAAGCTCTACCTCAACGTCGCCGCCGCTGCCGTGACCAAGTGGACTCAAGACATTCCGGGAAACATTTCAAAAGCCAACGGCAACTGGTCAAAGATCAAGGCCAAAGCGCCAAAAGAGCTGTGAGGCCCGCCTGTTGTCCCCTTCCTCCCGCAAGCGGAGGAAGGGGCATGCAGCCTTGGCCAATTGGACGCCTCAGGTCAGTCTTGACCATTCCCGCTTTTCCAGCGCCGCGCCAAAAGCTTCAGCTGTCCACCCGGCCGCCAGCGCCATCAGCATCAGATGCGCCGGCGTCTGCGGGGCGAGGCCGCCAACGGGCGGATCGCGGTCGAGGTTGGTTGGAAACGCGTAGCCCTCGGCGCAGGCCGCCACAGCATTGGCGCGCGCCCCGGCCCCCTGCGCCAGCAGCGCCGGATAGAGCGCGCGGCTCATGCTCGCCCGGTCCATGCTCTCCATGGCGCGGCCATAGGCGGAGGAGACTTGCAGCAGGTTGGCCATGCGCTTCACATTGGTCGTGCGGTTATGCCCCGCCGCATGGAACACCGCCGGGTTGAAGAAGGCCGCGTCGCCCTTGGCCAGCGGCAGCTGGACATGATGCTTGCTGAAATAGTCCTGGAACTGCGGCAGGTGATAAGCAAAATAGCCGGGCTCGTAAGTCTGCGAAAACGGCAGGTACAGCGTCGGCCCGCTTTCGAGCGGCATGTCGCAATGGGCGACCGCGCCTTGCAGGGTCAGCACCGGTGACAGACGGTGCGCATGGGCGGGAAAGCGGGCGATCTCCGCCGCGCTCTGGAAACCCATGTGATAGTCGCGGTGCGCCGACTGCGCCGCGCCGCCGGGATTGACGACATTCAGCTGCGAGGTCACCTGATAGCCCGGCCCCAGCCAGGCTTCGGACACCATCGCTATAATCTCGTTGGAATAATAGCGCGCAAAAACCTCCGGCGCGCGCAGGCAGAGTTTTTCCAGCGCGTTCCAGACGCGGTCATTGGCCCCCGGCTTGGCAAAATGGTCGCCGCCGCCGGTGTTGGTGGCGTGCTGTTCGGCGATGATGGCCCTGAAAATTTCAGTAGCGGCATCAATCGGTGCAAGGTCGGCAAAAGCACCCTTGAACACCACAATACCGGGGCCGGACAGCATCACCTCCGCCCACTCGGCCATGATCGCCTTGCGGCTCTCCGGGTCGGCGGCGGCGGCGCGCACGCTGGTGCCGTCATAGAGCGGAATGTTCGCCACGATGTCGCTGGCAAACGGATAGTCGCCCGGCAGGCTGACGCGGCTCACCTGCAAGATGAATGCGTCAAGCTCGCAGGACTCAGGGCCGAGCCAGACACGGTCCGAACGGATTTTGGCGGTACTGTCAGTTTTCATTGTAATGCTCCACAGCGGCTTTGCCGGTTTTGGGCAGGCATAACAGAGTTTCTACACCCGCGAGCGCTTTTCACGCACTGAAAATTGATTTGCGCGTGACCAGCCCGCCGCGCAACACCGGGGACTGCCGAACCTGTGATCCAAAGGAGCTGAAATGCGTCCTGTGCCTGCTTTCACAACTGCCGCTTTCCTCGTCTTCAGCGCGCCCGCCATTGCGGCTGACGGCGCGTTTGCGGGCCTTTCTGGTCATGTCGTCAAAGGCCCGGTTTCCGTTACCAGGGCGGATGGAAAAATCACCGTTACGCTGGACGCCGACTTTTCGCTCGACAATGCGCCGGACGCCTATGTTGCGCTAGGCAAGGACACCAAGCCGCTGGCCGGCGGCGTGCTCGCGAAGCTCAAGTCAAAGACCGGCGCGCAGAGCTACAGCATCGCCGCCAGCGTGCCGCTTGAGGGCGCTACCCAGGTGCTCATCTGGTGCAAGCAATACGCGGTGCCGCTGGGTGTCGCGGATATCCGGTAGCAGCGCATTTACAGCGCCGGCAGCGGAGCTGCCGTCGGCTTCAGCACCACCGGCAATCCTGCCACCACGAGCACTGCCGCCGCGCAGGCCCGCGCCATCGTCTGGTTCAGCCGCCCCTGCGCGTCACGGAAATCGCGGGCGAGGCGGTTGTCCGGCACAATGCCGGAGCCAACCTCGTTGGTGACGAACACCACGGGGCCGGGCAAGCCGGACACAGCCTGCGCAAGGTGGTGCATCCGCGCGTCTGTCTCCAGTCCGGCAAACATCACATTGCTCAGCCACAGGGTCAGACAGTCAACCATCACCGCCCGGTCCGCCCGCGCCTCGCGCGCCAGCGCGGCGGCAAGCTCCAGCGGCTCCTCCACCAGCTGCCAGCGCGGCCCGCGCGCCGCGCGGTGCAGGCCGATGCGCGCCGCCATCTCGGCATCACCGCTGTGTTGCGCGGTGGCCAGATACACCGGTGTGAGGCCGCTCGCCTCCACGAGGCTTTGCGCAAAAGCGCTTTTTCCGGAGCGCGCGCCGCCGGTGACAAGAATGCTGCGGTGTTTTTGCGGTGACGGGCTGAAACTGTCGGGCATGTCTGCTAGTCTTCCGCAAACGCACGCCGGTTGCACGCAAAATCGGGCAGAACTGAAAATTGTTCCACATGCTATTGAAAACTATACGCATTGCAACCATTGCCGCGCTGGCTCTGGTGCCAGACATAAGCGTCGCGCAATTCACGCCACCGCCCGCGCCGCCCGCGCTGACCATCACTGTGCTGGGCTGGAGTGACTATATCGCGCCCCAGGTGATGGAGGACTACAGCCGCCAGACCGGCGTCAGGGTCATCTATGACGTGTTTGAATCTGAAGCGGCTTTTGAGGCGCGGCTGGCGGAAGCCAAAGGGTTTTACGATCTCGTGACGCCGCCCGCCCGGCTGCTGCCAAAGCTGATCGCCGCAGGCCAGCTGCAAAAACTTGACCGCGCCGTGGTGCCGGGCGCCAGAGACCTGTGGCCGGAAATCGCCGCAAAACTCGCCGCGCTTGACCCTGGCAATCAATATGCGCTGGCGCACATGTGGTTTGGCTACGGGCTTGCCTATGACCGCAAAAAAGCCGCCGAACGCCTGCCCGAGGCGCAAATGGCCAGCTGGGATGTGCTGTTCAAACCGGAAACGCTGAAGAAATTCACCAATTGCGGGGTGCGCCTGCCAGACGATGCTGACCTTGTGCTGCAGGTGTCGCTGCTGGCTTTGAAGCAGCCGGGCGAGCTGCGCACGCCTGCGGACGTGCGGCGCGCCGCCGACGCGGCGGGCAGACTGCGCCCCAATATCACGGAGTTTTTGTCCGGCGGGGCGGCGGCGCTGGCTGATGGCGAAATCTGCCTTGCCCTGATGCCGGCCAGCGAGGCGGCCCAGGCGCGCGACCAGGCCCGTACCAGCCAGCCGCCGCGCGACATTGGTTTTGTGGTGCCGCGCGAGGGCGCGCCGCTGTCGCTTGATGCGCTTGCGATGCTGAAAGACGCGCCGCACCCGGTTGAATCGGCGCGGTTCGCGGCGTTCTTGCAGCATCCGGAAGTGGCGGCGCGCAACAGCGCCGGCACGCGGTTTGCTGGCGGCGTGCTGGCGGCGCGCCAGCTGCTGGGCGACGGGATGCGCGCGGACCGCTTCTTCTGGCCAGAGGACGAGGTCCTGCGCCGCCTCATCGCCCTGCCTGCGCCCGATCCTGCGCTGCGCAAATTGATCGAGCGAGAGTGGCTGAAGGTCAAGACCGGCTCGTATGAGGTGGCTCCGCTGGAACCGGCCGGAAAGAAAGGCAAAGCCGGCAAGAAAGACGACAAGGCTTTGGCCAGGCCAGGCCAGAAGGCCGCGCCGGAGCCGGTTGCGCCAGTCAAAAAACCCAGGCGTCCAGGCGAGAAACCGACCGGCTGACGACGGGCGTTTGCCCGCCCTTGCCTTTTGCCCGGCGCCGCCCCATACGCCGCGCTTCCCTTGTCCAAACCAGAGACACACATCCCCATGGGTTTTAAATGCGGCATTGTCGGCCTGCCTAATGTTGGCAAGTCGACTCTTTTCAACGCCCTGACGCAGACGGCGGCGGCGCAGGCGGCCAATTATCCGTTCTGCACCATTGAGCCGAACGTCGGCGATGTGGCGGTGCCCGACCCGCGCCTTGACGTGCTGGCAGGCATTGCCGGCTCCAGAGAGATCATCCCCACCCGGCTGACCTTCGTCGACATTGCGGGTCTCGTGCGCGGCGCGTCAAAGGGCGAGGGGCTCGGCAACCAGTTTCTTGCCAACATCCGCGAGTGCGACGCCATCGCCCATGTCGTGCGCTGTTTTGAGGACGGCGACATCACTCACGTGGAAAATCGCATCGACCCGCTCAGCGACATTGAAATCATTGAGACCGAGCTGATGCTCGCCGATCTCGAAAGTCTTGAAAAGCGGGCCGTGGCGCTGGAAAAACGCGCCAAGGGCGCCGACAAGGAAGCCAAAGACACGCTTGACCTGATGAATCGCGCGCTGGTGCTGCTGCGCGAGGGCAAGCCCGCGCGCCTCGTCAGACTCGCGCCCGAAGAGCGCAAGCCGTTTCATGCGCTGGGCCTGCTGTCATCGCGCCCGGTGCTCTACGTCTGCAACGTTGAGGAAGGCGCGGCGGACAAGGGCAATGACTTTTCTGCCGCAGTGGCGAAACTGGCCGCCACCGAGGATGCGGTTTCGGTCGTGGTATCGGCCAAAATCGAGAGCGAAATTGCCGTGCTGCCGTTCGCCGACCAGAAAGACTATCTGGACGCGGTGGGCCTGTCCGAGCCTGGCCTCAACCGCGTTATCCGCGCCGGATATGATCTGCTGCATCTCATCACCTATTTCACCGTCGGCCCCAAAGAGGCGCGCGCCTGGACTGTTTCCACCGGCACCAAAGGCCCGGCGGCGGCGGGGGTGATCCATACAGATTTCGAAAAGGGCTATATCCGCGCCGAGACGATCGCCTATGGCGACTATGTCACCGGCAAGGGCGAGGCGGGGGCGCGCGAGGCGGGAAAATTCCGGCTGGAGGGCAAGGAATACATCGTGCAGGATGGCGATGTGATGCATTTCCGGTTTGCCAACTGACGGGCGCGCGATGACCCTTCACTATGAGGATTTTGCGGTCGGCGAAATCGCCGAATATGGCGCATATCTGGTCACACCGGCCGAAATCATGGCGTTTGCCGCCCTGTATGACCCGCAGCCCTTTCATACCAGCGAGGCGGAGGCGGCAAAGCTGATGCTGGCCGGCCTGTCGGCCTCCGGCTGGCACACGGCGGCGATGCTGATGCGCATGAACTGTGACGGCTTTGTCAACCAGAGCGCCTCCTGGGGTGGTGCCAGCATCGAGGAAGTGCGCTGGCTGCGCCCGGTGCGCCCCGACGACACGCTGCGGGTGCGGCGCGTTACCAAAGCGGCGCGCGAATCGGTGTCGCGCCCGGAAATCGGCATCATCGATTTCCACTTTGACGTTCTCAACCAGCGCGGCGAAACGGTCATGACGCAGGACAATGCGATGATGATCGGGCGGCGCGGACGGATGCGCCAGCAACGCCCGGCCAAACCCGCGCCCGCCATGCCAGATCAAGCCAAGCCCGCAGCGCCCATGCCGCCGCAGCCGGTGTGGTTCGGCGATCTTGCGCCGGGCATGCATACGCAGATTGGCGCGCACCAGTTCACGCGCGGCGAGATCATCGCCTTTGCGACGGCCTATGATCCGCAACCCTTCCATTTGAGCGAGGCTGGCGCGGCAGCCAGCCATTTTGGCAGGCTCGCCGCTTCCGGCTGGCAGACGGCCGGCATCTGGATGAGCCTGATGATTGGTGCGCGCGCGCGCCAGCAGGCGCCGCTGCTGGCAAACGGCATCATCCTGCCGGAGCCGGGCGTCTCCCCGGGGTTCCGCAACATGCGGTGGCTGAAGCCGGTGTTTGCTGGCGACACGATCAGTTTTGCCACGGCCATCGTTGAGAAACGTGCCAGCGCCTCACGCCCCGGCTGGGGTCTGGTGTCCTGCCTCAACACGGGCGCCAACCAGCACGGCGAGCGTGTGTTCGAGTTTGTCAGCAGCCTGTTCTGGCAGATGCGGCCGGACTTGATCTGAAGGCCGCCGCTGCCGCATAGTGGCGTCTGGCAAGGAGACTGTCATGCGCGCCTGTTCTGGATTCATTGCTGCCACCTTCGCGGCTCTCGGTGTGGCCTTGCCGCTTGCCGCGCCCCGCGCCGAGGAAATTATCGAGAGCACCTACACAAAGCACGACTACGCCAGGTGCAAGGAACTGAAGAAAGTCGACGATGTTCACACGTACCGCTGCGAGGGGCATGTCGGTACGCTGGTCAACGCCTTTCTGGCGGAAGATTCGACGACGGTAGATTTCGGTTTCCAGGGAGACAAGGATGACGAGGGGCAATTCCCGACCGGCTTCGTCTTCGCGGGCGACACCATTGAATGGCGCGGCCGGGTGCGCACCGGCAAGATGACGCCCTACGCCGCCATCCTGCGCTATGACGTTGGTCACGCTATCGGCGGCCCGTTCAAGCCGGTGCTGTATGTCTACCACATCAAGGGGCTGCAAGGCTCCTGCATCGTTGGCTCGGTCGATGGCACGCACCCGGACGCCAACGAGCGGGCGCGCAAGCTTGCAGATGAAGTGTCCGCGGGGTTCAGATGCGGCACCGACAAGCGGCGCGAGACCGAATAAGGCAGGACCGCGCTGCCCGGGCGGTGCGGCAGGATATGGCAATGGAAACGCCCATGACACAGCGCCCCAACATCCTCGTCGTCATGGCTGACCAGCTCAACCCGGCGTTCCTGCCGGTCTACGGACATCCTCTGGTCAAGACGCCGCATCTCAGCGCGCTTGCGGCGCGTGGCACCGTCTTCGACAGTGCCTATTGCAACAGTCCGTTGTGCTCGCCCTCGCGCGGCGTGCTGATGACCGGGCAACTGCCCTCGCGCACCGGCATTTACGACAACGCCGCCGAGTTCCGCGCCGACATTCCCACCTTCGCGCATTATCTGCGCGCACTCGGCTACCGCACGGTGCTGTCGGGCAAGATGCATTTTTGCGGACCGGACCAGCTGCATGGTTTCGAGGAGCGGCTGACCACAGACATTTATCCTGCTGACTATGGCTGGACGCCGGACTGGGAGCAGCCGCAGGCGCGCCCGCAATGGTACCATAACATGAGTTCGGTCACGCAGGCGGGCCTTTGCGTGCGCACCAACCAGCTCGATTTTGACGACGAGGTGACCTTTGCCGCGACGCGGGCGCTGTATGAGCATGTGCGCAGCCCGGACAAGCGGCCGTTCTGTCTTGTCGCCTCGCTGACCCACCCGCATGATCCCTTTGCGATAACCCGGGAATACTGGGATCTCTACGACCACGCCGACATCGACATGCCGCGTGTGACCAGCGCGCCCGATGACCCGCACAGTGCCCGCCTGCGCCATGTTTTCGCGATGCCGGATGCCGCCTTAAGTGACGGTGACATCCGCAATGCCCGCCATGCCTACTATGGCGAGATTTCCTGTGTGGATTCAAACCTCGGCAAAATGCTGCAGGCACTGCGCGATACCGGCCTTTATGACAACACGGTGATCGTGTTTGCCAGCGACCACGGCGAGATGCTGGGTGAGCGCGGCCTGTGGTACAAGATGAACTATTTTGAGGGTGCGGCGCGGGTGCCGCTGATTGTGGCGGGCGTGAGGGGCGCAGCGGCGCGGCGCGTCAAAAACTGCGTGTCGCTTGCCGACCTGCTGCCGACACTGGTGGAGCTTGGCGGCGGTGACCTTTCGGCATTGCTCGGCAGCGCCATCGATGGCCGCTCGCTGGTCCCGCATATCGCAGGCAAAGGCGGGCATGACGAGGTCATCGGCGAATATTTTGCCGAGGGTGCCATCGCGCCGATGATCATGGTGCGGCGCGGCTCGATGAAATTTATCCACGCGCCCGGCGACCCGGCGCAGCTCTATGATTTGTCGCGTGACCCGGACGAGCTGAACAATCTGGCCGGGGACGCGGCGCACTGCGCGCTGCTGGAGGAGCTGCGTGCCTTCGTGGAGCAGCGCTGGGATTTGCCAAAGCTCGACCGCGAGGTGCGCGACAGCCAGCGCCGCCGCCGTGTGGTGGACCACGCCCTGACCCAAGGCGTGCCCCGCCCGTGGGATTTCCAGCCCTTCCGCGACGCCGCCAAAAGCTACGTGCGCAACACGATACCGCTCGATGATCTTGAGGCGATGGCGCGCTTTCCGAAGGCGGGGCAGGAGTGACGGACGGGGATTTTTGCATCGGGACCGCGCTCGTGTGGTGTCACGCCGTAAAGAGGCACGGATGAAACTGACTGCAATCCTGACTCCGGCTAACGAGGGCGGTTGCTGCGCCCTTAATCCGGAAACCGGCACTGTTTCGCAAGGCGAGACGGTAGAGCTGGCAGTTGCAAACCTGCGTGAGGCGGTTGAACTCTATCTGGAGGAATTCCCCCTGGGCCATACAGTACGCAGCGCGTCTGCTTTTGTGACGACTTTTGAAGTTGCCGATGGCCCTGAAGCGCTGGCGCAGAATTCGGAACCTGGCATGAAGTTTATCACGCCGTGCGCGTGCCGCCCCGCCTGTTTGTAGTTTCCCGGCAGATAAAAATTCGCAATGTCCTTGTGCATGGCAAACACTGCGGCTTTCACGTCCTCGGCTGTTCGTTTTGCCTCAGTCGCCGTGACCACGGCCGTCCACAGGGCGTCTGGCAGCCCCACCGCTTTTGCG
>JANLPP010000160.1:0-8732 GCA_031367295.1 Hyphomicrobiales bacterium | reverse complement strand
GCGCTTCGTCCGTCAGCGCAAACAGATCATCATGAACCCTGCCGCCGGTCAGCGCGCCGACCGAAAGCGGCGTCACAAACTGTTTGCCTGCCGCTGTCAGCACGGCCTGAACGCTGGCGCCGCGCTCGCGCAGGCGGCGGACAAGGTCAAGACTCTTGTAGGCGGCAATACCGCCGCCGATAATGAGCAGGATGCGTCTGGAGGCGAGGGTTTGGAGGATCATGGATGCTCTTAAGACATTTCAGCTCAGAAACAGAATGAAAAATACCCATTGTGGCGTCAACGGCCAACCGGCCACCCTCACCCCCGCCACACCGCCCACACCGCAGCGGCGGCAATCACCCACAGCGCCGCATTGCCCCAGCGGGCGCGGCGCGCCTCTGCTTTGCCGATGGCTTCGATGGCGGCGGGCGACAGGGCAAAGCCCTCGGCCACCGCCGCCTCCAGCCTGTCCGCCATCGCCTGCGTGCGCGCCACGGCTTCGGGCAGCTGAAGCGCCGCATCCACCAGCGCGGCCAGCCCGCGGCCCGCATCCTGCAATTTTCCCAGCGGTCCCAGATTGCCGGCAATCCACTCGCCGATCACCGGCTCGGCGGCTGCCCAGATGTCAAGCCTGGGGTCAAGCGCCCGCGCCACCCCCTCCACCACCACCATGGTTTTTTGCAGCATCACCAGTTCGGTGCGGGTTTTCATGTCGAACAGGCCGGTGATCTCAAACAGCAGCGTCAGCACGCGGGCCATGGAAATCTGGTCAGCGGTGCGCGAATGAATCGGCTCGCCAACGGCGCGGATGGCCTGGGCAAAATCCTCGACGCTGTGGCTTGCGGGCACATAGCCGGCCGCAAAATGCACCCGGGCGACGCGCATGTAGTCGCGGGTGATAAAACCGAACAGGATCTCAGCCAGGAACCGCCGCTCTTTCAGGCCCAGCCGCCCCATGATGCCAAAGTCCACGGCCACCAGGCGCCCGGCAGTGTCGACAAACAGGTTGCCCTGATGCATGTCGGCGTGAAAAAAGCCGTCGCGCACGGCATGTTTCAAAAACACCTCGATGATGCTGCGGCCGAGCGCGGGCAGGTCACGTCCTGTTTTCTCCAGTGCGGCGCGGTCAGACAGCGGCGCACCCTCGATCCACTCCAGCGTCAGCACATCCTTGGCGGTGCGGTCCCAGTCGATTGACGGGACGCGGAAAAATGTCTCGTCCCTGTTGTTTTCGGCAAATTCCGACGCAGCCGCCGCCTCCAGCCGGAAATCCATTTCCATCTTGACCGAGCGGGCCAGCACGTCCACCACCTCAACCGGCTTCAGCCGCTTGCTCTGGCTGGAAAAGCGCTCCGCCAGACGGGCGGCAAAATACATGTCGGACAGGTCGCGGCGGAAGCGCCGCTCGACGCCGGGGCGGATGACCTTGACCGCGACCTCGCGCGTGCCATCGGCATCCGCAATCCGCGCGCGGTGCACCTGCGCCACCGAGGCGGCGGCGACCGGCTCGCCAAACTCCACAAAAATCTCGCCGATCTTTTTGCCGAACGAGGCTTCGATCTGCGCCACCGCCGCCTCGCGCGCAAACGGTGCCATGCGGTCCTGCAACATTTCCAGCTGCTGCACCGCCGCTGGCCCGATGATGTCGGCGCGCGTCGCCAGAAACTGGCCAAGCTTGACATAGGAGGGGCCAAGCCGCGCCATGGCGCTGGCAAGGCCGCTGGCATTGCGCCGCGCGATCAGCCGCGCCAAAGCCAGCGGCAGGCGCGCTGCAGGCGGCACCAGCGACGCGTCAACATTGGCGAACACACCCTCGCGCGCCATGACATAACCGGCGCGGGCAAGCCGCAGACAATGGCCGATGCTGGCGAAAATCATGGACGCCTAAATCTTCCAGCCGGAATGGATGGCCACAATGCCGCCGGTCAGGCGGGTAAAGCTGGCCCGCCGGAAACCTGCTGCCGCAACCATATCCTGAAACGTGTCCGCATCGGGAAATTTGGCGATCGACTCGACAAGATAGCGGTAAGGCGCGCCATCGCCGGTCACCACCTTGCCAATCGCCGGAATGGCGGAAAACGAAAACGCCTCGTAGAGCCGGTCGAGGCCCGGCACATCGCAGTCGGAAAACTCAAGGCACAAAAACCGCCCGCCGGTTCTGAGCACCCGATGCGCCTCCTTCAGCGCCACCGCGATGCGCGGCACGTTGCGGATGCCGAACGCAACCGTGCAGGCGTCAAAATGCCGGTCCGGAAACGGCAGGCTTTCGGCATTGGCCTCAACAAAATCGATGCGTCCGTCAAATCGCCGCCTGGCCGCCCGGTCCTCGCCCACCCGCAGCATGCCGGCGTTGATGTCGAGCACGCTGACATGCGTGTGCGCCCCGCCGGCCTCAAGGATGCGGAACGCCACGTCGCCGGTGCCGCCCGCCACATCAAGATGGCGGAACGGGCGATGGCGCGACGGCTTGACCATCGACACCAGCACGTCTTTCCAGACGCGGTGCAGGCCGCCCGACATCAGGTCGTTCATCACGTCATAGCGGTCTGCCACCTTGTGGAACACATCGTCCACGAGGCGTTGCTTGTCGGCGAGCCGCACGTCGGCAAAACCGAAGTGGGTTGAAGCCGCCTCATCATCCGGGGCTGTGCTCGCGCGGTTCATTGCTCGCTCCATTGTCTGGCGCAACCATAGCGCTCCTGCGCGCGCCGCGCTATTGCTGGCGACGCGCGCGGTTAAGGCCAAAGGCCGCAGGCTTTCGCTGAAAGTGCCCCATGCCCGAACTGCCCGAAGTTGAGACTGTCCGCCTTGGCCTTGCCCCGGCCATGGAAGGCGCGCGGTTTCTGCGTGTCGAGCAGAGGCGGCCCAACCTGCGCTTTCCGCTGCCGGAGCGCTTTGCCGAGCGGCTCAGCGGGCGCAATGTCACAGCGCTCAGCCGCCGCGCCAAATATCTCATCGCTGACCTTGATGACGGACAGGCGCTGGTCATGCATCTGGGCATGAGCGGCTCGTTCATGATCGGCGACACGGCACCCGGCGCATTCCATCATCCGCGCTCAAAAAACGCCGCGCATGACCATGTCGTGTTCCACTTCTCCAATGGCAAAAGCGTCACCTACAATGATCCGCGCCGCTTCGGTTTCATGCTGCTGGTCGCGCGGGCGGAGCTGGCGCAGCACAAGCTGTTCATCAACATCGGCATCGAGCCGCTGGGCAATGAGCTCAGCGGCGCAAAGCTTGGCGCGCTGTTTGCCGGCAAGGCCACGCCGCTGAAGGCCGCATTGCTCGACCAGAGCCTGATTGCGGGCCTTGGCAATATATATGTCTGCGAGGCGCTGCACCGCGCGGGCCTGTCGCCAACGCGGCCAGCGGGGACGCTGACCCGGCGCAAGGCGGAGCGGCTGGCTGCGGTTATTGGCGAGGTTCTGCGCGAGGCGCTGGCCGCAGGCGGCTCAACGCTGAATGATTTTTCCCGCGCCGATGGCAGCCCCGGCTATTTCCAGCACCGCTTCAGTGTTTACGGGCGCGAGGGCGAGCCTTGCGCCACGTCCGGCTGCGGCAGCGTCATCACCCGCATTGTCCAGTCGGGCCGCTCGACATTCCTTTGCCGCAGCTGCCAGAAGTAGGCGCGCGCTATTTCCCCAGCTGGGCCATGCCGGCCTCATAGGCCTTCGTCCACTCGCCCTTGGCGTCGCACAGGCCGGCGTCGGCCTTTTGTTTCTTCATCACGTCCTCGATTTCAGTATAAAAACCGTCGGCGTCGTCATCGCTCATCTTGAGCGCTTCCTGCAGCGCGTCCGTGGCTTTCTCCAGCTGTTCGGACTGCGCGTCCGTCGCGTCAAAATCGCAGATGTCCTGCGAAATGAGCAGCATGTAGAGAATTCTCAGGCTTTCCTTGAGGTCCGGCGGGCCCTCGGCGCGTGCGCCGGAAGCCAGTGTGAACATCAGCCCGAGCGCGGCGGCGCAGGCAACAAGTTTGCGTCTCATCTTTGCGGCTTTCCAGGTTGGCGCTTCACTTCTGCTTGACGCAGGAGTCCAGCAGCTCTTCGGTGATGGTCCAGACCTTGCCTTCGGCAAAGCGCACATGCGGCAGGATGCAGGCGGTGCCGTCCTCGGCCACCATCTTGAGATCATAGATGCCCGGCTCGATTTCTTCAATCGTGTAGGAATCGGCAGGGTCAATCGTATCCTGGTCATTTTCGCCCAGCTGGTCTTCGCCCCATTTCTGCTCGTCCACGGGCGACATGAACAGATGCACAATCCTGGTTTTCGAATTGTTCTGAACCTCAAGATCGAGGGCCATGGCCGGCGCGGCGTTCAGGCACAGGGCCAGCGCCATGTAAAGTTTCAGCGTCCGCATGTCCTGGTCTCCTGCACAATAAACCTGGCCACGCCCGGAGCTGGCCTCACTGTCCTGCTTTGACCGTCTGCCGCGTCGGGTCAAGGCCGGATGCGGGTCTGGCCCGGGCAAATTTCTCGACCATGAAAATACCGCCAATCACCAGCGCCAGCGCTGCCGCGTGGTAAAGCCCAAAGGATTCGCCCAGAAACACCACCGAAAACAAAGCGCCGATAACCGGCACCAGGTTCGTGAACACTCCGGCGCGCGAGGGTCCGATCAGCTCGACCCCGCGAATGAAGCAGATCTGCGCCAGCAGCGACGGAAAAATCGCAATATAGCCGATGATGATCCAGCCCTTGGATGTCGGCCAGACGACCTCCCCCAGCGCCACTTCCAGCCCCAGCAGCGGCGTCGAGCTCAGCGCCGCGCCACAGGCGAGCGCCGTCAGGAAAGACAGGGCGCTGACCGGCGGGCGGCCCGGCAGCGCCAGCGTGTAGAAGGCATAGATGAAACAGGCGCCCAGCCCCAGCACGTCTCCGAGGTTGAAGTTGAGGCTGGCCAGAACGCCAATGTCGCCACGCGCCGCAACCGCCACAACACCGACAACCGTCATGGCGACACCCAGCGACTGCCAGCGGCTGATGCGGACACCCGAAAAAAGCACGCCCCCTGCCAGCACAAAAATCGGCAGGGATCCCTGGATGATCGCCAGATTGACGCCAAGCGTGTAATGCGCGGCAAAATAGAACAGCGCGTTAAAACCGGTATAGCCAAAAACCCCCATCCACAGCAGCGTCCGCCAGCGTGGCGCAATCACCGGCCATTCGGCAGCGAGCGTCCTGTGCTGGATGCTCAGCAGCAGGGTCGCGGAAATCAGCCAGCGCAGTGAGGTGATCGCCATCGGCGATACCTCCCCCACCGCAAGGCGTCCGGCCACGACATTGCCAGCCCAGAACAGGCTGGTCAGCGTCAGCATCAGCCAGCCCTGGTTGTTGGCCCAGCGGGCGGCGCGGGAAAAAAATGCTGGCAATGGACATTTCCGGTGGCGTTGCACCCCCTTATGCGCGACAAGCGGCCATCATGAAATGGGCGACATCACCGCAAAGCGGCATGGCTGGCAGTTGAAAATCGGCAGGGCTGGCATAGATCGAGCCGCGCAGTCTGCCGGGCTGAAAGAGGTCAGACCTATGCCGATCCGCCCGAACCGACTGCCGATGCGCGCCGCTGCGTGGGCGGCAGCCGCTTGTGCCACGCTGGTTTTTTCCGGACAGCTTGCCGCGCAGACCCCGAAGGAAGCGGCCCAGAAAGCGGTCGCGCCCATTGTCACGATTGAGCTTGAGGGCAGCGAAATGCCCGAAAGCCTGCGCCGCACCATTGAGGACCTGTCAAAGGCCGGCGCCAACGTCACAATCAAGTCCGCGCCTGCGGCCCCAGCCGCAAAGCCTGCCCCCGCCAGGGCGGCGGGCGACACTGCATCAGGCAAGCTGGCCGAGGAAGCAACTACAACTCTCGAACATGTCTGGGACATGTTTGCGGAAGGGTTTAGCCGCGGCAACGCGGCGGTACCGGCCATCGCGGGCCTGCCTGCCGATTTCGAAAAGGCCTGGGGCGCCAACCGCAATGGCCTCTCCGGCCTCAACGGGCATCTGCGCATATTTCTGGCGCTGGCAGGCGCGATGCTGGCAGGCTGGCTGGCGCCACGCCTGATCAGGCCCTGGGTTCAGCGTTTTGGACCGCGTCCGCTTGCCGGCCTGCCCTTTTCAAAGCGCGTCCAGGCCTCGCTCCTGCGCCTTGGCGTCGATGCCGTTGGCCTTGCCGCCTATCTTGTCACCGCCGCGTTAGCGGTGGGGGCGCTGCTGCCGGAACCCGATATCGCGCAGACAACGGCGCGGCTGCTGAGCCAGAGCATCGGCGTCACGGGCATTTATCTTCTCGCCGGGCGGCTGCTGCTGGCCCCCGGCGAACCGCAGTTCCGCCTGCTGGCTTTGCCGCGCGCCGAATGGCATTTCCGCATCCTGATGATCTATGGGTTCATCGGCGCCTTCACCATCACCTCCATCGGGCTGACAGCGCTGGTCGCCAGCAATCCGCTTGCAGCTGCGGGCTGGTTCACCGTGTGGGGTGCATTGCTGATGGCGATGAAAGTCTGGTGGTTCTGGAATGCCCGCCATGACACCCGGCAGCTGATCCTGTCCGGTGCGGCAAGGCCCGAGGCGGTCAGCCCGTCGCGCCAGCTCGCCGCAACGCTGGCGCCCTTCGCCCTCATCGCCAGCGCCCTGGCGATCTGGGCGGTCAGCCGGGCTGCCGTCGCGATGGCCGACGGCGTCGCCTGGGGGCGGGCTGCGGGCCTCACCCAGTTCATGGTTGTGCTGGTGCCGATTCTCGCCGAAGGCGCGACGCAGTTCGCCCGCTGCAAGCGGCAGTCCCAAAGCGCCAGTGTGCCGCCCGCGCCGCTGACCCATGCCGTCAACACCGTGATCGAAAGGGTCGCTGGCGCGGCCGTGTGGATTATCGGCCTCATCATTCTGGGCCGGGTGTGGAGCGTCTATCTGCTGGACGCGATGTCCGGCGGCGGCAACTCGCTGCTCAGCCACCTGACGGCAGTGGCCATTGTGTTCGGCGCGGGCTGGATCATTTTCATTTTCGCCAAAGCCTTTTTTGACGCCTATGCCCCGGCGCACAGCCGCTCGCTGATGCCTGGCGCGGAGGACGAGGGCACCGAGGACCATGTGCCCTCGCGCCTCGCCACTGTCCTGCCGGTCATCCGCGGCGTCGCGCTGGGCGCGGTCATCGGTCTCACGCTGCTCATCGGCCTGTCGCGGCTGGGCATTGACACCGGCCCGCTGGTTGCCGGTTTCGGCATCCTCGGCCTGGCCATATCCTTTGGCTCGCAGGCGCTGGTGCGCGACATCGTGTCGGGCATGTTCTTCATGATCGAGGACGCCTTTCGTGTCGGTGAATATATCGACACCGGCAAGCTCAAGGGCACGGTTGAAAAAATCTCGCTGCGCTCGATCGTGCTGCGCCACCAGAGCGGACAGATTCATACGGTGCCTTTTGGCCAGATCGCCTCGGTCACCAATGCCAGCCGCGATTGGGCGACACTCAAGTTCAACCTGCGGCTGGACCATTCGGCGGACATCGAGAAGGCCCGCAAAACCATCAAGAAAGTCGGCATCGCAATGGCGCAGGATCCGGAGCTTGGTCCCCAGATCATCATGCCGCTGAAAATGCAGGGTGTCAGCGACATCACCGACAATGCGGTGATTGTCCGTCTCAAGTTCACCGCAAGACCGGCGCAGGCCAGCCTGATGCAGCGCGAGAGCCTGAAGCGCATCTACAAGGCGCTGAACGAGGCGGGCGTGCCTTTCGCCACTGGCGCGGTGACGGTCCGCTCGCTGGAGGAGCGCGGTCTCGCTGGCGCGGCGGCGGCCCAGTCCATGGCTATTCCTCCGGCACTGGAGCCGGTCGGCTAGAAAATACCGCGAAACCGCCGCGCCCGTGTCTTTTCGCACGTCCATTCATGCGCCATTAACCCTAAGACGCTCTAGAATGCGTGTGGCAGGAGAACGGGAATGACGCTGCGGCTACTGGTGGTTGAGGGCAATACGCGGGACGCGCGCGAGCGGCATCTGGCGACATTCGGCAAAATCTGCGCGCAGTCCTATGCCGATACGCTGGCCGCGCTGGCCCCTGGCGCAATCTGCGACATCTGCATGCCGGCCGACGAAGGTGCCAACCTGCCCGACAGCGCCGGCCTCGAAAGCTATGACGGCATCGCCCTCACCGGGTCGGCGCTCAATATCTATGACGGCGGGCCTGCGATTGCGCGCCAGCTGGAGCTTGCCCGCGCGGTTTTCGCGTCGCACACGCCGTTTTTTGGCTCCTGCTGGGGCCTGCAGATCGCCAGCGTCGCCACGGGCGGCGATGTGGTCAAAAACCCGCGCGGGCGCGGCGCGGGTTTTGCCCGCGGCATCACGCCAACGCTGGCGGGCGCCGCGCATCCGATGCTCGCGGGCCGCCCGGCCGCCTTTGACGCGCCCTGTGTGCATATTGATATTGTCGCCCGCCCGCCCGGCGATGCGGACGTGCTCGCCTTCAACGCCCATGCGCCGGTGCAGGCGGCGGAAATCCGCCACGACGGCGGGGTGTTCTGGGGCGTGCAGTATCACCCCGAATATGCGCTCGACGAGCTGGCCGCCATTATCGAGCGGCGCATGCAGCCGTTTGTGGCCGAGGGCTTTTTTGCGCATGAGGCGCAGGGCCATGAATTCTGCGCCGACCTGCGCACGCTGCACGCCGACCCTGCCCGCAAGGACGTCGCCTGGCGCTACGGCATCGCGCGCGAAATCATTGACGCCAACCTGCGGCTGACGGAATTGCGCAACTGGCTGTCGCGTTTCGTGCA
>JANLPP010000158.1:0-15229 GCA_031367295.1 Hyphomicrobiales bacterium | reverse complement strand
GGATTGGTCATGCCGTGCTGCTCCCGGCGCTGGACAATGCCTGCCTTCAGTTACGGCACAGCCAGGCACCGGGTTTCAGCCTCACGTCTAGCTGGTCTCGGTCAAATCCGGTTTTGGCAGGCGCCTGCGCACTTTTGGCCCGTCAACCTCCGCCGTTTCCTCATCCTTGTCCTCGGGGCGCGTCCTCACTTTGCCCGCATTGACCATGTCCCGCTCAGGGCGCGGCAGCACCGGACCTTCGGGGAAGACGAACGCCAGTTTCTTCTCGCCCTTGTCGTCCGTGTTGACGATCACCTTGACCGTGCCGCCGTTTTTGAGGCGGCCAAACAGCAACTCGTCAGCGAGCGGCGTCTTGATCGTCTTCTGGATGACGCGGGCCATCGGCCTTGCACCCATCGCCTCGTCATAGCCGTTCTTGACCAGCCAGCGCCGCGCCTCGTCGGAAAGCTCAATCGTCACATTGCGGTCGGCAAGCTGCGCTTCGAGCTGCATGATGAACTTGTCGACCACCTGCGCAATCACCTCGGGCGGCAGATGGCCGAAGGGCACGGTGGCATCAAGCCGGTTGCGGAACTCGGGCGAGAACAGCTTGTTGATCGCCTCAAGGTCATCGCCCTCGCGCTTGGTTTTGGTGAAGCCGAAAGCCGATTTGGCCATATCCGCCGCGCCCGCATTGGTGGTCATGATCAGGATAACATTGCGGAAATCGATCTGCTTGCCATGGTGGTCGGTCAGCTTGCCGTGGTCCATGATCTGCAGCAGGATGTTGAAGAGATCGGGATGCGCCTTCTCGATCTCGTCAAGCAGCAGCACGCAATGCGGATGCTGGTCGATGGCGTCCGTGAGCAGGCCACCCTGGTCAAAGCCGACATAGCCGGGAGGCGCGCCGATCAGCCGCGAGACGGTATGCCGCTCCATATATTCCGACATGTCGAAGCGCACCAGCTCGACGCCCAGCGCTTTCGCCAGCTGGCGCGCCGCCTCGGTCTTGCCGACGCCGGTCGGGCCGGAAAACAGGTAAGAGCCGATCGGCTTTTCACCGTCGCGCAGGCCGGCGCGGGCAAGTTTTATCGCCGATGACAGGGTCGCCAGCGCCGTGTCCTGGCCATAGACCATGCGCTTCAGCGTCTCGTCGAGGTGCTGGAGCACCTCGGCATCGTCCTTCGACACGGTTTTGGCGGGGATGCGCGCCATCGTGGCGATGGTCGCCTCGATCTCCTTGATGCCGATAGTCTTTTTGCGCTTGGCTTCCGGCACCAGCATCTGGCTGGCACCGGTTTCGTCAATCACGTCAATGGCTTTGTCGGGCAGCTTGCGGTCATGGATGTAGCGGGCGGAGAGTTCCACCGCCGCCTTGATCGCCTCGCCGGTGTAGCGCAGCTTGTGGAATTCCTCGTAATAAGGCTTCAGCCCTTTGAGAATTTCGATGGCGTCAATCACTGACGGCTCGTTGACATCGATCTTCTGGAAGCGGCGCACCAGCGCGCGGTCCTTCTCAAAATACTGGCGGTATTCCTTGTAGGTGGTGGAGCCGATGCAGCGCAGCGCGCCCTGGGCCAGCGCAGGCTTCAGCAGGTTCGACGCGTCCATTGCACCGCCCGAGGTGGCGCCTGCGCCGATGACTGTATGTATCTCATCAATAAACAGAATCGCGTTCTTGTG
This sequence comes from Hyphomicrobiales bacterium, assembly GCA_031367295.1. Classification (GTDB taxonomy): domain Bacteria; phylum Pseudomonadota; class Alphaproteobacteria; order Rhizobiales; family Beijerinckiaceae; genus JANLPP01. Next base: position 13,567 of record JANLPP010000158.1, on the reverse strand, counting down.
ATTCTCGATTTCCTTGATGACCTGTTTCAGTCGCTCCTCAAAATCGCCGCGGTAGCGGGTCCCCGCCAGCAGCGTGCCCATGTCGAGCGCGAAGACGGTCGCGCCGGTCAGCACCTCGGGCACCTGATTGTTGACGATTTTTCGGGCAAGGCCCTCGGCGATGGCAGTCTTGCCGACGCCGGGGTCACCGACCAGCAGCGGGTTGTTCTTCTGGCGGCGGCACAGCACCTGGATGGTGCGCTGCACTTCCATTTCGCGGCCGATCAACGGGTCGATGCGGCCTTCCTTGGCCTTCTTGTTGAGATTGACGCAATAAGCGTCGAGGGCCGATTCCTTCTTCTTGGTTTCGCCTGCCTCTTTCTGGTCCTTGCCCTCGCGCTCAGGCTGCTCCTCCTCGGAGCCGCGCGGCGTTTTGGCCGAATCAGTCAGGCCCGGCCGTTTGGCAATGCCATGCGAGACGTAGTTGACCGCGTCATAGCGGGTCATGTCCTGCTCCTGCAGGAAATAGGCGGCGTGGCTTTCGCGCTCGGCAAAGATGGCGATCAGCACATTGGCACCCGTCACTTCCTCGCGCCCTGACGAATGCACGTGGATGGCGGCGCGCTGCATCACCCGCTGGAAGCCCGCCGTCGGCCGCGCGTCCCCGACGCCGCTGGAAACGACGCTCGACAGTTCGTTATCGATATAGGTGACGAGGCTTTTTTTCAGCGCGTCAAGGTCAACCGAGCAGGCGCGCATCACCGCTGCCGCGTCCTGGTCCTCCGTCAGCGCCAGCAGCAGGTGTTCCAGCGTCGCAAATTCATGGCGGCGCTGCGTCGCGGCAGCAAAGGCGCGGTTGATGGACTGGTCGAGATTGCGTGAAAAAGTTGGCATTTGATCAGGCTTTCACTTCTTTTCCATGATGCATTGCAGCGGGTGCTGATGCTTGCGGGTGTAGTCCATCACCTGGGTGACCTTGGTCTCGGCGATCTCATAAGTGAACACGCCGCATTCGCCGACACCATGCTGGTGGACATGCAGCATGATTTCGGTGGCGGCCTCATTGGTCTTGTTGAAATATTTGCGCAGCACAACCACGACGAACTCCATCGGCGTGTAATCGTCGTTGAGCAGCAGGACGCGGTACATATTCGGCTTTTTGGTGGCGGTCTTGGTTCGGGTGATGACCGCCGTGCCGGAGCCATTGCTGCCGCCGTCACCCGGCGTTCTGGCCGGGTCGCGCGCGGCGCGCGGTCCCGCATGCTTTGCTGAGTTGTGGTCTGCCCGAGTCAAAATCCGCTCTCCCGCATGCCCGCTGCACGGCCCGTGGACGCCGGTCGTTCACACGAGACTAATCTAGGTGCGCCGCCCTGACTATACCAGCCGTGCCGATTGCGGTTTTTTCAGCCGCCACTCTGGCACCGCTGGGCGACCCGAAAACCGGTCCGTGGCACCTGCCCGAAAACCCAACGCAAAAAGCCCGGCGCGGGCCGGGCTTTATGCAGAATCCTGGTTGCCTGTGCCAGACCCTTAAGGCCGGCGGCAATTTTCCGTACCGGACAATTACTTGCCAGCAAATTACTTGGCGGCAGCCTGGACCTTGGCGAAGGACGCTTCGACGGGCTTGAATGCTTCCTTGGCGAAGCCGGCGAACATGTCGGCGATCTTGGTCGACTGGGCGACAAAACCTTCGTACGCGGTCTTGGCATAGTCGGACTGGATTTCGAAAGCCTTGTCGATCGACTTCACGCCCATCAGCTTCTCGACTGTTGCGGTCGAAAGCTCCATGGCCTTCTTCGAATAGTCGGTCTGCTCGGTGACCATCTGCTGGGCGCTCTTCGAGAGTGTCGCAGCGGTCTTGGAGGCGGCGTCGAACTGGTCCTTGCCGAATTTCTGGAAGTCTTCAATGTTCTTGAACATGGTGGCAATCCTTAAGAAGCTGGCCGCCGGGAGGGCGGGAGGGGCCGCGCGCCGCTCAACTCAGTGGCTCGCTGGTGAAGCCCTTATAGGTGCAGCGCACCATTTTCGTCAAGGTTTATTTTGCAGTGCAGCAATCCGACTTTGGTGTGGTACCCTGCGCCAGCCAAAACAGGTCCGCGCGGTTAACCGCCCCGTAACCTCATCCCGTTAGCTTCTTTAACTGTGTTGTTTGGGTAACGCTCTTGCCTGCCGGGTTTGGGACGCGGCGGCAAAGGCAGACAGTGATGGGGTCGCGTAATGTTGAGTGGTTGCGTTGTGCGTTTGCGTCAGCATGCCGGAAAAATTGCTGCCGGTCTCGGAATCGCTCTCACGCTGGCCGGATCTCTGGCCTCGGACGCCGAAGCGCGCCGCTACCGGCGCCATCATTACTTCAAGCGGCACCATACCTATCATGTCAACCATGGCGGCGGCGGCTATGTGCCGGCCTTCTCGGCCATGGTTGTGGACGTCAACTCGGGCCGCACCCTGTACGCGCGTGACGAGGACGAGCTGCGCCATCCGGCCTCAATCACCAAGGTGATGACGCTGTACCTGCTGTTTGAGCAGCTGGAAAAGGGGCGGTTCAATCTGGAGACGCCGATCACAGTATCCGCCCGCGCCCACCGTCAGGCTCCTTCTAAGCTCGGGCTGGAGATCGGCGAGACCATTCAGGTTGAAGACGCGATCAAGGCACTGGTCACCAAGTCGGCCAATGACATCGCCGTGGCGATTGCCGAAGCTGTCGGCGGCGACGAGGACACCTTCGCCGATATGATGACGCGCAAGGCCCATGCGCTGGGCATGTCGCGCACCGTCTACCGCAACGCGTCGGGCCTGCCCAATGACGCGCAGGTGACCACCGCGCGCGACCTGACAATTCTGGGCCGCGCCATCCAGGAGCGCTTCCCCCGCTACTACCGGTATTTTTCGACCCATACCTTCAACTATGCCGGGGCCTCCTACCCCAACCACAACAAGCTGCTGGGGCGCATTGAGGGTGTTGACGGCATCAAGACCGGCTACACGCGCGGCTCCGGCTTCAACCTGCTGACCTCGGCGCACCGCGGCAGCCATCATATTGTCTCTGTCATTCTTGGCGGTCGCTCGGGCCGCGAGCGCGACCGCCAGATGGCAAGCCTGGTTGAGAACACGATAGACGCCGGATCATCCAGCCGCACCGCCTCGCAGATTGCCGAGGTCATGCCGGATGAACCTGTGCGTGTCGCTATTGCCGAGCCAGTGCCGCAGGCGGCGCCAGCCCGCATAGCGCGTACGGCGGCGCCAGTGGAGATTGCGCCGCCCCAGCCCATTGCCGCCGCGCCGGTGGACCGCCAGCGCATCGCGCTGTTTACCGCCCAGCCAGTCCGCGCTGCGGCTGAACCGGCCGCGGCCGCCCGCCCGATTCCCCCGGCCCGCCCGGTTCTGGCCGCAGCAGCGCAAAAGCGGCTTGTGCCGCCAGAGGATGTGCCAACGACAACCGCTGCAATTCCGCAGCCGCCAGCCTTGCGCCGCCCGGCCCAGCCGGACAGCCGCATCGCGAGAGCTGACGCGGCCAAATCCAGCGACACCGAACGCCCCGCCATCGCCAGCACCGGCATGATGATCCAGATCGGCGCAAGCGACGACGTGGAAAAAGCCACAGAACTGCTGTCCAGGGCCAAAGCCAAAAGCCGCACAGCTCTGGCCTCGGCCAAGCCGTTCACTGAAAAGGTCCAGAAAGGCGACACGACACTCTATCGGGCGCGTTTTGCCGGCCTTGACGCAGCAAGCGCCCAGGCCGCCTGCCAGGACTTGATCAAGTCCGGCTTCGCCTGCTTCACCACTCACAACTAGGCGTGCAGGACATGTCCCGGCTGTTCCGAATACATGCGTAACGTGGCGTTCAGGAGTTCACTTATGGCGGCGCATCAGCACATCGCGGGCTTCATTGACGCGGGCAGCCAAGTCCGCCGTCCCCCCATGGTCGGGATGGCATTTCTTCATGAGCGCCCGGTGCGCGCCGCCAATTTCGGCGGACGAAGCCCCCTGTTTGATCCCAAGTACCTCGTAAGCCTGCTTTTCGGTCATTCCCGGCTGGACACGCGCGCCAATGCCGCGCCCGCCCTGCCCCGCGTCCGTGTCACCCTCACCTGCCTGACGCCAGCCGGGAAACCGGCGGTCGAAATACGCCTCTAGCAGGCGCGCGCCCTGCGGGTCGGCGGCCACACAGCCGCGGTGCAGAACGGCGCAGTCTTCCTGCGACAGATCAGACAGGTCGCGGCTGGCAAACGGGCCCTGCACCACACGGCCCGAGATTTCGCCAGTGGCATGATTGATCTGCATATCGAGCCAGGCAGATGCCGTGCGGCTCTCGCCCTTGCTGCCGGAGCCGGTGCCGCCCATGCCAAATCCGCCCCAGCTCGGGCGCCTCGCCCCCGTCAGCATCCAGATGGCAAAAGCCAGCAGCGCACCGCCGAGGCCCAGCTGTCCGCGCGCAACTGCCAGCGCCACGCCCGCCAGAGTGAGAATGCCGCCGCCATTGCGGATGAGACCAGCGAGCGCGGCGGGATTGGCACGGATCGTGCCGCGCCCCAGAAGCACCAGCAGCCAAAGGACGATGAGGCCGAGAAGGACAAATTGCATTGCCCCAAGCTAGTGCGCCGCTGGCCGATTTGAAAGGCCGCATTGCATCGCAGCCCGTTTTGCCAGCTTGCGCATGACACGCCGCCGCCGTACCGCAGGAGCGGCAGGGCAAATCCAGCCGCCGCCGCGCGCCCCGCACCAGCAACGAGCCTGCCCATGATCATTGTCCACCGCATCGGCATCCTGGCAGACCTGAAACTTGAGCGCCATCCGCCCGGCGACAGGCTGGACGCCATACCGGATGACGCGGTGTGGATCGACCTTGTCGAGCCGACGCGCGACGAGGACGCGCTGGTGGAAGCCCATACCGGCATCTCCGTGCCAACCCACGAAGACCAGCAGGACATTGAGCCTTCCGAAATTCTCTATACGGAAAACGGCGCCCGCTACATGACCACCCGCATCATCTGCGACATGCAGACGGCGCGGCCCAAGCTCGCGCCGGTCAGTTTTATCCTGACCCCAAAAGCCCTTGTGACCGTGCGCTACGATGATCCAAAGAGCTTTTCCCTGTTTGCCAACCGGGCGGTCAAGCCCGGCGGCTGCGCCAGCAACCCGGAGGCCGTGCTGTCCGGGCTGATCGAGGCAATCATCGACCGGGCTGCCGAAGTCTTGCAGAAAATGGGCGCGGGCATTGATGAGCTGTCGTATGGCGTGTTCAACAGTGACAATGGCCGTCAGACTGACCGGCAGAGCGACGTGCTCAAAAGCCTGGGACGAACCGGCGATGTCGTGTCCAAGGTGCGCGAAAGCCTGGTGTCGATCGAGCGCATGCTGCTGTTCATCTCGTCGGGCGCGCATGGCGACAGCCGCACCGCCGAGCTGCGCTCCCGTGCGCGAACCACCTTCCGTGATCTGCAGTCGCTGGAAGAGCACGCGACTTTTATCGCCAGCAAGATCCAGTTCCTGCTCGACGCGACGCTCGGCCTCGTCAATCTTGAGCAGAACAACATCATCAAGCTGTTTTCGGTCATGGCGGTGATTTTCATGCCGCCGACGCTGATCGCCTCCATCTACGGGATGAATTTCAAAAACCTGCCTGAATTGCAGTTTGAGCTGGGCTATCCAATGGCGCTGTCGATGATGCTGCTGTCGGCGATATTGCCCTACGTGTTTTTCAGGTGGCGGAAATGGCTGTGAGCCGGTGGCGCGCTGCGCCTTGAGTTTATTGGTCGAGGAGCCAATGGGATGCAGCCTGGAATCTTCGGCAAGACGTTTGCCACGACAGGCGCGCTGGCGACGCTGCGCGCGGTTGCCGAGGCTGGCTATGGCGCGGCGCAGTTCAACTTCGCCTCGCTCGGTCTGCCCTCAATGCCGGACAGCATTGCTGACACGGACGCTGCGTCTGTCGGCGCGGCGGCGCGCCAGACCGGCGTCAGCATCGCAGCTGTGTCAGGCACCTACAACATGATCCACCCGGACAGGCGGGTGCGCGCCGCCGGACTGCGCCAGCTGGCGGAACTGTGCCGCGCCTGCCCGGCCATGGGCACAGGCATGGTGACGCTGTGCACCGGCACGCGCGATGCGAACGATCAGTGGCGCTGGCATCCCGACAACGCGTCGGCGCAGGCATGGCGTGAACTGGTGCGGGAAATGACCGCTGCAGCGGCAATTGCGGAACGCTTTGGGGTAAAACTTGGCATCGAGCCGGAACTTGCAAATGTCGTCAGCTCCGCCGCCCATGCGCGCCGCCTTCTGGATGAGATTGGCAGCCCTGCCCTGCGCATCGTGCTCGATCCGGCCAACCTGTTTGAAACTGCCGACGCGTCCGCGCGGCGCAACCTTGTGGACGAGGCGGTAGCGTTGCTTGCAGGGGACATAGCGATGGCGCATGCGAAGGACCGCAGCGCGAACGGGACCTTTGTCGCCGCCGGCAAGGGCGTCGTGGATTTTCGCCATTTTATCGCGACCCTCAAGGCGGCTCGATTTGACGGCCCACTCGTCACCCATGGCCTGGCCGCGCATGAGGCCGCAGGCGTCGCGGCGTTCTTGCGCGCCACGCTTGAGGCCGAGGACGCGCTGTGAGTTTTGCCGTTTTAACGCGCAATGGTGTTCGCCTGCGCTACAGCGACACGGGCGAAGGTCTGCCGGTTATTTTCCAGCATGGGCTTGGCGGCGCCGAGGCGCAGGTTGCCGGCATTTTTCCGCAGCTTGCCGGCGTGCGGCGGATCACGCTGGAATGCCGCGGCCAGGGTCAGTCGGAGTTTGGCCCGCGAGAACAGTTTTTGATCGCGGATTTTGCCGGGGATGTTGAGGCCCTAATCCGGCATCTGGGGATCGAGCGCCCGGTTATCGGCGGCATTTCCATGGGCGCGGCTATTGCGCTGCGTCTGGCGGCCGGCGCGCCGCAGCGCTATGCCGGGCTGGTGCTGGCGCGCCCGGCCTGGCTGTTTGCCCCCGCACCCGAAAACATGCACGCCTACGCCCTCGTGGGCAACCTGCTGCAAAGCCATGCGCCGGACGACGCGAGGCGGCTGTTTGCGGCCAGCAGCACGGCGGCGCGGCTTGCCGCACTGGCACCCGACAATCTCGCCAGCCTGCTCGGATTTTTCGGGCGGCCTGACCCGGAAACCTTTGGAGCACTGCTGGCAGCGATTGCGGGCGATGGTCCGGGCGTCAGCGAGGCGCAAACCGCAGGTCTGGAATTGCCGGCGCTGGTCATCGGCCACGACACTGATCTGGCGCATCCACTGCCCTATGCCGAACGGCTCGCCGGCCTGCTGCCGCACGGACAATTGGCGGTCATCACACCAAAAGCGATTGATCCCGCCGCTTACACCAGAGATTTCCGTGCCGTGCTGGAGACGTTTTTGCTGACTTTCGGGTGAGGCTCGCGCCCGCTATTTGATCTGTGACAGCAGGCGGCTCACGTCTGCGCCTGAGGCAGTTGCAAACGCTTCCAGCCCGCCGCGCCCTCCTGCCGCATAGGCCGCCGCCGCACCGAGCAGCTTCGCCAGCCTGTCCGCCGCGCTGGCGTCGAAAGCGGCATAGGCACCCCCGGTGATGCGGGCGATTTCCCTGAAGGCGCGGGCGGCCTTCGCGTCGCTGCCCTCATGAAACATGAAGGCTTTGACGCCGAGCAGCGCCAGCTCGCCCGCCGCGCCGCAGAGTTCGTCTATGTTCTCCTCCATGGCATCACCGACAAACACCAGCGCGCCGATACGCGCCTCAGCAGCCTCCTTGCGGGCATGGCGCAAAACCTTGCCGATTTGCGTGAAACCACCCGCAACCGCAATCTTCGACATGAGTGTGGCAAGGCCCCTGCCGTCCGCCACAAAGCGCGAGGCGCGGCATTCGTCATGGCCGCGGAAATAGACCAGCTGCACGGCAAGGCCGCCGAGCCGGCCCGCCGCCTCGAACATTCTGGCTTGCAGACCCTGCGCCATGTCCCAGGTTGGCTGGCGCGACAGGGTGGCGTCCATCGCAAAAATCAGCCGGCCTTGCCTGGCCTGCGCAGGCGGTTGCGGCGGAACGGCACGGGAAATCTGGCTCATGGCGGTCTCGGGTGGCGCGCCGGGCGCGCAGAGCGGCATATTTGGCGTGGTCCCGCCCCGATGCAAGCGCGGCGACCAACAATATTTCCGCAACGCACGCCGACGGGCAATGAGCGCTGGCGCACATCCAGCGGCGGACCGTCAGGCTATAAAGGCGATGTTCAGTGTTTTGGTCCTCCCCCAATGCACCTCCCCAACTTTCCAGCGCCGTCCTCCGGGACGGCGTTTTTTTCATGCGGCAAGGCGCGGGCACAAGCCTGCGGCGGCTTCACACTTCTGAAATCCAAAGCAGGTTAGCCTTTGTGCGCTGGCGCACATCGGTCATCGGGAATTGCGCATATACACAACCTATCCCAAGTGAACCTCCCAGTGACTTTGGATCCGTAACTTTTTCCGCCCCTGTTTCAGGGGCGGTTTTTTTTCGCGGGTATTTGCAGGGGTCTATTCCCACCCCGGAGAATTGCGCCTATCCTGACCGGAACATTCTGAAAATCAGGCGGAAGCACACATGACAGGCAGATACTTGATGACCTTGGCAGTGCTTGGCGCTGTTGTCCCATTGGCCGCAAGTGGCAGCGCGATGGCGGTTCAGGTTGACGACGGAGGATTCTGCGCCCGGCTGAAAGTGCAGACCGAGGCGGCCAGGGCCGGCTTCAAATCCATTCGCGGCGAGTTCCGTGCCGGGCGCACGGGGGCCGGCCTGCTGGTGATGCGCACCTACTCCAATGTCGAGCTGTGGCCGGACACGGCCTGCTATTTCAGCGTCGAGAATGGTGACATCCTGCATAGCTGCGAGACCGGATTTGACAAGGACGACGCGTCCGCGCGCGTTCTGCGCGACAATCTGGCCGTCGATCTCAAGACCTGCTTTGGCCGGGAAATAAAGGGCCAGCCGGTGTTTTCGGACTCGGCGGTCCACACCGCGACCCTGCCGCTGACCGCCAACCGGGCGGTGCTGCTGACCGTCAATGCGCAGGAAAAGGATGGCACGGACGGGCGCATCCTGATCAGCGTGCGGGTGCATGAATAGGCGCTACAGCAAACCCAGCTCACTCAGCTCGCGGCGCAGCGGCTCCGGCATGTCCGCAACCTCCGCCATGCCACCGCCAATATCTGGCGGCGCGTCCTTCTGCGCCAGATAGCGCCAGCCCTGAAAAGCGCGGAAGGGGCGCGGCAGGACCGGCACAACGGCATGGCCGAGCACGAGATGGCAACGGCCAATGCCATCCCTGTCGGTGAAGGGACGCACCGCCAGCAGGCTCTGGCGCGCGGCAATCTGGCCCTTGATCACCCAGTAGAGCGAGCCGCCATCCACAAGTTCAGCGAGGCGCTTGGGCACCATGCGCGTGGTGTGGAAAATCTCGTCTGGCTGGCCGGCGCGCCGGGCATCGGCAAGGCGGCCAGCCTGCCATTGCTCCAGATCGTCGATCGAAGCTGCGCCGACACAGAGTTTCAGCAGATGCAGGGTCATGACCGGTCATAGCCTCTGGCAATGGCCTTTCCAAGTGCGGCCTGCGGGGAGTGCGGCGGCTATTCAGGGGATGAACATGCAGCTGTTGGCCCAAAAGCTGCCGGCATGCGGCGAAAGACCGAGGGTCAATTCGTCGCCCGCGACAAAATTCAGCCCGCAAGCCATGCCGCTGGCAGGCGTGCTGACTGTCACGATGCGGGCTGTGCGCCCCTTGATGCGGTCAAGCACGCGCAGCGACACCGTCGTTTCACCGGCCTTATAAGGATCGCCGGGTGCCAGAATCGCCTGCACGCGGACCTTCACGACAATTGCCATGGTGGCAATGGCCTGCGACCGCGAAAGCGGCCTGCACTGGCAGGCCTGGGCGGCAGTGAAGCCGCCAGCATGCAGCACAGCGGCAAGCAGGGCGCGTGCGGTCAGTGATCGCGCCCTCATCGCGTCTTCAGCTCAATCTCGACAAAGGCAAACTCAAAATCATTGATGTTGATGACGTCATGCTCCACCCCCTCCTGCCGGTTGTAGGGCACGCCGCGCTTCAGCGCCGCCTCGCGCATGGCACCGCCCGGCTCCTCCAGCCCAAGCTTTCCATCGAGCAACGGCACCACCACATAGTCATGTGCGTGCCTGTGCCAGCCGGTCGCGGCGCCCGGCGCAAAGCGCCATTCGGTGACCCGGATATGCTCGTCCTCGCATTTGAGCGTGCCGGTGGCGGCGGCGCGTCGGGGTTTGGTCATGTGCCATTGTCTCCGCTTGTGTCCGGCTTGATGATCGCAATGATCGCGCCCTGGGCAATCTGCTGGCCTTCACTGCCTGTCACGTCAGCGGCGACGCCGTCAAACGGCGCGGTCAGCGCATGTTCCATTTTCATGGCCTCGACCACCGCAAGGCGCTGGCCTTTGACCACGCGCGCGCCCGTTTTGACGAGCAGCGCCACAAGCTTGCCATGCATGGGAGACCTGACCGCGCCGCCGCTTTGGTCAACGCCCGCAACATCAGCCTCCAGCGGGTCGCAAATCTGCACCTCAGTTTGACGTCCGCGATGGTGAACAAGGAATTTGCCGCCGGTGTCAAACACCAGAATCACCGGCTTTGGCTGAAGCTCATCCGCGCCATGCTGAAAGCGCGGCGTGTCATCATATCCTGAAGCCGCAAGGCCTATGCGCGCGCTGGCACAACCCTCGCCCGTGTCGGCAAAACCGCCGGAAAGCGTTGCCAGCATGCTCTGACCGTCAGCCATGATCCTTGAGCGGACACGCCGCTCGCCGCCGAGCTGGAATGCATCCCGCGCGCTCCAGGGGTCGCTCTGCGCATCCAGCGGCGGCGGCAGCTGCGCCTGCAGCGCCGCGCAGACACCCGCCGCCACGGCGGCGGCGTCCACCGGCTGCGCAACCGCGCCCAGCGCTTCCAGATTGCGCCCGATAAAACCGGTGTCAAACGCGCCGCTGCGAAATCCCGGCGCAAGGCACAGCGCGCGCAAAAACGCGGCATTGCAGCGCGGCCCTGCAACGACTGTTTCGTCCAGCGCCCGCGCCAGACGGTCGAGCGCCGCCTCTCGTGTCGCGCCATGCGCGATGATCTTGGCGATCATCGGATCATAAAACGGCGTGACCTCGCCGCCCGCCTCGACACCGCTGTCAATGCGCAGTCCGTCAGCCGCTGCCGGAAACCGCAAGGCCCAGAGTTTTCCCGACGAGGGCAGGAAGCCCTGCTCCGGGTCCTCGGCATAGAGCCGCGCCTCAACCGCGTGGCCATGGCAGGCGATTTCATCCTGCCGCAGCGGCAGCGCCTCGCCCGCCGCAACCCGGAACTGCCATTCGACAAGGTCAAGCCCGGTAACCGCCTCCGTCACCGGATGCTCCACCTGCAGCCGGGTGTTCATCTCCATGAAGTAAAACCCGTCCGTGCGCAGCGCGCCCGAACCATCGGCGATAAACTCCACCGTGCCTGCCCCGCAATAGGCGACGGCTTTGGCCGCCGCGATGGCCGCCGCCGCCATGGCGGCGCGCACCAGGGCGCTCATGCCGGGAGCAGGCGCCTCTTCAATCACCTTCTGATGGCGGCGCTGCAGCGAACAGTCGCGCTCAAACAGATGCACGACATTGCCATGGCTGTCGCCGAACACCTGCATCTCGATATGGCGCGGCGTGTCGATGTATTTCTCGATCAGCACATGGGCGTTGCCAAAGGTGCTCAGCGCCTCGCGCTGCGCGCCCTCCAGCGCCGCGTCGAAATCGGCATGCATGTCGACACGGCGCATGCCCCTGCCGCCGCCGCCTGCCACCGCCTTGACCAGAACCGGATAGCCGGTCTCATAGGCTTTCTCTTTCAGAAAGCGTGGCTCCTGCCGCGTTCCGTGATAACCCGGAACAATCGGCACACCGGCGCGCTGCATAAGCGCCTTGGCGCCGTCCTTGAGGCCCATGGCGCGGATGGCACCCGGCGAAGGTCCAACAAAGACCAGGCCTGCCACAGCGCAAGCCTCGGCAAATTCAGCATTCTCGGACAAAAACCCGTAGCCGGGGTGCACGCAGTCCGCCCCGGCCAGCTTTGCCACCCGCAGGATCTTGCCTGCATCAAGGTAGCTGTCGCGGGCCGGCGCGGGACCGATCAGATGGGCCTCATCGGCAAGGCGCACATGTGGCGCCCGCGCATCCGCCTGCGAATAGACGGCGATGACGCGCAGGCCCATGCGCCGCGCCGTGCGCGCAATGCGGCAGGCGATCTCGCCGCGGTTGGCGATCAGGACGGATTTCAGCATGGTGTGTGGCAATGGCAGGCGCGCATGGCGGCAAGACTAGCAAGCTAATGCCCCCGCCGGAAGGGCGCGCGGCAATTATCTGCGCCCGGCGACCCGGCCAAGCCGCGCGCGCGCCAGGTCGTTTTTTGCCGTGGCCTCGGCCGGTTTTTTTGGCGTGTCCGTGACAACCGGCTTGATCATGGCACCAATGCCCAGCGCGCTGACTGAACCGGCCAAAGCTGCCATGGTCAGCATCGCGAAATTTGCAAACGACAGCTCGCCGCCAAACCGCAGATAGAACACCACCGCGACACTCGCCCCCGCAAGGCCGACGATGCGGTTGAGATGCGAGCCAAAACCATGCACGTTCAGCATCTGGTGCGACAGCCAGCCAAAGACAAAGGCGTAAGCGCCGACGCCCGCCACCAGCAGTGCATAATCGGTAAAGTCGGACTCGACCGCCACCACCGTCTTGTGAATCCACAGGGTGACGCGGCCATAGGCCGTGGCCTGGGCTTGAAACGGATCGGCCGCTGTCGCCATCACGGACCGCGCTGTCTGCCGCAATATCACCATCAGGCCAAACACGCCCAATGCGCCAATAAGCTTGTTCACATGTGCCTCCCGGGGAGATTACACGGTGACCTTAAGTCAGATATATTATTTTTTTGTTCCGGCGCAGGCGGACAACCGGGGCTGCTTGCGGTCACATGTCCTCGATTGCGGATCGGGGTTTACGGGGCGGACGCCGAATTGGTAAATATGACCAGATCGCGCTTGTTGACCTTGCCCAGCAGTTGGCGCGCCTCCTCCTCCAGCAGGTCCTTGTCCACAGCATCGGTGCGCATCAGCGCTGTACGGCGCTGCCAGCCGGCGTTTTCGGCCTTCAGCTGGTCGAGTTCGGTTTTGAGGCCAGCGATGCGCCTTTCATATTCGGCCCGGGCTTTCAGGCCCCGCTCGCCATTGATGGCGTGCCAGCCAAAAAATGCGACGCTGACGCCTGACACGCAGTAAAGCGCCAGCGGAATCAGCACAGCCCGGTATTTCGCGCGGATCACCATGGCGCAGCCTTGCCCCGGCGTGCTTACCAGCGGGTTAATGCGCCTGAAAAAACCAACGGCATCGGCCCTGGCCCATGCATTGCGCCCGTTGGCAAAAAGCCGCTTGCCTAACATTGGCGGCTCCGTTAATGCAACGGGCACCATGGGCCGCGCTGATTGCCATAGGCCTTGGGGGATAGTTCAACGGTAGAACTACGGACTCTGACTCCGTCAATCTTGGTTCGAATCCAGGTCCCCCAGCCAA
>JANLPP010000150.1:0-6359 GCA_031367295.1 Hyphomicrobiales bacterium | reverse complement strand
AGCCGCGCCGCCATGTCGGGTTTGACGACAATGCGGTCCACCACCACCTCGACATCGTGCTTAAGCTTTTTGTCGAGCACGGGCGCGTCGGCGATCTCGTAAAATTCGCCGTCGATCTTCACGCGCTGAAAACCGCGCTTCATGTAGTCGGCGATTTCCTTGCGGTACTCGCCCTTGCGGCCGCGAATAACCGGCGCGATCAGATAGGCGCGGGTTTTTTCCGGCAGCGCCAGCACGCGGTCAACCATCTGGCTGACCGTTTGGCTCTCGATCGGCAGGCCGGTGGCGGGGGAATAAGGGATGCCAACGCGCGCCCATAACAGCCGCATGTAATCGTGGATTTCCGTCACCGTGCCGACGGTCGAGCGCGGGTTTTTCGAGGTGGTTTTCTGCTCGATTGAAATGGCCGGCGACAGCCCGTCGATCTGATCGACATCCGGCTTCTGCATCATCTCCAGAAACTGCCGCGCATAGGCCGACAGCGACTCGACATAGCGCCGCTGGCCCTCGGCATAAATGGTGTCGAAGGCGAGCGACGACTTGCCCGAGCCGGACAGGCCGGTGAACACCACGAGCTTGTCGCGCGGGATGGTCAGATCGACATTTTTGAGGTTGTGCTCGCGCGCCCCCCGCACCGTGATGGCGCGGTCGAAGCGGGCGGCGAGGGAGGCAACAGGGTCAGGCGCGGCGCGTTTGGGCGCGGCGGCGGGCTTGCGGGGTTTGGTCAATGCGGGCGGCCATTTTTTGGGGGTGAGGGCGGGGCGATAATGTAGGGGATACGCGCGCGCGTGTCATCTGGTTCCCGCTTTGTCCACAGAGTCACTATGGCGATTGGCGTTTGCATTGCGGGCAGCTCGTGGCGCAGTTTGAATTTCTGCGACTGGCAGTCAGGCGACTGGCAGCTTTTGGCGCCGGGGATACTCAGTCTGCCGCAGCAAAATGTGCCATCTGATCTGCGTATGCCTTCACGAAGGACGGGCGGGCCGTAGCACGCGCGACATAGTCACGACAGGCGAGATATCCCACCAGCCCGTCAAACCGATCAACAAGGCGGAGCACGTCCGCCATAAGTATGTCGGCAACTGAGAACTTTGCGGTCAGCCATTCGCGACCCCCCAACACCACTTCCATGCTCTTGAGCCGGCCCTCAAGGAATCCATCAAAAAACTGCCGCATTGGCGTTTTGTCAGCGTCACCGGAAAATTTGAAGAAAGACCAAGGCTGGCTTGCTGCCTCAACCGAAGCAAGCGCTGCAAACAGCCATTGTATTACCTCACTCCGTCCGCGCGGATCGGCAGGCATCAGCGCCTCACTCCGCTCGCCCAGATGCAACAAAATCGCGCCGCTTTCAAAAATGGAGAGGTTTCCATCGGTCAACCATGGCACTTGGCCAAAGGGTTGATGGGCAAAATGCAAAAGCTGTCGATCCCGAAATGGCGTGCTCTCGATGCGATATGGCGATCCAGCCTCTTCCAGTGCCCAGCGCACACGCAGGTCACGCACATAGCCCCGCGGCGCTTTGGGAACCCAATCGAAGGTGGTGAGAATCAGGTCGGTCATTCGATCATCTCTTTCCGGCGACAAAGACTTGTAAGGGTCTTCGGGCAGTGGAGTAATTTGAATGCGCTGCCGGCAGCAGTCGAAAGCGGGCGAAATTCAGACCGCGATGACCCGACCCGACGAATCATTTTACATTTCGGGCATTGGCATGATTTCGACAATCTCCACCCAGGCACCGGGCATCTGCAGATGAGGGTGGTCCTTACCAAACATTTTGGCGGCGTCCGCAGCGCTTTCGGCCTGAACGATTGAGTAGCCGCCCACTTCGTTTTTGAAATCTGAAATGCCGGTGGCGTCAACGCGCTTGGTTTTTCCCAGAGGCGCTCCGCCGTCAACCATGGACGCCTTATGTTTGTTCAGCCATGTCATCCACGCTTCCATGCCTTTTTTCCGCTGTTCCGATGTAGCGCTCTGCATCATTTTCTCAAACTCTGGCCCCTTGGCCATATACAAGATCATGAACTTTGACATAGCTGTCTCCTTTCAGTTCCCTAAATTTCTGCGCTATGATCTCATTTTGGCTGAACGGCAGGGTTTCCGCCTGTTGAGCCGGGTGATGCCAAAAACTACCCGATACACCCATCATAAATTCGCGAACGGATGAGAGGTTCCCGGTGCGCCTCAAAATACAGCCGCAGCACCGCGTTCATCCGCGTCAAATGTCCCTCGCCCTGCGCCCTGAACCAGGCGAGGACGTCGGGGTCCACCCGCAGGTGAATGGACGCCTTGCGGTCCTTCGGCGTGACGACAACAGCTCGCGCCCAGAACGCGTCGCCTTCAGGCTCAGCCTCCGGCGCATCGGGCCTTGTCTGTGACTGACCCGCAGCGCGCATGGCCTTGATCTCATCCATGGAATACGAAACGATAGTATTTTTCTCTGTCATTTCGATTTGCCCTTTGCGCTGTAATCATGCGGATGACGTGGTCCCTAATGATGTAAACAACCCTGAGCACAACCGCCTCCGACAGACCAAAAGCTATGATTCGCTCCTCGCAATAATCTTCGCGCTTGCCGCCGCCATCCGCAAATTCCCCTGAAATTCCCGGCTCCCGGGCGCTTTCCACAAATTTCCCCGCCTCACCACGTCCAGAAACGGAACAGCTGAAACCCGGACACCACTTCGCGGATACCGATGCCGAAGGGCACTGAGGCCTGGTAGATCATGTTGCCGAGCGCCTCGCCGACCGAGGGCACAGCCAGCAGCAGGCCGAAAAAAATCAGCGAGGCGATGCTGGCGAAAGCATTGGCCTGGCGCTGCATGTCATCGGGCAGCCATGGCCGGATTATGCCAAAACCGTCAAAGCCGGGGATCGGCAGCAGGTTGAGCACCAGCGCTGACACTTGCAGATAGGCCAGCAGGTGCCAGGCCGCCCAGAAATCGGGCTGGCCATAGTTTTCGTCAAGGCCAAGCCAGATGGGCACGCACAGCGCCAGCAGGCACGCCAGCGAGCCCAGCGGCCCTGCCGCCGAGACAAAACTCTGCCAGCCCTTGCTGCGCAGGGCCGCCATGTTGATGAACACCGCCCCGCCCGGCAGGCCAAGATAGCCAAGCGCCAGGATCAGCATGGGAAACAGGATGCTGGTCTGCCAGTGCGTGTAGGCCAGCGGGTCGAGCGTCAGATAACCGCGCGCCTCGACCGAGCGGTCGCCGCCATAGTAGGCCGCGACCGCATGGCCAAATTCATGGATGCAGAGCGAAATCATCCAGCCGGCCAGCACAAAAGCAAACACCAGCGGCTTTGAACCAATCACGCCGGTAAACAGCATAAGGCCCGCCACCAGCGCCAGCGCCAGCAGCGGCAGAAAATTCGGGCTGATCCTGAATCCCGGCAGCCCGCCCGGTGCGGAGGCACCGCGCCCCGGCGGCGGGGCGGGCTTGCGTTCAAATTTGACCACGGCCATGTGATGATTCCTGACCTCTGCGACGCTGCAAACGCCCTTGCTAGATTGCGCGGGCCGTGCGCGCAAGTTAATGGCGTTGCATGACAGACACAGCGCCCGCCAACCGCCTCGCCATCGCCATCGCCCAGCTTGACTGCATCGTCGGCGACGTCCCCGGCAATCTCGCGCGGGCATGCGCGGCCCGCACGCAGGCCGCCGCGCTGGGTGCTGACCTCGTGATGTTCACTGAACTGTTCCTGTCGGGCTATCCGCCCGAAGACCTCGTGCTCAAACCAGCCTTCATGGAGGCCTGCCGCCTCGCCTGCGAAGACCTCGCACGCGAGACGGCGGACGGCGGCCCTGCCGTGCTGATCGGGCTGCCCTGGGCTGACAACGGCGCGCGCTACAACGGCTATGCCCTGCTCGACAAGGGCCGCATCGAACAGGTGCGTTTCAAAGTGGATCTGCCGAATTACGGCGTATTCGACGAGAAGCGGGTTTTTACCCCCGGCCCCCTGCCCGGCCCGATAGCGTTTCGCGGCGTGCGGATTGGCGTGCCGGTCTGCGAGGACATCTGGGGACCCGACGCGGTGGAATGCATCGCCGAGACCGGCGGCGAGATTCTGCTGGTGCCCAACGGCTCGCCTTACCAGCGCGGCAAGCATGGCGGCGAGCGCATGCAGGTGGCGATTGCCCGGGTGATCGAAAGCCGCCTGCCGATGGTCTATGCCAACCAGGTGGGCGGACAGGACGAGATTGTGTTTGACGGGGCGTCATTCGGCCTCAACGCCGACGGATCGCTGGCCTTCCAGATGCCCGCCTTCCGCGAGGCTGTGGCGCTCACTGTGTGGGAGAGGCGCGGTGGCGGCTGGCATTGCGCCAGTGGGCCGCGCGACGTGCTGGAGGAGGGCGACGAGGCCGACTACGCCGCCTGCGTGCTGGGCCTGCGCGACTATGTCGAGAAGAACGGATTTCCCGGCGTCGTCATGGGCCTTTCGGGCGGCATCGATTCGGCGCTGTGCGCGGCGATGGCGGTCGATGCGCTGGGGCCGGCCCGCGTGCATTGCATCATGCTGCCCTACCGATTCACCTCGCAGGATTCGCTCGTTGACGCGCGCGCCTGCGCTGACGCGCTTGGCCTGCGCTATGACACGCTGCCGATTGCCGCGGCGGTTGAGGGTTTAGAGGCAGCGCTGCGGCCTTTGTTTGCCGACACGCCGCGCGGCATCACCGAAGAAAACCTGCAAAGCCGGGCGCGCGGCACCATGCTCATGTCGGTGTCCAACAAATTCGGTCCGATGGTGGTAACCACCGGCAACAAGTCGGAAATGTCGGTCGGCTATGCGACGCTCTATGGCGACATGAACGGCGGGTTCAACCCGATCAAGGACCTGTACAAGATGCAGGTGTTCCGGCTGAGCGCGCTGCGCAACCGCTGGAAACCGGCGGGCGCGCTGGGGCCGGACGGTCTCGTGATCCCCGAAAACATCATCACCAAACCGCCCACCGCCGAACTGCGCGACAACCAGAAGGACCAGGACTCGCTGCCGCCCTATGAGGTGCTGGACGACATCCTGGCTTGCCTCGTCGAAAACGAGATGCGCGTCAGCGATATTGTGGCGCGGGGGCACGCGCTGGAAGTGGTGAAAAAAGTCGAGCGGCTGCTGTATCTGGCGGAGTACAAGCGCCGCCAGTCGGCGCCGGGTGTCAAAGTCACAGCAAAAAACTTCGGCCGCGACCGGCGCTACCCCATCGTCAACAAATTTCGCGACCCCGGCGGCCCACCGCGCGCACCCGACGCCGCGATTGCGCCCAAGGGCAGCAACGGCGGGGCGGAGCGGTTTGAGGAGTGAGGGAACGTGATTTTCAGCCACCGCTACCATCGCGCATTGACTGACAAGCGGTTGACCGTCGTTCCATGCGGGAAAGAGCTTCGAAAGCGTCATGAAGGTGATGACCGGGTTGCAGCACGCCAGCGCCGATCAACTCATAAAAGCTATGCTGAACGGAGGCTATTTTGACGATCTCCCCCGAAACTATCCGGTCCGGCTTTGCCGAGCAGGTGATGAAGACCCTGCCGTTCTTGCGGAACAAGCTGGCAGGCCATAGGCAGGGAGCGGACGTGGTCAATGTTCCTGGCATCTATGGCGAGCTGGCCATGCAATTGGCGGCGACGTTCCATAATTTCCTGATTTCCAAACACCTCGAACGCCAGCCGCCGAGCTACGCGAAATTGAGCCGGCCCTCGTTAAACCTTCTGCGACTGACGATGAAATTCCATTTTGAGCATTGGGCAGATGAGCGCATAAGTGCATAAACGCTTATCAGGAGCCGCCATGCCCAACGCCGCATCCACCCGCTGGACAGTGTCAGTTTCCAGAGACACGGACATCACTGTCCGCAGCTTTCTCGCTCGGCGCGGGATGAAGAAGGGCGACCTTTCGAAATTCATTGAGGACGCGGTCAAATGGCGTGTGCTCGACCAGACCATAGCCGAGACGCGGGGAAAATTCGCTGACTTGGCGCCGGAATCGCTGGACTGTTTGATAGATGAAGCCGTGGGTGCCTCGCGCTAACAAATGCGCCCCAAGCGACGCGAAACATGCGGCTTGTCATCGACACCAACATTCTTGTCAGCGCTTTGTTTTCGAGCATGTCACTGCCAGCGCATCTCGTCGCGCTTTGGCGCGAGGGCTGTTTCGATCTCTTGACCTCGTCCGATCAGCTTGATGAACTGATGCGTGTCACTCGTTATCCACGAATACGGGAAAGGCTCTCCCCGGCTCTGGCAGGCCGACTCATCAATCAGATTCGCGACATTGCCGTTGTAGTCCATGACCTCCCGGTCGTCACGGCCTCCCCGGATCCCTATGATAACTACTTGCTGGCGATGGCCACCGCAGGTTCGGCTGATTTT
>JANLPP010000101.1:0-4234 GCA_031367295.1 Hyphomicrobiales bacterium | reverse complement strand
TTCATCAGCAGCGCGCCGATGTACCAGAGCGCGATGAGGATGGCCGCGACGATGGCGACGGGGAGGGTATGGCCGGAGAGGAGGCGGGCGGTCATGACCCCTTCTCCCGCTTGCGGGAGAAGGTGGCGCGAAGCGCCGGATGAGGGCGTTGCGACTGGAAACGATCCCGCTCGCCCAGACCGGTCATAAGACCGGCGACAGTAAGGCTCGCGACGCGCGTGATGCGGCGCGCGCGTTGAAACAGCTGGCGGCTAAAACGATTGCAAGCGTCGAACCGGCCCTCATCCGGCGCTTCGCGCCACCTTCTCCCGCAAGCGGGAGAAGGGAACTCCGCCTCAATCCACATAACTATGCCCCGCCCGCAGCCCCTCGCGCACCCGGTGCGCCACGCTCAGAAACGCTGGCGTCTCGCGGATATCCAGCGTGCGGTCGCGCGGAAAATTGCAGTCGATCACATCGTGTATCCGCCCCGGCCTTGGCGACATCACCACCACGCGGGTTGACAGAAACACCGCCTCCGGAATCGAATGCGTGACAAACACAACGGTTTTTTTCGTGCGCTCCCACAGGCGCAGCAATTGCTCGTTCAGCTTGTCGCGGACAATCTCGTCAAGCGCGCCGAACGGCTCGTCCATCAGCAGCAGCGCCGGGTCGAAGGACAGCGCCCGCGCGATCGAGGCACGCTGCTGCATGCCGCCGGAGAGCTGCCAGGGGAATTTGTTTTCAAAGCCTGTTAGCCCAACCAGCTCAAGCCCGCGCTTCACACGCTCGGCGCGCTCGTCCTTGCAAACGCCCATGATCTCCAGCGGCAGCGCGATGTTGCGCGCCACAGACCGCCACGGATACAATGCCGGTGCCTGAAACACATAGCCGTAAGCGCGGTGCTCGCGCGCCGCTTGCGGCGTCATGCCATTAACCGCCACCATGCCGCTCGTCGCGCGCTCGAGATCGGCGATAACGCGCAGCAGCGTGGTCTTGCCGCAGCCCGAGGGGCCGATGAGCGAGACAAACTCGCCGTCTTCGATGGCAAGGTCAATGCCGGACAGGGCCTGAACCGGCCCGTCATTGGTGTCGAAAGTCAGCGACAGGCCGACAATATCGATAGCGCGGCGCGCCGCCGTGCCCGCCGCCGTCTCGCCCTTACCCCTTGCCAGCATCAGCGCGCCACGGCCCGGCTCGCCGTCGCCGTCTTCCAGGTCGCCAGCGCGCGCGAGTCGGGCGAAAACGGCATGCGCGGCACAAAGCGCCCCTGCCCCGGCTGCGCGGTGATCTTGCCGTCCTGCCAGACCACCTCGCCACGCGAAATGGTGTAGCGCGGCAGGCCGGTCACCTGCTGGCCTTCAAACACATTGTAGTCGATGGCCGAAAGCTGCGTTTTGGCGCTGATGGTCTTCTTCGCCTTCGGATCCCACACCGCAACGTCTGCGTCCGCACCAACAACAATCGCGCCCTTCTTCGGATAGATATTTAATATGCGCGCGATGTTGGTGGAGGTCACAGCAACAAATTCATTCATCGTCAGCCGACCCGTCAGCACGCCATGCGTCCACAGCATTGACAGCCGGTCCTCCAGCCCGCCCGTGCCATTGGGAATCTTGGTGAAATCGCCGCGCCCGACCTGTTTTTGCGCGGTGGTGAAGGCGCAATGGTCCGTCGCCACTACTTGCAGCGAACCAGCGCGCAGGCCGTTCCACAAATCCTCCTGATGCTTCTTGTTGCGGAATGGCGGTGACATGACGCGCCGTGCCGAATGGTCCCAGTCCTTGTTGTGATACTCGCTCTCGTCGAGCGTCAGATGCTGGATCAGCGGCTCGCCGTAAACCCGCTGGCCATTGGCGCGCGCCCGCGCAATCGCCTCATGCGCCTCGATGCTCGACGTGTGGACGATATAGACCGGGCAGCCCGCCATGTCGGCAATCATGATGGCGCGGTTTGTCGCCTCGCCCTCAACTTCCGGCGGGCGCGAATAGGCGTGGCCTTCCGGCCCGGTGATGCCGGAGCGCAGCAGTTTTGCCTGCAAGGCCGCGACCACCTCGCCATTTTCGGCATGCACCAGAGGTAGCGCGCCCAGCTCGGCGCAACGCAAAAATGACGCAAACATCTCGTCGTCATTGACCATCAGCGCGCCTTTGTAGGCCATGAAATGCTTGAAGGTGGTGACGCCGCGCTTGACCACTTCGGCCATATCCTCGCGCACCTTGTCGGACCAGTAGGAGATGCACATGTGATAGGCGTAGTCGGAACTCGCGGTCTTCGAGCGGCGGTCCCAGTCGGCCCAGGCGTCCATCAGCGGCTGGCCCTTGCCGGGGATGCAGAAGTCAACGACCATGGTCGTGCCGCCGGACAGGGCCGCGCGCGTACCGCTCTCGTAGTTATCTGTTGTGCTGGTGCCCATGAAGGGCATGTCGAGATGCGTGTGCGGATCAATGCCGCCGGGGATAATGTAGCAGCCCTCGGCGTCAATGGTTTTGCTGGCTGTCAGCCCCGCGCCGATGGCGGTGATGACCTCGCCCTCAATCAGCACGTCGGCCTTGTAGGTGCGGTCCGCGGCAATGATCGTGCCGCCCTTGATGACTGTTGACATGTGTTTCTCCTTCATCGCCTGGAACGCGCGGCTTCCGTCATTGCGAGCGAAGCGAAGCAATCCAGAGGCCACACACGCGGCTCTGGATTGCTTCGCTTCGCTCGCAATGACGGTATAGGCTGGCCGCGTTGCAAAAACTCATTGCAAGATTACTGCACGTCACCCCATCACCTCCGCCTTCTCCAGCACCGCATGCATCAGCACATTGGCGCCCGCCGTCGCCCAGGCTTCGCTGATATCCTCGGCCTCGTTATGGCTGATGCCGTCAACGCAGGGGCAGAAAATCATCGAGGTCGGCGCGACGCGGGCGATGTAGCAGGCGTCGTGGCCAGCGCCCGAGACGATGTCGCGGTGTGTATAGCCGAAATGTTTGGCGGCGCGGCGCACCGCCTTGACGCAATCGGCATCGAAGGCGACGGGCTTGTAGTAGAAGACCTGTTTGGTTTCCTGCGTCAGGCCTGTGCGTGCACAAATCTCCGCCACACCCGCATGCAGCGCGGCGTCCATCGCGCTGAGCGTATCATCCAGCGGATGGCGGAAATCCACGGTCATGAATACCTCGCCAGGGATGACATTGCGCGAGCCGGGATAGGGATTGAGCATGCCAACCGTCGAGACGGCGTTGGGCGCATGCGCGAGGCCGATGGCGTTGACCAGCTCGACAATGCGCGCCGCGCCCAGCAGCGCATCCCTGCGCCGTGGCATCGGCGTTGATCCCGCGTGGCTCTCAAAGCCGGTCAGTTTTATCTCATACCAGCGCTGGCCCTGCCCGTGGGTAACAACGCCGATGTCGATGTTTTCCAGCTCCAGGATCGGCCCCTGCTCGATATGCAGTTCAAAGAACGCGTGGATTGGCCGCCCGCCCACCGGCACGGCGCCCTTGAAACCGATGCGCTCCAGTTCATCACCCAGCGTCTTGCCCTCGGCGTCCTTGAGCGCATAGGCGAATTCTTTCGTATAGGCACCGGCAAAAACGCCCGATGAAATCATCGCGGGGGCGTAGCGCGAGCCTTCCTCATTGGTCCAGTTGGCGATCTCGATCGGGTGTTTCGTCTTGACGCCCATATCGTTGAGCGAGCGCACCACCTCCAGCGCGCCCAGCACGCCGAGCACGCCGTCAAACTTGCCCCCTGTCGGCTGCGTGTCGAGATGGCTGCCCATGACGACGGGCGGCAGCGCATTGTCCGTGCCCGCACGCCGCGCGAAAAGATTGCCCATCGCGTCAACGCTGACCTTGCAGCCCGCGCTCTCGCACCAGCCGATGAACAACTCGCGGCCCAGCTTGTCGAGATCAGTCAACGTCAGCCGCTTGCAACCGCCCTTGGGCGTGCCGCCGATCTTCGCCATTTCCATCAGCGCCTCCCACAGGCGCGGGCCATTGATACGGAGGTTGGAGAGGTCGGACATGCGGGTCTCCGGGCGGGTACTGATGTGAGATTGGAGGATTTGGCGAGGGTGGTCAAATGCTGGAAAAGCGCGGCCAAAGGCAGTAATACCTAGCGCCGACCTCTCCGTCTTGGCCGGGCTTGTCCCGGCCACCCATGCGGTCGGACCTCACGCGCCTTGCAAACATAGCTGCGGCGGCGAGGCGTGGCTGCCCCCGGATCAAGTCCGGGCGCCGGCCAAGATGACCAAGATTGAGCAACGACA
>JANLPP010000081.1:0-4024 GCA_031367295.1 Hyphomicrobiales bacterium | reverse complement strand
CGCAGCGTTTCAGCACCATGCGCTTGATCAGGTTTTGATCGGTCAGCTGCTCGGGGCGGATGGTCCACTTGTGCTGGTCGGCCTCCGCCTCGATGCGCGCGCGGATCGCCGCCAGCCGCTCCGCCAGTGGCGAGGCATAGACGCCTTGCGCCCATGTGCCAGTGAGACATTCGGGGCGCAAATTGACGAAGGCCTGCAAGGCCAGATGATCGATGAGGCTGACAAGGAAGTGGCCGGACCCCATCGCCGGGTCGCATACTTTCAGATCGAGAATGCGCTCCGCCGGGTCGAGCTTTTGCAGTTCCGCAAGGCGGACGGTAATTTCCTGCCTGTCTGATTTCAGCGCCGTCAGTTTTTCCTTGAACGCAACAAGCCGCTCTTCAATCAGCGGGCCGATGGTGCGCCCGATGATGAGCGTCACCAATTCGTCAGGCGTATAATAGCTGCCAGTGTTCTTGCGGCCAAAGGCGTTGAGCCGCACTTCAATGCCCGCTTCCGCCGTGGCGTTGGCGACGGGTTCATATTCAAGCAGCCGCTCATAGATTGCGCCAAGTTCGCGCACGGATAGGTCGCGGTAGTTGATGCGCACCAATCGTCCGTTCTTGAGCGTGCGGGACAGCTTGTCGAGCAGCGGCGCAAAGGCGCTATCTGAAAGCTTCGCCGTGTCGAGCAGCGGCGCGCGGGTTTTCGCAAACAGGCCGCCGTTGTAGGGCGGCACGCCAATGCTTTCGTCGCCTTCATCGATAATGCGGAACAGCCCCGCCGCGTGGTCCCAATAGGGTGTCGCGCGGGCGCTCAGCTTGTCTTCGCTGTCCAGGCGCCGCGCAATGTCGTCGCGGATATGCGACAGGCTGTAGTCGTCATACTTGCGGTCGCGCGATGGCAGCAGATCGCGGTCTTCCGCATAAAGCGCGAAAAGCAGCCGGTAGAGCGCGGTCAGCGCCGCTTCGCGCACACTCGCCAGATAGACGGGCGTCAGCGGCTTTGGCGCGGCTTTGTCTGCCATGGCAAGCGCGCGGATAAGGCCGGGAAACACGTCATTGAAAACGGTTCTCGACAGGTCGGCGCGGACATTGGTTTCCCACTTGCGCCCTTCGTCCAACGCGAAGGCGTGGAACGTCCTGCCCTGCAAAGCCGCGTCCGGCAGGAAGGCCGGGCGGCGGAAGGCGAGGAAGAACGTCTTGAGAAGGCGCGCCCGCCGCGCTTCGTCCGCTTCGGCGATGGCGCCCGCCAGACGCAGCTGCGGCTGCGCGCCGGGACGCGCCAGAATATCGGCAAGGTCAGCTTCGAAATAGTCATCAAGCGGCGCGCGTCCGCCCGCGTAATACAGCCGCCAGATCCGCCCGCTGGTCAGCACGGCCCATTGCACGCCGCGATTGATTTTCTCGGCGTCAAGCAGATAGCGCAGGATTTGCCCGGCGGCTGTCTCATCCTTGGCCGCGCCCGTGCCTTGCCCGTCAAGCGCGATGCTCCAGGCTTTTGCGTCGCCAACTGCGATGGCATGGCGGAGCTTGGCGTCCTTGCCCTTGGCGGCATCGGCGAGCGCAAAGGCGGCGCTGTCGGGAAACAGAAAATAGTCCGGCACATCGCGCTGCATGCGCCCGGTCATTTTCTCCTGCACAGAGAACGTCCCGCCCCAGCCAAGCGCCGTCAGCATCGGGCGGATGACGCGCTCTTCCGTCTGCGCTTCGTTCAGGGCGTGCGGGTCATTGACGGCGTCAAGGCTGCGCTGAAGCGCCTGCCAGAAGGCGATAATGTCAGCCTCGGGTACAGACTGCCAGACAGGCGACTCCGCCAGTCCGCGCTGCAAAAAATCTTCCGTAAAAAGCGTGCCTGTTGTCATTGACGCCGTTGCCCGAATCCCTGAACCAAGAGCCTTTCATTAACACAGTGTCGTGTGATTCGACGGCAATGTGGGTTGCAGGTAAGGTTGTTGAAAATGCCGGGCGTTAGCAAACCTGAAAGGTACGCATGGCCAGAGGCGATGCAGCAGAGGAACGGGCAGCTTTTGCGGCGTTCGACACAAACGAGCAGCGTGCCATTCGATTCCTTCTAGATTGCGCAGCTTCGCGTCCCGACTGCATGCCAGTTCGGCTTCATGATTGGCTTTCCGAATTTGGTCACGATGTGAAGTGGACCCCATCCGCAGGACCAGCGCCTGCGGGACTCATGCTGCCCAATGTCGACGAATTCCGCGCCATCCACACTCTGGCACCGATGCGCCAGCGGTGCGACGCGCTGTCGGGGGAGGGTGCGAAAGGCGCGGTTCCGAAGCCATGGCTGAAACGGGCGGCGTGAGATGCTGGCGTAACACTTTGTTGACTCTCGCATGGAACGTGTCTTTCAAGAGGGGCCTTGGGCGCTGGCGCGACGTAATTCGGACATGAAGATTCGAACATGGTGACGAGGAAATCTTACCGGTCCTTCGACTCCCCCGCAACGCGCATGAAAGTCACGACCTTGCCGGCACGCCTCGCCGTCCTTCTGATTCTTGTCATCTTCGCGGCGAGCCACGCGGCCGCGCGCGATTTCCAAAACGATCGCCGCGCCATTTACAATCCCTTCGTGCTCGAGGGTTGGGACTATGTGTGGGACGGGCAGGGTACCGTATCGCTCACTGGCAATCCCTATTACACTTGGGACAATCCGGTCGACGACGACTGGAAGTTGTTGGAGATCCGGCAAGGCAGCTTCATCTATAATAGCCTCGTCAATGGTGGTGTCGGATTGACAGTTGACCGCGTCGGGCCGGCCGCGGGATCGCCGCGCAAGACCGGACACGTCTGGCGCACCGACGAGCGGTTGAGTTTCAGCACCGGCGTCACCTTCGAGGTCGAACTTGAGCTTTATACCGACAGCGCGCCGCGCGCGGTGATGCTGTCCTATTCGGACGAGCAGGACGGATTTTCCTTCGTGATCTCGCCGGATCGGGTCGACTACGCGCCCTTCATCACCTACAGCGCGCAGTATTTCAATCACTCGGTGCCTTTCAACGCGGCGCGGAAGGTTGTCTATCGCCTCGTCAAGGGGCCTAATTCCCACAATGTCGAGCTTTACGCGGACGGCGATCCTGCGCCGCTGCTGGCGGTGACCGCGACGTCCGGCCGGAAATCCTCGCTGGTCTGCGCCGGGCCAGACCCGTCGAGCCGCTGCCTCGAGTCACCCATGCTGGACCTCGGCGACAATTCCAATGATCCGGCGCTGAACGGACACTTCACCCTGAGCCGGATGCAGTACCGGCGCGGCGCGGCACCGCCCGGCCACCCGCTGCCGCCGCTGCCGCCGCGCGCTCCAGCCCCCTTGCCGCCGCCGAGCGGCGGCGACGTTTGGTCGGGTGCCGCGCTGACCCGGTCGGCACCTGATCTTGACGCGCTTTCGCCCTACCACCTGCCGGAGGGCGAGAATTGGCTATACACGCCGACTGGCGCCTATCGGGGCCTGCAGGCGCTGGCCAAGAGCGGCAGCCCGGAAGCTTTCGTCACCGCGGTAGCGGACGACAGCTGGAGCGACCCCGAGCAGCGCTGCCGCCAGTCGCTGCGTGTGCGCGGCATCGGCCATGGCGCGGATGGCGGCTGGAACGCTGGCCTAAGGCGCGACGGCGCTGGCAACATCGTTGTCGACAATCTAGCTGGGCGCGGCGGCTCGAACATCACTGTGTACTGCCCGGTCGGGCTTGGCGCGCCCGATGGCGTGACCCTCGAAACCCGCCTACGAATCGATCCGGCTAGCGAAGAGGGCGGTTTCCAGATCGAATATCTCGACCGTCACGGGCAGGTTAACCTGGTGTTCTCGCCGGACAAGGTCGAACTGGCGCAGGGCACCAAGCCGACGGGTTTCATCGCCCACCCGCTCGACGCCACGCGTGAGACGACCTACCGGCTGGTGCGCCCGACCGGCAGCCGCCTGTTCTATCTCTATGTCAATAACGGGTCGATCCCGGTCATCACCGACTATCATCCGGGCGCCGATTTTCAGGCGGGCGCGCAGATTGTGTTCGGCGCGCTCGGGCTGCAGTCGCTCGACA
>JANLPP010000080.1:0-11621 GCA_031367295.1 Hyphomicrobiales bacterium | reverse complement strand
CGCATGCCGATGAGCTGACCGCGCTCGACCAGGCGATTGGCGACGGCGACCATGGTTTCAACATGGCGCGCGGTTTCGCCGCTGTGCGGGGCGAGGCCGCAACGCTGGCGCAAAAGCCGCCGGGCGAGGCGCTGAAAGCGGCCGGCATGCTGCTGGTGATGAAGGTGGGCGGCGCGTCCGGTCCGCTCTATGGCACGCTGTTCATGGCGCTGGGCAGGGAATTGCCGCCCGCACCATCGCGGGCCGGCGTGGCGCGCGCCTTCGGGCTGGCGATTGACGCGGTGAAGGCGCGCGGCAAATCCGACACCGGGCAAAAGACCATGCTGGATGTGCTGGCACCCGTGCATGCGGCACTGCTGGCGGGCGAGCCGCTTGCCGCCCTTGCCGACACAGCCGACACGGCCGCGCAGGCGACGATTCCGGTTGAGGCGACGCGCGGGCGCGCCTCGTTCCTTGGACCGCGCTCCATCGGCCACATGGACCCCGGCAGCCGCTCGTGCGCAGTGATTATCCGCGCTGCCTGCGCCGCGCTGGGGAGTGCGGGCACATGAACGCCAGATCTGTCGGCATTGTCATCGTCTCGCATTCGCCCAAGGTGGCGGAAGGCGCGGCGGACATGGCGCGCCAGATGGTGGGGGACGGGTTTCCGCTGGCGTTCACTGGCGGTGATCCCGATGGCCGCCTTGGAACGGATGTCGCCAAAATCATCGCGGCCATCGACGCTGCCTGGTCCGAGGCGGGCGTTGCGATATTGTGTGACCTTGGCGGCGCGCAAACCAACAGCGAAATGGCCATAGAGCTGCTGGATGAGGCGCGGCGCGGCAAGGTTGTGGTCTGCCGTGCGCCGATTGTCGAAGGCGCGGTGATGGCGGCGGTGGAGGCGGCGGGCGGCTCAACGCTGGCGCAGGTGATAGCAACCGCCGAGGAATTGTATCCGCCATGAGCATTGTCACCGCAGCGGAAATGCTGACCAACGCCACCGGCCTGCACGCCCGCCCGGCGGTGAAACTGACTGGCCTCGCCAAGAGTTTTGCCGCCTCGGTTGAAATCGCGGTCTCCCCGGACGGCCCGTGGTCCGACGCCAAAAGCCCGGTCAAGGTGATGCGCGTGCGCGCGCCACAGGGCACGCTGCTGCATATGCGCGCCAGCGGCGTGGACGCGCAGGCAGCGGTGGACGCACTGTGCGCTCTGGCGCGGGCGCGCTTTGGCGAGGATGAGGCGGGCGCGGCGCATGGCTGAGCGGCGCATTCAGGGCAGACCCGCCGCGCCGGGATTTTTTGCGGGCACGCTGCATGTGGAAGCCGCGCGGGCGGTGGCGGCGGCTGAAATTGCGGCAGGCGAGGCCGGGGCGCGTGCCCTGCGCGCCGCAATGGCGCGGGCGGGCGCGGCGCTGGCCGCGCTGGCGGCGCGCATGCAGGGCGAGGCGGGCGACATCATCGGCTTTCAGCTGGCGCTGCTGGAGGATGACGCGCTGACCGAAGGCGCGTTCCATGCCATAGAGGCGGGTGTGCCAGCCGACGCGGCCTTTGCCGCTGCGCTTGATGCCGAGATCACGGACTATCAGACGTCAGGCGATGCGGTGTTTGCCGCACGCGCCGCAGACTTGTCAGATCTGCGCGACCGGGTGCTGGCTGCGCTGCGCGGCGAGGCTCCGGCAGCGGCCGCCGCGCCCGGCAGCATTATCGTAGCGGCAGATTTCACGCCCTCGCGCTTTCTGGAGCAGGACTGGTCGCGCGGCGGCGCGCTGGTGCTGGCGGGCGGCAGCGCCAGCGGCCATGTGGCCATTCTGGCGCGGGGGCGCGGCGTGCCGATGATCGCCGGCGCGCCGGTCGCGGGCCTTTCCAGCGGCATGCAGGCGCTGGTGCAGGCGGATGCGGGCCTGCTGGTGGCCGAACCCGCCGCGCCATCGCGCGCCGCTTTTGTCGCGGCGCAGGCGGCGGCGGACGCAGCCGCATCGGGCGCCGCAGAATTTGCGCTGCGCCCTGCCCTGACCCGCGATGGCACGCCCGTTGCCGTGCATCTCAACATCGCCGGCCTTGCCGATATTGCAGGCCTTGATCCCGCGCTCTGTGACGGCATCGGCCTGACGCGCACCGAGTTTCTGTTTCAGGGCGCAGCCCTGCCGGACGAGGCGGCGCAGTACGCGTTCTACCGCCGCCTCGTCGATTGGGCGCGGGGCCGCCCGGTCGTCATCCGCACACTGGATGCAGGCGGCGACAAGCCGGTGAAGGGCGTGACAATCGACGGCGAAAGCAACCCGTTCCTCGGCCTGCGCGGCATCCGCCTGTCGCTGGCCGGGCCTGACATTTTCCGCGTGCAATTGCGCGCGCTGCTGCGGGCAAGCGCGCATGGGGCGCTGAAAATCATGCTGCCGATGGTGACGGTTCCAGCTGAGCTTGCGGCGGCGCGCGCGTTGCTGGCGGACGAGGCCGCGCGCCTGCGCGCCGCAGGCGCAGCCATCGGCCAGCCGGAGCTGGGCATCATGGTAGAGGTGCCCGCCTGCGCGCTCGCGCTCGACCTTTTCGACGCCGATTTCTTTTCCATCGGCTCCAATGATCTGACGCAATATGTCACCGCCGCCGGGCGCGACATGGCCAGCGTCGCGGCGCTGGCCGATCCGGCGCATCCCGCCGTGCTGCGGCTGATTGCGCTCTGCGCGGCGCATGGGGTGACGAGCGGGCGCAGCGTGTCGCTGTGCGGCGACGCAGCGGCGGACCCGCGCCTCGTGCCGCTGCTGCTTGACGCGGGGCTGCGCTCGCTCAGCGTCGCGCCGCCGTTTGCGGGGCTGGTCAAGCAGGCGATTGCCGCGCATGATCTCCGCAAAAAATTCAGGGGAGAGACCACATGAAAAAACTCATCAACGCCACTGCCGATGTCCTGTCCGAAAGCCTCGCGGGTTTCTGCGCGGCGCATGCCGATATTGTTGTGGCGGGGGCGGAAGCCAGGTTCATCGCCCGCCGCACGCTGGTCAAGGGCAAGGTGGCGCTGGTGTCGGGCGGCGGTGCGGGGCATGAGCCGCTGCACGCGGGGTTTGTCGGCATGGGCATGCTCGACGCCGCCTGCCCGGGGCAGGTTTTTACCTCGCCGACGCCCGACCAGATGCTGGCGGCGGTCGAGGCGGTGGACACCGGAGCGGGCGCGCTGTTCATCGTCAAGAATTACGAGGGCGACAAGATGAATTTCGAGATGGCCGCCGAAATGGCGGAGCGCGAGATTCTGACAGTCGTCACCGATGATGATGTGGCGGTGGAAAAATCCACCTGGTCGACCGGACGGCGCGGCGTTGCGGGCACCCTGGTTGTGGAAAAAATTGTCGGCGCTGCCGCCGAGCGGATGCGTGCGCTGGGTGACCTGCAAAAGCTCGGCATCGCGGTCAACGCCCGCACCCGCTCGATGGGCGTGGCGCTGAACGCCTGCACCGTGCCCGCCGCCGGCAAGCCAAGTTTTACGCTTGGCGGCGACGAGATGGAAATGGGCGTTGGCATTCATGGCGAGCCGGGGCGGCGGCGCGTCAAGCTCGCCAGCGCCGATGCAATTGCCGAGGAAATGCTGGCGGCAATGCTGCCCGAGCTGGCGATGAAACCCGGCAGTCCCTGCCTGCTGCTGGTCAATGGCTTTGGCGCGACCCCGGCGCTGGAACTCTACCTGATGGTCAACAGCGCGCGGAAAATTCTGGCGGGCAAAGGCCTGCAGGTGGCGCGCTATCTCACCGGCTCTTGCGTCACATCGCTGGATATGGCCGGCTGCTCGCTGACAGTGACGGCGCTGGATGAGGCAATGATGGCGCTTTGGGATGCGCCGGTGCACACAGCAGCGCTGCGCTGGGGTGTGTGAAACGTGGTATCCGACTAATGCACGGCAGAAACCTGTTCACTTTTCTTAACAGCAGATTTATTTTTCGCTGGATTTGCGTGATTTTTATGCAAGACTGCCGACCGGGGCGGCGCAGAAAACCGGGAATCAATTCCGCAGTCGCTGTCGCCGAAAACACTGGGAGGAAGTTATGGGACTTATTCAGGCATTGGCAATCTCGATTGGCGCGCTTGCGGCAGTTGCGACATTTCTGTTTCTGGGACCGATGGCCGGCCTTGGCCTGTCACTCTGGGCAGTATTTATTGCGTGGGCGACATTCTATCACTGCGGCGGCAAGGAAGCCGGTCTGACCAAGACCATCACGCATAACATCTTCGGCTCCGTGCTGGCCTGGATTGCGCTGCTCGCCATCACCCAGATTCCGCTCGCGGGCACAATCGGCCTGCCGCTGTGGGCTGGCATCTGCGTTGGCGTGACGGTGTTCATCCTCGTTTTCGCCGCCTCCAATCCCGCGCTCAGCGATATTCCGGCGTCGGTCTATGGCTATGCGCCGGTTGCAGCCTATGCGCTGCTGGCCACCAAGCTCGACACCCTGACCACCCCTGGCCTGACCAATCCGCTGATCAATATCGTCATCTCGATGATTATCGGCTCGCTGTTCGGCTATGTCTCGGAGAAAATTGCCGGCATGCTCGCCAAGGGCTGACCGCTAGGCTGATATGCGGTTATCAGGATACTGGAACGAAAACCTCTGGCGGGCATTCCTGCCGGAGGTTTTTTTTGTGCCGCCATTGCGGGAACCATGGACAAGACATGACTGCTTGTTTCGCTTCCCGCGCTATGTCGCGCCGGTGATGTTGCTGCTGGGCTCCAATGTCTTCATGACCTTTGCCTGGTATGGCCACCTGAAGTTCAAGAGCACGGCCCTGTTCGCCGCGATTCTGGTGAGCCGGGGCATCGCGTTTTTTGAATATTGCCTCGCGGTGCCCGCCAACCGCATCGGCTCGGGGGTTTATTCGGGACGGAACTCAAGACGATGCAGGAAGTCATCACGTTGATGGTGTTCGCGGTGTTCTCGCTTTTCCATCTGCGCGAGCCGCTGTCGCGGAACCATGCGGTGGGGTCACGCTGATTGTCGCAGGCGCGGCTTTTGTGTTCAGGGACAAGCTATAGGGGATTCAGGCGCCAGCCGCCTTCGGCGTGCGCCCCTCAAAATACCACGCCAGCACAATCGATCCCAGCAGGGCCAGCAGGCCAAACAGCCCAATCGCCAGTGGCAGCACGCCGACACCGCGCACCACGCTGGCCTGGGTGCGTCTGATGCCGATAAAGTCGGACCCGGCAAAATTCGTCGCCGTGCGCATGGCGGCAACGCGCGGCATCTGCACGCCATCGCCCGCGCCAGCGCCGATGCGCCGCACGCTGCCGCCGCTCGCCTCGGCGAGGGATGCAAGAGTCTTCACACTGGAAATCACGTCCTGATATTCGCGCGGATTTTCCGGCCCGACGCTGGTCAGCACGCTCAAAGTGCCGTCAGTGAGCTTGTAAAGGCCCAGCTCCCGCGTCAGATATGTGCCGCGCGCGAGGCCCGGCTCAGCCGCTTCCAGCGTCACTGTCTCGTTTGTGCCCGACGGCGCGGTCACTGTCACCGCAGGCGCGTCACCCTTGACGCTCTGGCGCTCAATGGTGATCTCGCGGCCATGCACAGTGGCGCGCAGGGCTTCCTCCTCAAGGTCCGGCTCCTTCATCAGCCAGTGCGCGAGGCGGCGCAGCAGGTCGAGGTGCGGCCCGCCATTCTGGTAGCCGCGCGCCCACAGCCACATCTGGTCGCTCAGCAGCATGGCGACGCGGCCCTTGCCCTCACGGGCGAGGACCAGCAGCGGGCGACCGCCTGCGCCCTCCATCACGGCGGAGCCGAGTTTTACCTCGCCGCCGATCTGGCGGAACCAAGGGGCCCAGTCCGGCGGCGACGTGTCGCCACCCTTGAGGCCGCGCGTGACGGGATGCTTTTTGCCCTCGCCGGTCACGACGGGCCGGAACATTTCCTCAATGACCGTGCTGGTCGAGCGGGCGGGCAGAATCTTGTTGAGCGGTGAATACATCAGGCTGTCCGGCCCGGCAAAATCCGGCCCGGCGGCAAACAGCATCGCCCCGCCATTGCGGACATATTTGACGATATTCTCGAAATAAATGCTCGGCAGCGCCACCTGGTTGGCATAGCGGTCGAAGATGATGAGATCGAACTCCGCCACCTTGTTGCCGAACAGATCGGCAGTGGGGAACTGGATCAAGGCCAGCTCATTGACCGGCGTGCCGTCCTGCTTTTCGGGCGGGCGCAGGATGGTGAAATGCACGAGGTCAACATTGGCATCGGATTTCAAGAGGTTGCGCCAGGTGCGTTCCCCGGCATGCGGCTCGCCCGAAATCAACAGCACCTTGAGCTTGTCGCGCACGCCCTCCAGCGTGACGATGGCCTTGTTGTTGATGGCGGTCAGCTCGTCAGGCAGGCTGGCGACTTCTATCTCGATAACATTTGGCCCGGCATGTTCGATGCGCACCGGCAGCCGCACCGTCTCTCCCGGCACGGCGCGGATTGTCGAGACCGCCGCGCCATCGCGCCGCACGTCAATGCGCACTGGTTCGCTGCCGCCGGATGAGTCGATGACGCGCGCCTGAATGGTCTGGTCCTTGCCGACGATGCCGAATTTCGGCGCCTCCACCAGCTCGATGCGGCGGTCGCGCTCGCCCTCGCGCCCGGTGATCAGCGCGTGCAGCGGCGCGTGGAAACCCAGCGCGGCGGCGCTGGCGGGAATATCATGCACCACGCCGTCGGTGACGATGATCGCCGCGCCAATGCGCTCGGGCGGCACATCGGCAAGGCCGGCGTTAAGCGCCGCGAACAGGCGCGTGCCGTCATTGCCGGCATCGCTCCTGGCGCTGTCGATAAAGCGCGCCTCGACATTGCCCAGCGCATCGAGGCTGGCGGCCAGTTCCTTGCGGGCGCGCCCGGACTGCGCCTTGCGCTCACCGATGCTCTGGCTGGCGCTCTGGTCAATGACAACGGCCACAACATCCTTCAGCGCCTCGCGGTCTTCATGAACGAGGGACGGGTCGGTCAGCGAGGCAAGCAGCAGGGCGAGACCGAGAGCGCGCAAAACGCCGCCGCGGCGGCGGGCGTAGAGGTGCAGGCCGGCGGCGATCGCCGCCAGCACGGCAAGCAACGCAAGCGCCCACCAGGGCAGGAAGGGAGCAAAGGAAAGGTTGAAATCGCTCATGCATATTCCGGTTCTACATTTACATCGCGCGTCACCCTCTCCCTGCGGGAGAAGGTCGGCCCGCAGGGCCGGGGTGAGGGGTTACAATCTGCGGCGTTAGCGCTGTTTCGACCGGCGCAAGTCCCCACCATTGTAACCCCTCACCCCGCGCGTCGCGCGACCCTCTCCCAAAGGGAGAGGGTTGGCGCCCGTCTGCAAAAACTCAATGCGCCAGACGCTCAAGCAATTCGCGCACATGCACCTGGTCAGCTTTGTAATTGCCGGTCAGCGCGTACATCACCAGATTGACGCCGCCGCGCAGCGCCATCTCGCGCTGGCGCGGCTCGCCCGGCACCAGCGGCAGCAGCGCCACGCCATTATTGTCCATCGCCCATGCGCCAGCCAGATCATTCGAGGTGATGATGATCGGCGACACGCTGTCTCCGGAGCGCGCCGCGCGCGGCGTGGTGTCACTGGGGTCCGCCGGCGGCAGCGCCTCGATCCAGGTCTGGCCGGTTGTGGTGCGCCCGACAAAACTGCTGAGGAGATAGAAAGTGCGCGTCACCACATGGTCATTGGGGACCGGCTCCAGCTCGGGCACATCAATGCCGGAGAGCAGCTGCTTGAGCCAGCGCGCCTCGGGGGTTGCCGTGCCGCCGGGGCGGGCAGTGAGCGCGTCACGCGTGTCAAACACGATCGTGCCGCCCTGCTTCATGAACTCCGCCGCGCGGGCGATTGCAGCGGGCGGCGGCTGCGGCTGGTCGGCGGCGACGGGCCAGTAGATCAGCGGGTAAAACACCATTTCGTCGCGCGCCGGGTCAATGGCGGCAGGCTCGGCCGGCCGCACCGAGGAGCGCTGCGTCAGCACGCGCGACAAGGTTGTGAGGCCCATGCGGCTGGCCTCGTCGACGCTGGCATTGCCGGTCACCACATAGGCGAGGCGCGTGGTCAGCGCCGCATCCTTGTCGCGCGGCGAAACCACCATGGGGGCCTCGGCGGCGGCGGCGCGCGGGACTGGCATGAGCGCGACCGCAAGACCCGCAAGCAGCAGCGCCGCCACTGCCGGCCGCGCGGCGCGGCGCAACCCGCCCGCCAGCCACAGCGCGGCGAGCGCATCAGCCATCAGCGCGAGCAGCGCCAGCACAATCAGCCAGGGCCGCAGGTCGGCTGGCGGCGCGGCGCGCAGCGGCTCCTCCGCCGCCTTGAGCGCAGCGTAATTCGCGGGCGCATACGCATCAGCAAGTCCCAGCGCGTTGACCGCAAACAGTGCATCCGCCGTGCCATAAAAACCCGGCGGATGCTCTTGTCCGGCAGCCCCGGCATAGTTGGCGGGCACGGGCCTGGCGGTCACAGGCGGCGGGCCGGCAATGCCAAAGCCGTCAAGGATGCGCTGCGGCGGCAGCGCTGTCTCGCTACCCTGCGCGTTCGCGGCTTTGTCTGACTGCGCGGGCTGTCCGGCCAGCGTGACGATGCGGTGCAGCATCTCCACAAACAGGCCGGAAATCGGCAGGTTCGACCAGGTGGTGTCCGCTGTCACATGCATCAGCACAATCTGTCCTTTGCCACGTCTGGCCGCTGTCACCAGCGGCGTGCCATCTTCCAGCTGCGCCCAGGTTTTGTCGGCGAGGCCCGGCTCCGGCTCGGCCAGCACCTGCCGCGTCACGGTCACCTCGGCAGGCACCGAAAGGCCATGGAAGGGCGAGGCCTGATCGAAAGCCCCAAGTTTTTTGGGCTTGTCCCACGACAGCGAACCGCCCAGCGTGCGCCCGCCGCGCCGCAGCCGCACTGGCACAAGGTCATCGCTGGCGGCCGCGAGACGCGGCCCGGCAAAGCGGATCAGCGTGCCGCCATCCTCGACGAATTTCTCCAGCCGGTCAAAAGCCGCGCCGGACACGAGGCCGACGTCCGCCAGCACGATTACCGCCGCGTTCTCGTCCAGCAGCGTCACCACCGGGTCCGCCGCGCCCTGCCGCGCCTCGCGCACATTGGCGAAGGGCGCGAGCGCTTTCGTCACATAATAGGCGGGCGCAAGCAGCGGCTGCGACAGGTCCGTGCTGGTGCCTGCGACGAGACCGACGCGCTTCCTCCGCCAGCGGTCGTCCAGCAGGCTGACCGCGCCAGCCGAGCGCTCATTGATGATTTCAACGCGGGCAATGTCGTTGCGCAGTTCCACCGGCAGGTCGAATGTGGCTTTGGCCTCCAGCGCGGTTCCAAAATCAAAAGCCGCCTCGCCGAGACTCGCCCCCTTGAGGTCCAGCGCCCGCGCGCGGCCCTGCGGCGGCGAATTGGCGTTGAGCCGCAGCACGCGCACCACCAGGCCCGCAGGCCGGTTGTCCGCGCCGCCAATGGCCAGCGCGTCCGCCTCGTCCCGCACAAGGGTCACGCCCTCGCCCGGACTGAGCGCGGCGAGGCCTTCCGCGAGTTTTGTCGACTGGCCAAGGTCCGCGCCATCGGCAATCCACAGCACGCTGGCCCTGGGCTGCGTGCCAAAAAAATCCTTGAGCGCTGGCAGCAGCACGGTGGCGTCTGGCGCATAGGGCACGGGCTTCACGCCATTGAGCCGCTCGGCGCTGGTCGCGGCATCGGCCAGCTGCACCGGCTTTGCGCCGTCCGACGCAAGCACCAGCGCCGTTGCCCGGCCATCGCGGCCTGCGCCAAGCAGGCGCTCGCGCGCCACCTGCGCACGTTTGTCCCAGTCTGTCGCCGCCGGCCAGCCATCGTCCAGCAGCACCAGCAGCGGGCCGGTCTTGCCCTTGCCGCCAACCAGCGGATTCCAGATCGGTCCGGCCATGGCCAGAATCACCGCCGCCGCCAAGGCGAGGCGCAGCGCCATCAGCCACCATGGCGTGCGGGCAGGCGTCTCATCCTCCGGCTTGTGGCCGAGCACCAGCTGCAACGGCGGAAACGGGATAGTCTGCGGCCTTGGCGGCGTGACGCGCAGCAGCCAGTAGAGCAGCGGCAGCACGGCAAGGCCAATGAGCGCGGCAGGGACGGTGAAGGCGAGCGGCAGGCCCAGCATCAGGCGCTCCCCGCATACGTCTTGCCGCCATCCTCAAGCCGCATCCGCAAGGCCAGCAGCGCCTCGGCGGCGGGGCGGTCGGTGCGGTGAATGGCGAATGACCAGCCGCGGGCGTGGCACACCGCGCGCAGCGCCTCGCGGTGCAGCGCCAGCTTTTCGACATAGGTGGCGCGGAACACTTCGGCACGCCCCACCCGCAGCCGCGCGGGCGAATCGCTGTCGGTGAATTCGACATGGC
Organism: Hyphomicrobiales bacterium; assembly: GCA_031367295.1. Classification (GTDB taxonomy): domain Bacteria; phylum Pseudomonadota; class Alphaproteobacteria; order Rhizobiales; family Beijerinckiaceae; genus JANLPP01. The sequence continues at coordinate 1,297 of JANLPP010000080.1, read as the reverse complement.
CGGCAAACGGAAAAGTCTCCTCCACCGGGTCAGCGATCATCACCACATGGCCCGCCGCGCCGCGCGCGCTCAGCGCTTCAATCGCGGTCTTGATCTTGCCAGCGGGCGACAGAAAATCGCCGATCAGCACCGCCTGGCAGCGCGCGGGCAGCGGGTCCGCCAGCGGCAGGTCGGCATGCGTCTGTTCCGACGGCTTGCGCTCGTCATCGAGCAGCGCCTCAGCCAGCCGCTCGACAATGCCGCGAGTGGCGAGAGGGCGCGTCACCGAAAGCAGGCCGACGCGCTCGCCCGCCCGCACCAGCAGGTCCGCCGCCGCAAGGCCAAGCGTCAGCGCCCGGTCAATTTTGGGCTGGCGCGCCAGGTCCGAAACATAATCCATCGACGGCGAGCGGTCGATCCACAGCCAGACCGTATGGGCCGCCTCCCATTCGCGCTCGCGCACATACATGCGGTCGTCGCGGGCCGAGCGCCGCCAGTCGATATCGCCGGCGGACTCGCCATGCACAAAGGGGCGGAACTGCCAAAAAGTCTCGCCCACCCCTGCCCGCTTGCGGCCATGCACGCCGTGGATGACGGTGGCGGCAATGTCCTTGGCCGCAATCATCAGCTGCGGCAACCGCCGCGCCAGATCCAGCGCGCCGCGCTGCAAGGGCGCGCCGCTGGCGGTCTGCGAGCGAGCGAGAAGGCGGGCGTGCGCCATCAGGCGGGGACCGCGCGCATGTTCTTCCACTCCCCGCGAGCGGGGTGAGGTCCAGGGTGAGATGATGGTCGGATAGAAGTCATTTTTTAGCACAAACTGTATTGAGCATTCTTAGCATTGTCCTATCCCTCAATCGACGCTATCTCTATAAACAGTGAGCAGTAATTGTGGCGCGAAAATTATTACTCCAGACTCGCAGAATTTCAGCGCAAAGAATTTATTGACAGTTTTTCAGCCCCGCTTTGATACACTCTCTTTTGGTACGCTCTGCGGTAGAGCCTTCAAAAGCATCAGCGGGATGTGAGAGGCCAAGTTCGCAGGCCGGGTAAACACCGGAAATGGCACACGCCATTTTCTTAGTAGCAGGCTGCTGCTCTTTAGGGGCCGCGATCGCAACCCCCGCTAGAATTGTGAAAAGAGCGACTGAAGACAGTTTTAACATTGTCCTTCTCCATTGCTCCGGATGCCAACATGACAGCCATATCCTATTGACGACCTTCTGGGGCCAGCAGGCGCTATCACCCGACCTTCGCCTTGACCAGCCGCGCGATCACGCCGGTCACGCTCTCGCCTTCGGCGCGGGCGGCAAAGCTCAGC
>JANLPP010000047.1:0-10182 GCA_031367295.1 Hyphomicrobiales bacterium | reverse complement strand
GTCAAGCTCAACTGCGGCGCGCATGGCACGCTGGGGTTTTTGACCGAGGTGACATTCAAGGTTCTGCCGCGCCCTGATGTCAGCGCCACGCTGGCGCTGCGCGGTCTTGATGATGCGCGCGCCGTGGCGGCGCTGTCGGCGGCGCTGGGGTCGCCGTTTGAGGTCAGCGGCGCGGGGCATCTGCCCGCCGGACTGGCGGGTGGCGACGCTTTGACCCTGCTGCGGCTGGAGAATTTCGCCGCCTCGGTCGCCTACCGCATGGACGCGCTGCGCCAGACGCTGGCGGAATTCGGCAAGGCGGAGGCGCTGGCGCAGGCCGAAGCCGCCCGCCTCTGGCAGGACATCCGCGACGCCCGCTTTTTCGCGGTGCCGTCGCCGCTGGCAGTCTGGCGCATTTCTGCCGCGCCGTCGCGCGCGCCGCTCATTGTCGCGGCCATCGCCCGCAGCCTCGCGGCAAAACACTTCTACGACTGGGGCGGCGGCCTCGTCTGGCTCGCCTGCGCGGCCAGCGGCGACGCAGGCGCGGTAGTGATCCGCGCCGCGCTGGGCGGTCAGGGCCACGCGACGCTGGTGCGCGCGCCTGAGGCCGTGCGCGCGGCGGTGGACGTGTTCGAGCCGCTCGCCGCCCCTGTGATGCGGCTCACCAAAGGTATAAAGGCAAGTTTCGACCCTGACCGGGCGCTGAACCCGGGGCGGATGTATGCGGGGGTGTGAGGCATGGCAATTGACCGGGACAGTTTACGTGACCTGCTGCAAAAGCTTGGCAAGGCGCTCAAGAAACCGACGACCCTCTGCCTCATTGGCAGCGCGCCGGGCATTTTGGCCGGCCAGACCGACAGAAACACATCTGACATTGATGTGTGGAAGCCCTATTCCAGCTTTGTTGAAGAAGACTTTTTGGCTGCGTGCCGAAAGATTGGCATTTTATACAACCCAAAGGGCGAACTTCAGGACTCCGACATATATGTGCAGATAGTCGAGCCGGGCATTGTGTCTGTGCCGAAGGATTTCGAGCCGCAAGTTGCGGTGACCTTCGGCAAGCTGAAAGTTGTGACGCCGCCCGCAGCTGCCATTGCAGCCTCCAAGCTGCTGCGCGCCGCGCCGCATGACATTGCTGACATTGGCTGGTGGATGCGTCATCGTGCATTGACAATTGCGGAGATTGAAGAGGCAATCCAGACATTGCCTCGCAGTGTTGACCGGGAAACGGCAGGCGAGAATCTGATTTTTGTCCAGCTGATGGAGAGGAAGCGGCCATGACCCGATCTGTCCGCACGCTCTATGTTGAAGCGCTGGAAACCCTGATCAGAGGCGACGTCGCCCGCGTCATGGCGGCCCGCGACTGGGAGCTGCTGCGCGAAGTCGCCCGCCTCGCGCAGGAGGACGCGCCGCATGACCTCGCCTTCACCGACCCGGCGCTGTTCCGCACCTGGCGCGAGGCGGTGACGAAATTTCATCTGGCTGGTTATTCTTCGATGACCCCGCAGCGCGTCGACGAAGTGACCGGCCCAAGAATCGCGGCGGAGTAAGCCCACACCCATGCAAACCGCCTTCTCCCCCGCCCAGCTTGCCGACAGCCACATGGCCTCGTCGGAGAAAATCCTGCGCACCTGCGTGCATTGCGGCTTTTGCACCGCCACCTGCCCGACCTATCTGCTTTTGGGCGATGAGCTCGACAGCCCGCGCGGCAGAATTTACCTCATCAAGGACATGCTGGAGAACAACAAGCCGGCGTCAGCGCAGGTGGTCAAACATATTGACCGCTGCCTGTCCTGCCTCAGCTGCATGACCACCTGCCCGTCGGGCGTCAACTATATGCATCTGGTTGACCATGCGCGCGCGCATATTGAGCTGACCTACACGCGGCCCTGGGGCGACCGGGTGCTGCGGAGCGTGCTCGCCAGCGTGCTGCCTTACCCAAACCGCATGCGGCTAGCGTTGCTGGGCGCAATGCTGGGCAAGCCGTTCAAGAGGCTCGTGGCAAAAGTTCCGGTCATCGGCGCGCGCGCAGCCGCCATGCTGGAGCTGGCCCCAGCCCGGCTGCCGGGCAAATCGCACTGGCAGGCGCCCGCAGTCATCCTTGCTGCGCCGGGCGCAGGCGCGCCGCGCCGTGTGGCTCTGCTTACCGGCTGCGCCCAGCCGGTGCTCGCGCCCGAAATCAACGAGGCCGCCATCCGCCTGCTGACCCGCGCGGGCGTTGAGGTGGTCTTGCCCAAAGGCGAAGGCTGCTGCGGCGCGCTGGTGCATCACATGGGGCGCGAGGCGGACAGCCTTGCTTTTGCCCGCCGCAACATCGACGCCTGGATCGCCGAGATGGACGGACGCGGCCTCGACGCCATCCTCATCACCGCGTCGGGTTGCGGCACCACCATCAAGGACTATGGTTTCATGTTCCGCGATGATCCGGCCTATGCCGGCAAGGCGCGGCGTGTCAGCGCGGCGGCCAGGGACATCAGCGAATATGTTTACGCGCTGAAGCTGGCGCGGCAGACGCGCGCCACCGGCCAGACTGTCGCCTACCATTCCGCCTGCTCGATGCAGCATGGCCAGCAGATCAAGGATCAGCCGAAGAAGCTGCTGCAAGCCGCCGGTTTTATTGTGCGCGATGTGCCTGAAAGCCATATCTGCTGCGGCTCTGCTGGCACTTATAATATTTTGCAGCCGGAGCTTGCCGGGCAACTGCGGGCGCGCAAGGTGGCCAATATTGAAAAGACCCGCCCGCAGATTATTGCGACCGGCAATATTGGCTGCATGACGCAGATTGCAATGGCGACAAAAATTCCGATAGTGCATACAATTGAATTGCTCGACTGGGCTTGCGGCGGACCATTGCCGCAAGCGCTCGGCGCGTCCGGCATACGGGACGCGCCATAGCCGGGCAGGAGGCAGCGCGAGCGCCATTGCGGCCGCGCATGCGGGGCAATGGGGAGCGACATATGGCGACCAAGGCAAAGAGCATAGCGAAGAAACCGGCAGCAAGAAGCACTGCAGTCAAGAAGACAGCGGTTAAAAAAACCGTAGCCAAAAAAGCCCCTGCAAAGGGCAAGGCAGTTCTGGCAAAGGCCACTGCAAAGAAGGCCGCGCCAAAATCCGCACCTGCCAAGCGTGTGCCGGTTGCGACCCTGGCGGCCAAGAGACCGGCTGCGCCCGCCGCCCGCGGGCTGAAAACGGCGACGAAAAAAGCCGCGGCCCGCAAAGCGCCCGCCGCCCGCCACACCGCTGTCAAGCCTGCCGCCGCAGGCAAATCGACGCGCCGCCTTGGCGCTGCGCGCAAGGCTGTTGCGGCGACCACGCGCGCCAAAAACCCGAGGGCGAAGGCGGCAGTTTCGGCTGTCATCAAGGGCAAGCTTGATCCGCGCTTTGCCGGCATTCTCAGTGTGGAGGCGCTGGCGTTTCTGGCTGGCCTGCACCGCGCTTTTGATGCGCAGCGCCTCGCGCTGCTGAAGCGCCGCACGCAGCGCCAGAAGTATTTTGATGCTGGCCGGACGCCGGATTTTCTGCCCGAGACACGCGCCATCCGCGACGAGGACTGGACGGTTGCGCCGATTCCCGATGACCTCACCGACCGCCGCGTGGAAATCACCGGGCCGGTGGACCGCAAGATGATCATCAACGCGCTGAACTCCGGCGCGAGGGTTTTCATGGCGGATCTTGAGGACGCCACCTCGCCGGTGTTCACCAATCTCCTGGGGGGCCAGGTTAACCTGAAGGACCTGTGCGCTGGCAAGATTGAATACACCGACGCCAAAAGCGGCAAGGAATACAAGCTCGGCCCCAACCCTGCAAAACTGATGGTGCGCCCGCGCGGCTGGCACCTGCCGGAAAAGCATGTCGAGGTCGATGGCGCGCCGATGTCTGGGTCGCTGTTCGACTTCGGCCTGTATTGTTTCCACAATGCGGTGGCGCAGGTGAAGGCGGGCGTCACCCCCGCTTTCTATCTGCCCAAATTGGAGAGCCACCTTGAGGCGCGGCTGTGGAACAATGTGTTCTCGCATGTTGAGCAGGCGCTCGGCATCAAGGGCGGCACGCTGAAAGCCACTGTGCTGATCGAGACGCTGCCCGCCGCCTTTGAGATGGACGAGATTCTCCACGAGCTGCGCGAGCATATCGTCGGCCTCAACTGCGGCCGGTGGGACTATATTTTTTCCTTCATCAAGCGGCTTGGCCGCAACCCGAAATATCTGACGCCCGACCGCGCCGTGATGGGCATGGGCAAATCGTTTCTCGCCGCCTATTCGGCGCTGCTGATCAAAACCTGCCACCGCCGCGGCGCATTCGCCATGGGCGGCATGGCGGCGCAAATCCCCAACCGCAAAGACGCGGCAGCCAATGAGGCGGCCATGGTCAAGGTGCGCGCCGACAAGGAACGCGAGGCCGGCAACGGCCACGACGGCACCTGGGTGGCGCATCCTGATCTGGTGCCGGTGGCAATGCAGATTTTCGACCGGCTGATGCCGGAGAAAAACCAGCTCGGCAAATTGCGCGAGGATGTGCGCGTTACCCAGCGCGACTTGCTGGAAGTGCATGAGGGCAGCCGTACCGAGGCGGGCCTGCGCGAAAACATCCGCTGCGGCGTGCAGTATATCGAAGCCTGGCTGCGCGGCCTTGGCGCGGTGCCGCTGTACAATCTGATGGAGGATGCGGCAACGGCGGAAATCTCGCGCGCGCAGGTCTGGCAGTGGGTATATCACCGGGCGGCGCTAGCGGACGGACGCGCGGTGACGCCGGAGCTGTTCAAGGCCGTGATGGCCGATGAGATGGCTAAAGTCGCCGCCGCGCTTGGCGCGGAAGTTTATAGGGCCGGCCGCTTTCCCGAGGCCGAAAAACTGTTCCGTGACATGTCGCTGGCGAAAACCTGCGCGGAGTTTCTGACACTGCCTGCCTATGAACTGCTGGAATAGCGCGGCCGTTTTGGGCGGCTTACGCAGTTTTGAGCGCGTCGCGCGCGCTGCGGCGGGACTTGCCGCTTGCATGGCGCTAAATATAGTTTATATGTGAACTATATCGTCAGCGCTATGGCGGGGCGGTCCGCTCTGCCCTAGGCTGCCGGGACTCGCAGGACACCGCCATGCCCAGCTACAAAGCCCCAGTCGATGAATCCCTGTTTCTGCTCAACGACGTGTTCCACGTCGGGCGCTATGCCAATCTGCCCGGCTTTGCCGACGCGCCGCCGGATGTGACCGAGGCGATTTTGCGCGAGGGCGCGCGGCTGGCCGAGGAAGTGCTGCAGCCGCTCAACCGCTCCGGTGATCTTGAGGGATGCACGCGGCACGCCGATGCCAGCGTGACGACGCCCAGGGGCTTTCAAGCCGCCTACAAGACGATGGCGGAGGGCGGCTGGATCGGGCTTGCGCTGCCAGCCGACTATGGCGGCCAGGGCCTGCCCTTTATCGTCGCATCAGCGGTGCTGGAATATTTCGACAGCGCCAACATGGCGTTTGCGATGTATCCCGGCTTGACGCAGGGCGCGCTGGCCGCGCTGCTGCAGCACGGCAGCGAGGCGCAGAAGCAGACCTACGCGCCGAAAATGATTGCGGGGGAATGGACCGGCACGATGAACCTGACCGAGCCGCATTGCGGCACGGATCTGGGGCAGCTGAAGACAAGGGCCGTGCCGCAGCCAGATGGTTCCTACGCCATAACCGGCCAGAAAATTTTCATCTCGGCAGGCGAGCATGACCTTGCCACCAATATCATTCATTTCGTGCTGGCCCGCATTGAAGGCGCGCCCGCAGGCACCAAGGGCATTTCGCTGTTCATCGTGCCGAAGTTCATGGTCGGCGCGAATGGCGCTTTGGGCGTGCGCAACGGCGTCGCATGCGGCTCGATCGAGCATAAAATGGGCATTCATGCCAACTCGACCTGCGTGATGAATTTCGATGGCGCGGCTGGGTTTCTAATCGGCGAGGCCAACAAGGGCCTCAACGCCATGTTTGTGATGATGAACGAGGCGCGGCTGGGCGTTGCGGTGCAGGGCCTGGCGCAGTCCGAGGTCGCCTATCAGAACGCCGCCGCCTACGCCAAAGAGCGCTTGCAGGGCCGCGCGCTGTCTGGCGCTAAATTCCCGCAAAAAGCCGCCGATCCGATCATCGTTCACCCCGATGTGCGGCGCAACCTGCTGCAAATCCGCGCCTTTAACGAGGCGGCCCGGGCGCTGGTGCTGTGGACCGCGTTGAAGAGCGATGTCGCCCACCGCTCCGGCGACAAGGCCGAGCAGCAGAAGGCTGACGACCTGCTTGGCCTGATGACGCCAGTGCTGAAAGGCGTGCTGACCGACACCGGTTTCGACAATTGCGTGCGCGCCCAGCAGATGTTCGGCGGCCATGGCTATATTGGCGAATGGGGCATGGAGCAGCTTGTCCGTGACGCCCGCATCGCCATGATCTACGAGGGCGCCAACGGCATTCAGGCGCTCGACCTCGTCGGGCGCAAGCTCGGCAAGGACGGCGGCCGGGCGATCATGGCCTTTTTGGGCGAAGTCGGCGGCTTTGTGAAGGAGCTGGAGGCGGACGCGGCGCTGAAGGCCTTCGCGGCACCGCTGAAACAGGGCGCAGCGCATTTGCAGCAGGCGACGATGTGGTTCATGCAGAACGCGCTGGGAAGGCCCGACAATGCCGGGGCTGGCTCGCACGACTACATGCATCTGTTCGGGCTGGTGGCGCTGGGCTATATGTGGGGTCTGATGGCGCAGGCTGCGGCGGCAAAGAAATCTGGCACGCCTGACGCGGCTGCGGCAATGGACGCCAAGCTGCTGACCGGCAAGTTCTTCATGGAGCGCATGATGCCAGAGACGGCGGCGCATCTGGCGCGGATATCAACTGGTGCCGAGACGATGATGGCGATGCCGGCGGAGATGTTTTGAAAGCGGGCTAACCGGCGGCGAGGAACATGTGAAGCTCTTAAATTGCTTGCCGACCGCCTTTTCAGCCACGATTCCGTCACGCTGGCGCCCAACAGCGCCTGCCATTTTCCCGCCGCGCCGACATCCGGCGGTGCCAATAAGGGAAACGCCTGTATGAGCAAGTCTTCCGCCACGTTTCGTATTGCCAGACTGTGCCTCGCCGCATCGGCGCTTGCGCTGCTGGCGGCAAGCCCGGCGCTCACTGCCGAACTTGCGCTGAAACGCGCCATCCTCGGCACCGGCGGCGTTGGATATTTTGAATATGCGGCAGAGGTTGATGCTGCGGCGACGCTGCACCTGCGGGCGCGGCTCGACCAGGTCGACGACATTCTGAAAAGCCTCATTGTCATTGACCCCGCAGGGGCTGCCTCGGTGACGCTGCCGGGCAAGGCGGGCGCGGCGGAAGCCTTCGCCTCGCTGCCCTTCTCCGAAGATGATCTTGCCAGCCTTTCAGCGCTCGTCGGCGCGCTCAAGGGCGCGGCGGTCAGCGTCGAGGCGCCGCGCAAGCTTGCCGGCACGATCGTCAGCGTCGCCAGCGAAACGATAAAAGCCAAAGGCGATGAGCAGCGTCAGGTGACGCGCGTCGCGCTGCTCAATGGAACGGCGCTGGATCACTTTATCCTCGAAGACGCCGAGGGCATGAAATTCGACGACGCCCGCGTCGGCGCACAGGTCGAGACAGCGCTGAAGGCGCTACGGGCGGCGCGCGACCGCTCGGGCCGCGACTTTACCATCCGCCTCGCGCCAGGCGGCAAACGCATTGTCAAGCTCGGCTATGTGGCCGAGGCGCCCGTGTGGAAAGCGGCCTATCGGCTGTCACTCCCCAAGGGCGGCGGCAAGGCGCGGCTGCAGGGCTGGGCAGTGCTGGAAAATATGACCGGCGCGGAATGGAACGACGTGACGCTGACGCTTACGTCCGGCTCGCCGGTGACTTTCCGTCAAGCGCTGTACGACCCCTATTACGTCACTCGCCAGACAGTTGCGCCGCCGGTGAGCCGGCTGGCTTTGCCGCGCGCCGATCAAGGGCAGATTGCGGCGTTGGATGCAGAGGCGGATTTGCAAGGACGCAGGAACAACGCGCCAGCCGCAGCAGCGCCGCAAGTTGCGCGGAAGGCGAGGACACTGGCGGCAGGCGGGGCAGAGAATATGGCGCAGGAAGCGATGGACGCGCCTCCGCCGCCCGCGCCCGCCATTCTCGGCGCCACCGCGCCTTCCGCCGACAGCGCCGACAATCTTTCCGGCGCGAGCTTCTCGCTCACCGCGCCGGTGAAAGTGCTGGCAGGCGAGAGCCTGACCTTGCCGTTCATTGACACCGAGGTCACGACGGAAGAAATGGCCTGGCTGCAGCCGGGCCTCGTCCAGCGCAACGCATGGCATGCGTTGCGACTCGCCAATGGCGGCGCGACAAGCCTGCCGCCCGGTTCAATGACGCTGTATGAAACGACAGACGCCGGCCCGCTCTTCGCTGGCGAAGCGCAGCTTAACATTTTGCCCGCCGGGCAAAACCGGCTCGTCGCGTTTGGCGCTGACCAGAAGCTGCGAGTCGAGCGCGAGACGACGAACAAGGGGCTCATTGCCGAGATCATCCTTGCCAAGGCGACCATGACGGTGAAGCGGCTAGCGCGCGAGACGACGGTCTATCGCCTGACCAATGACGACTCTAAACCACGCAAAATCATCATCGACCATCCGCGCGCGCCTGGGCTGACTCTTGCCGTTCCGCCCGCGTCGGAAGCTGCGCTGGCCGAAAACGCCTGGCGCATGACGCGCGAGGTGGCGCCCGGGAAGACCGAAGTGCTGGAAGTGTCGGTCGACCGGTTAGTCGATCAAGCGGTGGCCATTGGCGGCCTGTCGCGCGCTGGCATGGAGCAGGCGCTGGCGGCGGACGGGCGCGAGCTTGGCCAGGGCAAGGCGGGCTTCGTGGCGCTGCTAACCCAGATCGGCATCGATCCGGCCATGCGGGACCGGCTGCAGAAGCTCGCTGAAGCGGCTGACGCGCTTGAGGACGCCAACCGCCGCATCGCCAAACTGGCGGAGGACCGTGAGGCCATTGTCGCCGACCAGGAGCGGCTGCGCGCCAATTTGACCGCCGCCCCCGCCGGCAGCGACCTCGCCAAACTTGCCACACGGAAATTACTGGCGCAGGAAGCGCAAATCGATAGCATCGAGGCAGAAAAGAAAGCTGCCGCCAACGCGGTGGACGCGGCACGCAGTCAACTGGAAGAGCTGGCCGGCCGCGCGGCGGCGCAGGAACTGCGCTACAAGAACAAGGCGACGCTTTGAGCAGGTCAGCGGACGCCGGAGCTAACGGGAGCACCCTATGCCTGACGCCTTCATCTACGACCACGTCCGCACCCCGCGCGGGCGGGGCAAAGCCGACGGCGCGCTGCATGAGGTGACGGCGCTGCAACTCGCCGCAACTGCCCTGCGCGCCATCAGGAAACGCAACAGCCTCGACACCAGGCTGGTTGACGATGTGGTGATGGGCTGCGTCGATCCTGTCGGCGAGGCGGGCGGTGATATTGCCCGTGCCTCAGCGCTGGTGGCGGGCTATGGCGACCATGTGCCGGGCATTCAAATCAACCGTTTCTGCGCCTCCGGCCTCGACTCGGTGAATTTTGCGGCGGCGCAGATCATGGCCGGCCAGCATGACATGACGATTGGCGGCGGCGTTGAGTCGATGAGCCGGGTCGGCATTGGCGCGTCCGGCGGTGCCTGGCCCGCCGACCCGGCAATCGCCATCCCCGCCTACTTCATGCCGCAGGGCGTCTCGGCGGACCTGATCGCGACAAAATACGGTTTTTCGCGCGATGACGTGGACGCCTATGCGGTCGAAAGCCAGAAACGCAGCGCAGCGGCCTGGGCCGCAGGGTATTTCAAACATTCCGTTATCCCGGTCAAGGACATCAACGGCTTGACCATTCTGGCGCATGACGAGCACATGCGGCCCGCCACCAACATGCAGTCGCTGGCCTCGTTGAAGGCTGCTTTCACCGTGATGGGCGACCAGGGCGGCTTTGACGCGGTGGCGATCCAGGCGCATCCAGAAATTGAAGCGGTCAACCATGTCCATCACGCTGGCAACAGTTCCGGCATTGTCGATGGCGCGGCTGCCGTACTGCTCGGCTCGGGCGAGGCGGGGCGGGCCGCAGGCCTCAAGCCGCGCGCGCGCATCCGGGCGTTTGCAAATATCGGGTCGGAACCGGCGATGATGCTGACCGGGCCAGTGGATGTGACGCACAAGCTGCTGAAGCGCGCCGGAATGAGCATCGCCGACATTG